>JBCCDF010000010.1:0-23876 GCA_039030935.1 Pseudomonadota bacterium | reverse complement strand
GCCATCATGGGTTTCGTCGTTGAGCCAAGCTGAAAGCGCGTTTCCTCTGACACAGGCGCGCGCGTTTCCTGATTCGCAAAGCCCGCCTGAGCAAAAAAGGTATTGGCTCTTGTCATAACGCAGAGCTGAGCGCCCGGCATCTGCCATGTCTCTATCGTCTGAGAGAGCAAGTCGTCGATGTCGCGCGAGGATACCAACATGCTACTCCAAAAGCCTGTCAAACTGTGTGCGTAGGATTTTCCGATCCACTTTCCCCATCGCGTTCTTGGGTAGCTCATCCAAGATGAGAACACGTTTTGGAGCCTTGTAGTTGGCCAACCGTTCTCGAGATGTGGCAATGATCCCGCGCTCACTCAAATCTGTATCGCCAACAATCACAGCAACAACGCCTTCCCCAAAATCAGGGTGGGGAATGCCAAAGACGGCCACTTCGTCAATGCCATCGAGATCTAGCAGGACGTTCTCGACCTCCCGGGGATAGACGTTGTAGCCCCCAGAAATAATCATATCGCTGGAGCGTCCCTGCAGCGTCAGATAGCCGTCTTTGCTGAGAATGCCGATATCGCCCGTGATGAGATATCCATCCTCCGTGAAGGCCTCTTCGGTCTTGTCTGGAAGGTTGAAATAGCCACGACAGACATTTGGGCCGGACACCTCAACAATTCCGATATCGCCCGGATTTGCGATCTCGCCGTCGTCTTTGCGTAGACGAAGATCCACACCGGGAAGGGGCAGGCCTACTGTTCCTGCGCGGCGTTCCTCAAAATACGGATTGGACGTCAGCATGAGCGTTTCCGTCATGCCGTAGCGCTCCAGAATGCGCGAGCCTGAGGCGACTTCGAATGCGTCAGAGGCGACGGCATCGAGCGGAGCAGACCCGCTCGTGAACAGCCGCACATGGCCAACTGTGTCAGCCGATAGGCGCTCATCTTTCAAAAGGCGACCATAAAGCGTTGGGACAGCCATGAAGGAGGTTGCTTCTCCAATCCGTTGAAAAAATCGATCGGGATTGAACGCCGGTTCAAACAGGAGTGCAGCGCCTGCAACCAGACAAGTATTCCCCGCCACGAACAGTCCGTGCGCGTGGAAGATCGGCAACATGTGCAAAAGCCGGTCTTCGTTCGTAAACTGCCAAGCGTTGCGTAATGTTAGCGCATTGGACAACAAATTCCCTTGGCTCAGCATCGCGCCCTTGGGTTTACCAGTTGTCCCGGAGGTATAGAGGAGCGCTGCCCAGTCGTCTGGGGCGGCAGTATACGGGGCGCGCTCAGCGGCAGACGCGCTGATAAATGTCCCGCCGCCACTTTGGTTGAGTGTCAGCGTTGTATGGCTTCCCATCGCGGCAATCGACACTTCGCGCTCCGGCACGCAAATGACGACGTCCGGGCGGGCATCGCTAATCAGATAGCTCAGCTCGTTATCTGTGTAGGCGATGTTGGCGGGGTGGTAGACAAAGCCCGCCAGGTTACAGGCAAGATAGACAAGAAACGCCTCAGGTGACTTTTCGACAATAACAGTAACCCGTCCGCCTTGCCGCGCGCCGGCCCCGTAAAGCTTGTCTGCAAATGCTTCTGCGAGGCGCCAAGTCTGCTCGCGGGTCCAAGCTGCCTTATCATGGGGAGCGAGGCACAGTGCTTCCGCATTCTCTTTGACATGGGATGCGAAAACCTCAGCGACTGAGTTCAATTCTCCGGCTCCGCTTGATTAAGGGACTCATCAAGAAACGCTCTGATTCGTTCGACGGCGTAAGCATATCGATCTCCACGCCCCTGATGTGGGTGGTTTGTTCCCGGAAAGATGACCAATTCATAGGGCTTGCCTTGTTCCGCCAAAGCATCGAGCAATTTCATTGTATTGGAGACCGAGACATTGGCGTCATTCATGCCCGCGACAATCATCAGGTCGACATCTAATTCGTCGACGCGGTTTTGGAGCGCCCCTGCCTCATAAGCCTCTGGATTATTGGCTGGTGTCCCCATCTGCCATTCAATCCAATGCGCGTGATCCATCAGCTCAACTTCGGGAACAGAGATGGAAGACGCTTTATAGACGTCCGGCTTTTCCAGTGCAGTGAAAAGTGCAACATAGCCGCCCCAGCTATTGCCTTCGACCGCGACCCGCGACAGGTCCATCCAAGGGCGATCTGCACCGAGCGCTTTTAGTCCCGCCGCGTAATGCTCTGCCGTGTCGCCCGGCCAACTGCCCCAATAGGCGAGATTATAGTCGCGTCCGCGCCCCGGCGTTCCGGGTGGGTCCATCAACACCACGACAAAGCCTTCCTGCGCGAAGTAATTCAACATGGAATTGTATTCTGACCCGGGCCAGCCAACGGTTTCAGGCCAGAAGCCTGTTCGTGTCACTTTGCTCTGCATCGCACCGTAGACGCGGTGGATAACAGGATAGCTTTTCTCAGGGTCAAACCCTGCCGGTTTCAAGATTTGCGCGTGGACCTTTGTCCCATCGAAGCTTTCAAACACCGTCATTTCGGGCAGGGGGGCTCCAAGAATTGTCTCCGGCGTTTCGACGGTTTCAATAACAGCTACGAGATCACCATCCACGGTTGCAAGCTCGGTTTGCGTCGCGCGATCAACATCTGAGTGTCGCCAGACCAGATGGGTCTTGCTTGGGCTCAGCCATGCTGAATAAACCCCAGTGTCTGAGGCAAGCTGTTGCGGGTCGCCGCCTTCCAGATCAATACGGTGGGGAATTTGGTCATAGGGACGGTCCGCACTTGCTGGCGCGAGATAGTAAAGCCACCCGCCCTCCTCATCGATCCCAATCACGCTGCCAACATCGACATCGCCATTCGTTAGCGTTCGGACAGGCTCTCCATTTGCGTTGAGGATGCTGTAGTTGAAGAACCCGCTCTCATCGCTTCGCAGCAGGTATTGATCCTCACCTAGGTGCCGGATGGTTCGCGGGCCGCTAGGCCACTTCACCCATCCGCGCTCGACACGGCGAGATAGAAGCGTTGTCGCTTCACCCGTCTCGGCATTGATAGAGAAAATGGTCTGTTCAGACAGATCGCGGCTATAGGCTACAGCAAGAATTGAGGTTCCATTTGGCGACCACTCGATGAAGAAAAGATGCCCGTCATTGCCACTCGGCGCACCGAGTTGGGTCAGGACACCGGTCTCAACATTTACGGACATCAGGGTCGTTTCAGGCAGTGGATCGCCCGCGCGTCCCCAATAGCGAAAATCAATCAGACGCTCTGATTTCTCAAGATAGTCGAGTGATAACATGCCGGGTGTGGCGCTTGAATCATGGCGTCGCGCAATGAAGTGGCTTCCATCAGGGTTCCAGATTGTATCGGAGTTCTCCCAGATATCATTCCCATGAAACCATAGAATATGTGGCTCCTGCTCATTGGTCAGGCGTCGAATTTCACCGCTCTCGACATCGCGGATCGCAAGGTCCGGTCCGTCCAGACTGGCGAAGACTGTGCCGTTAGGAGAAAGGCTTTCCCGACGGTCATATCCGTTCATTGGAAACATCTTCCGCACCGTCTTCGCTTGCGGTTTTGGTTCCGTCTCAGTCGCAGTGGCTTCAGCCTCTAGAGGACGTGTCCAAGTTCTGTCACCCGCACTCAGAGTTAATGTGGACGCGCTGTCGTCTATCTCAATTGAGAGGTCTTCGGAGGATACGGAGAGTTCGTCCGCCAGCGCTGTTTTGGTAAGTTCAAACAAGAGGCGAGCGTCATCTGTTGCTCGAACGCGAACAGAGTCCCCATAAGAGTAAGCAAATCGATCTCCTGTTTCGGACCAAACGGGCGTGATGCGGGCGGGATTGTTAAACGCAACAGCGTCCATGGCCGTGCGTGCCTGCTGCATATCAAATGCGATGGGTTGATCAGATTGAGCAACCGCCTCCTTTGCTGAACTGTCGCCGGCTGTCGATTGGGCGTTTGTCGAACCGTTGCAGGCTGCAAGAAGCAAAGCGCCCGCGCCAATCGCTATAGATGTCAAAATGTGTCGCATAGTGTCGTTCCTCTACTCAAAGTGTATACACTTTGATGGTGAGAAAGAAAGCTGTTTACCAAATCTTCAAAGCGTTGCGACAGGTCCAAGGTGGGTCTCATAATGTCGCCAACGCCCCACCGATGACGAATAGAGCGGTTGTCGGACTTGCCAGCGACTCGGTGTGCGTACAGTCCGCTGTGTTTCAAAGAAGCGCGCGCAGTCCTCATGCCAATCGAGACCACAATGTTTCAGAAGTGCTCTGGCGTGAGGGTCAAAATCGGCGACCATGTCTTCGTAGCTAACGGTATGTATTCGGTCCCCAAAAAGTCTCTCCCAATGACCCATAATGTGCCTATAAAGACCCGCATAATGCGCAAAGTTTTCCGCATTTGTGCGAAACGCTTGAAGGCTATCGTTAAACTCTGTGAAAAAGCAGGACACAAAGACGTCACGCAAATCGCGCGTACAATGAACCAGGCGAGCCTTTGGAAACAAACCCGCAATGAGCCCTAAATGGCTGAAATTGAATGGTAATTTATCCACAACCAGACGCGCTTCTGGCGCAAGGCTGGCGATCTTTTCTTCGTGTTGTCTCGCCAAGTCTGACAACCACTGCGAAGAGACGCGGCCCAAAGCATCAGGATAGGGGTGCTCCGGCCGATCCAACTGCCCCACAAGTGCCGGAATCTCCGGGCGCTCATCTGCCCCGAACACATCCGGGTGCGAAGACAAAATTTGCTCGACCAGTGTCGTGCCCGTACGGGGCAGCCCCAGAACAAAGATGAGACTGTCGCCATTGCCTCGGGCCTGTTTCAAATCCTCCAAAAGCTCGGGAGTAAAGGCCGTCTCAAGGCGTTTGATCTCATTCTCCAGAAGGCCTTTGGAATAGGGCGCTTGCTCTGCAACTGTGGCATTGGCTGCTGCCGCAAACTGCCAGGCCCGATCATGTTCGCTGCGGCGCTGATAGGCACGCGCGAGCCCAAATCCGAGCCGTGTCTTTTCTTCCGCCTCAGATTCCCCTTCTTGTTCGAGAACGCGCTCTGCCTGCTGAAGAATATCCTCACTCGGACTGTAAGACCGAAGCGTCAGCAGAGCCGCAAGTGTGCGCGCATTGTTTGGATCGATTTTGTAAGCCCGTAACAGATGTGCTTCGGCATCATTGAAAGCGCCGTCCTCTGTCCCCATCGCCGCCAGTTGCACTAGAGCGCGTGTGGATTTTGGGTCCAGACGAGATGTCTGCAGGAAAGCAGAGCGTGCCTCTTCGCGATATCCTTTGTCCTTGGCGACCAATCCCAGATTAAGCGCAATCGCTGGATGCTGTTTCAAATGAAGCGCCTTGCGATAGGCCTCCAATGCAGCGTCTAAATCTCCCAGACGGCGCTCTAGACCTGCGAGATTGTTCCAGCTTTCAGCATCTTTTGAATTCGCCTCAACGCATCGACGAAACACAGAGCGCGCTTCCTCAACATGAGGACTTTTCAGCAATGCCTTCCCGAGATTTGTCAGAAAGATGAGGTTTTGGGGCTCAGCATCGTTGGCTGAACGAAGATGCTTCAGACCCGTTTCAATATCTTCGGTCTGCACCAAGGCCAGACCAAGATAGTGCTCCGCATTGATATCCGCGCCTTGTTTCAGAAGCGCACGATAAGCTGAAATGGCGTCCCTCAGACGGCCGGATTTATGGAGACCAATGGCTCGTTGGAAAAGAAAAGGAGCGCTCATACTGAACGCTCCTTACAATCATACTGAGATGACATCTATAGCGTTGCTAGAAGTCATATGTCAGTCGGGCCAAGACACTTCTCGGTTCGCCCCATGCCCAACCGGCAAAGCCCGATCCCAGGAAGCTCTGAAAGTATTCTTCGTCACCGAGGTTGCGACCAATCAATTGGAACTTCAAAACATCGGTAATATCGACATTGATGTTCGCATTGATCAGTGTGTAGTCGGGCAGTTGAAATTCATTATCCTCACTGTCCCACGTCTCGCTGACATATTCGATACCGCCACCGATACTGACGGCTTCAACAGCCTCAAAGTCGAAGGGGAGTTGATATTGAACGAAAAGGCTGAACTGATCATTCGGCGCGTTCGGGATTTCATTGCCAACAATCTCAGGTTCATCCAAGCTCTTCGTGATTTCTGTCTCAAGGTTGGCGTATGTCGCGATGACATCGAGGCCTTCTGTGACTTCACCGATCAACTCAATTTCGAAGCCTGAATGCTCTTGGGACCGGGATGACGGCTCTGCTAGAACCCCGTCGCCGGTCGTGGCTGAGACATCGTCGCGTTCGATCAAGAAGACGCTAACACCCGCGCCGAGGCGACCATTCAGGAATTCGCCCTTCACGCCGCCCTCATACTGCGTGCCTGTTTCGGCGGTCGCTTGGCGGTCATCCAAATTGTTCACATTGACCGGCAGAAAGCCTTCTGAGTAGCTGAAGTATGCGAAGATATCATCGAAAGCTTCGTAAACGACGCCAGCCCTGAAGACTGTATCATCGACTGAATATTCAAGGTCATTAATGTCCCGGCTTGAGCCGAATGGACCATTTGCGCCGCCATTATTGATGCCGTCGAGTTCTGTTTCCTCATCTTCATAACGAACGCCGAGCAGGACTTGTAATCGGTCAATCGGGCGCAAAATCAGCTGGGCAGTCAGCGCTATGCTGTCCTCTTTGCGGATTGAGCTGTCCCAATCAAATGTCTGCTGCGGGAAGATTGCAACGTCACCCGTGCCGCTCGCGACTGTTGGATTCAGATAGTTGGCATACTGCACAAAGAATGTGCTCGGATCCTGGAGTTCATAGTCTTCAGTGATCTTACGGTTGCGCTGTTCAGCGAGAAGCAGGAAGTCGTGTGACTGCCCAAACGCTTCGAACTCGCCACCAAAGGCAAACTCGCCGAAGTAGGTCTCGTATGTGTCTGTGTCATCGTATGTATACCAGAAGCCGTATGGGCCATCTGTCTGTCTGTCATCCACGTCTGCGCGGATGAACGAGAAGCTCGGAAAGCCGCCCCCGAGGAAGCTGACAAAGCGATGCTGACGGTCTGTATAGGCATAACCCAGCGTCGCTCTGACGTAGAGATCATTCTCGAAATCATGTCTTAGATTGGCCGTGGCTTCGCGGTTTGTGTAGTCAGTGAAACAGCCTGTAATTTCACCGCAAGGGTTCCAGTCAATTGGAACATAGTCCGGCAGCGGATTATCTCTAATGTAATCGCGTGAGAATGTCCCCGTTGGATTACCCTCACCATTCTCCGCACTAAGATCCAATGTGAACAACGTTCTTTCCGTCAGATCGATATCGAGCGCAGCCCGAACGGGGAGTTTTTCCAACTCCTCGCCGTCACGGAAACCGCCACGATCCTCATAAGCACCAGCGACATATCCACGAACCGTCCCGCTCTCATTGAGAGGACCACCAAACTCACCCTGTATACGATAGAGATCCCATGACCCAACTTCGCCAGCGATAGAACCTTCGAGGACATCCCCGGGTCGCTTTGTAATGATGTTGACCGCGCCACCATAGTTCACCGTACCGAGGACGATGCTCGTTGGTCCGCGCAGATATTCGATGCGCTCAACTCCAATAAAGTCGCGGTCGACATTGCTGGCGACTTGTACACCGTTGATCAGAATGCCTTCAGCAACGGACAGGTCGAAGCCGCGGGCACTGAACCTGTTGTCAAAGCCGCCATAGGTTCCCTTCGCGACAAAGCCCGGCACAAGGCCTGATGCGCCTTCAAGATCGCGGATACCTGTGAGTGAGATGATATCCTCGGTCAGAACAGTGATCGCCTGTGGTGTTTCGACGATTGCAAGCGGAATTTTGGTCGCGCTGGAGGCTTCCGTCGGGCGGAAAAACTCAGCACTTCCGGTTACGCGCACAGTATCCAAAGTCCGCTCTTCGTCAGCGTCCTGAGCAAACGCCGGAACTGTGGCAAGCGCTGTTGTGGTTAAAAGCGCCGCCACAAAATTATGAGCTTTGTTATTTTTCATTGTTTTCTCCGCCGATTAGATCCCACTTGCTTATTTCTAAAGTGTATACACTATATTCGATTCTGCCTACACTTAATTTGGAAACCGATGATCCGCCGCTTCGATTGCTTTCTTTGACCCAAATTAAGGCATCTATGCACGCGCCATGACGCAACCCTGTGCAAATCGACGGGAATTTATCTGACCTTCAGAAGGTGTTTTCAGCGAAAGCGTCATTTCTCGCGTTTAGAGAAAGGGAATTGCGCTATCATATCATTGCTGTTTTGCCGCCGCTTGCTTAGTTGATAACGCTGTTTAAGTCGGCATCTGATAGCCCTCTAATTAGTCTTGGATAATATGACCTCATCGCAGATCTCATATAGGTTCTCCGTCGCGCCCATGATGGATTGGACGGATCGCCATTGCCGGTCTTTCCATCGCGTCTTGTCGCGGCGGGCGCTATTATGGTCTGAAATGGTAACAGCTGATGCTGTCATCCATGGCGACCGAGACCGCCTTATTGGTTTCAATCGCGATGAGCACCCGATTGTCCTTCAGCTTGGTGGCAATGAGCCTGCCAAAATGGCGGAGGCGGCAAGGATCGCAGAGCAGCTTGGCTATGACGAAGTGAATATCAATTGTGGCTGTCCCTCGGATCGTGTGCAAAGCGGTGCTTTCGGCGCATGCCTTATGCGCACGCCTGAAACAGTCGCGGCCTGTGTGAGAGCGATGCGCGCAGCAGTATCAATCCCTGTCACGGTAAAATGCCGAATTGCGATAGATGATGACCCCCCTCGCGAAACCCTGTTTGGCTTTATCGACGAGGTCGCTAATGCAGGCTGTCAGGTTTTCACGGTCCATGCGCGCAAAGCGTGGCTGAAAGGCCTGTCTCCAAAGGAGAATAGAGATATCCCTCCACTGGATTACGAGCTGATCGCAGAGCTCAAAGCGGAACGACCAGATCTGACGATTATTCTAAATGGTGGCATTACCGATCTTGAAGCCTGCAAAGTTCACCTAAAGACCTTTGATGGCGTCATGCTTGGTCGCGCCGCCTATCAACAGCCTGCATTGCTCGGCCATGTCGATCAAATGCTGTTCGATCCTGTTGCCCGGCCAGTAGATCCGTTCGATGCTGTGGCGCGCTACAGGGCTTATATAAGTGAGCAACTTGGCCATGGGACCCGCCTTTCCTCAATGACACGCCACATGCTCGGGCTCTTCAATGGTCAACCCGGCGCTCGAATGTGGCGACGCGTCCTCAGCGAAAAGGCACCGCGCCCTGGCGCAGGTCTCGATGTTCTCGATGAAGCCCTTGAGGCTGTTGCTTCACCGACGCCAATCCATGCAAGGATTGCATAACCCATATAGAAAGCTGAGATATTTTCGGAACGGTTCTTGCGGGCCATATCCTGCCCAACAAACGCTGGCATAGACCAGCGGCATTGAGCAAGGAGTTCGCTATGTTGAAATCAGTTTTGGTCTCGTCAGTATTTTTGGGTCTGAGTGCTCTGAGCGTTGTCCCAGCTTCAGCAGGTTCAGCGAATTTGCGACCCGCTGCTCTGGTCGAACAGGCCGCCTATGATCTCGAGCAAGCGCAAGGTGACGCCATCGCCGATACGATCCTGTCTTATTTAAATGTGGACATGATTGCGCACTTCACGCTTGGCCAACACGCTCGCAGTCTCAGCGAAGAGGACGTTCAACGGTTCTCAAGCGCGTTGGATGCCTTTCTTCGCCAGCAAATCGCGCGTCATGCCTCTACGGTTGAAGCGCTTTCAGTCGAAGTGATTCAGACCTCAGCTCGAAACGCTCGCGACGCTATTGTTGTATCTCGTGTTACCGGCTTTGGTGATCCGCTCACTTTAAAATGGCGTGTGATTGAGCGTGGTGGGACATGGTCAGTTGTCGACCTTGAAGTCCAAGGCATTTGGTTGGCCATTGAGCAACGCGCGCAGATTGATGCCCTATTGTCCCGTCCAGGCGCGACCATCGATGACGCGATCGCGCAGCTAAGCTAGTCTAGACTCAAATATATATATTACTGCAACGCGCGACGTGCCGCTTCCAATTCCATCGGGCAAGCTTCATTTCCGCGATGATTGCCCGATAGGGTAGGGGTGGCGCTTTGCGCCTCTGCTGCACGCGCGATCAATTGCGCATCAGCAAACATCCCTTCGAGGCGCTTTAAATGGGTGCGTGCATCGCTAGAACTTTCAGCGTCGATCAGACCCAATGTTTGGTCCTCTGCCTCAGTCGACATGCCGCGAAGAATGCATCCCAGATCTTGTGGTCCACCGGAGGCGTCATTCCAACTTGCTAGCATCTTTGAAGTCCGCCCAAAGCGTGAGACGTTTAGAATGTAGGCATCCGATGGGGCATAATCGCCTCCCCGATCTAGCGCTGTAATTAAATTGACTGTGTCAGCTTCTAGAAAGCTCGCTTCTTCGCCCCACATCTTCGCCATGTCCGGCGATGCGTGCAGGGCAGGGGCGTACATACCAAGAGACACGATGAGCGCAAAAATCAGACGTTTCATGATGGGGCAGGCTCCATAATTCGCCTGATAGGCGAGCAAGCCCTGTGCCATCTCGCGCAAGAAAGAATGAAATGCTTAAAGGGCGGGCTGGATCGGCCCTTCTGCGCGGCCATGCACGAACTGATCGACATAATCATTTCCGCTATCATCGATACTGCTCGCGGGGCCGCGCCAGATAATCTCGCCTTCATAGAGCATGGCGATCTCATCTGCGATTTTGCGCGCACTCGCCATGTCATGCGTGATTGACACGGCTGCGGCACCCAACGCTTTAGTCTGTTCAACGATCAGATCGTTAATGGCGTCAGCGGTGATGGGATCCAAACCAGTTGTTGGTTCATCGAAGAAGATCAAATCAGGTTTCGTGATGATCGCCCGGGCAAGACCCACGCGTTTCTGCATCCCGCCAGAAATTTCTGCGGGCGTCAGATCGGCCACATCTGACCCTAAGCGGACCTGTTTTAGCGTTTCGATCGCCCGCTCTTTGGCATGACGACGGCTTACCCCGTCTGCATTGATCAGGCGAAAGGCGACATTCTCCCAGACGGTGAGACTGTCAAACAAGGCTGCTGATTGAAATAACATGCCCATGCGCGCGCGTTGGGCTTCGCGCCCTGCGCCTTGGTCACGAGTCACATCCTTTCCATCGAAGAGGATCTTGCCCTTGTCCGGTGTCATAAGGCCCAGTGCGTTCTTGAGCATAACGGACTTCCCAGAACCGGAACCGCCGAGAATAACGAGGGACTTGCCCGGCGCGACATCCAGAGTGACGCCTTGCAGAACCTTGTTTGATCCGAAAGACTTGTGAATATCATCCAGAGCCAGAATAGGTGCGCTCATAGTCCGATCTCCACAAACAGAGTTGAGAGGCCATAGTTGAAGGCGAGGATCAGAACGGCCGCACCAACCATAGCGAAGGTCGCTGCGCGTCCGACACCCGTCGCACCCGCAGTTGATTTATCACCATGATAGCAGCCCATAATCGCGATGATCCCACCGAAAAAGACCGCTTTGATCAGGCCAACGAGAACGTCGTTGAAGGTCAGGAAATCGAGCGTGTTGCGCAAGTAGGTTGTTGAGTCGAAACCGAGGCCATAGACGCTGACCGCCCAGCCGCCCATGACGCCGATGATATCGGCGACAATGACGAGAAGCGGTAGCGTAATCAGCCCTGCGAGGAAACGTGGCGCATAAAGATAACGAAACGGATTAGCGCTCAAAGTTTTCAGTGCATCAATCTGCTCTGTAACCCGCATCGCCCCGATCTCAGCCGCAATGCCAGCGCTGACGCGCCCCGCTAACATGAGGCCGGTGATGACCACACCCAATTCACGGGTAATCCCCAGGACAACAATTTGTGGGACAAATTGCTCTGCCCCATAGCGTGTTCCACCCTCATAGATATTTAGCGCCAGCGCCGCGCCAATGAAGATCGCTGACAAGCCGACGACGGGTAGACTGTAAAAGCCAATGGCGACCATCTGGCGGAAGATTTGGCCGGCATACCAACGCGGTGTCAGGGATGAAAATGCTGTCTTCCCAGTGAAAATTGAAACGCGACCAATTTCGCCGAACATGGCGAGTGTCGCATGACCAAGCCATTGAAGCGGATTGGGCAATCCGGCTTTAGCTTTCGTAGGTGCGGATGACACGGGGCAGCAATCCTGTCGTCAGTTCATAACCAATTGTTCCAGCCAGCGCCGCCTGTTCTTCCAACGGAGCTTGTGGCCCAATGAATTGGGCGAAAACGCCCGGTCTTGCAAGCTTTGGAACTGAGGTTACATCAATTGTAATGAGGTCCATTGAAACGCGTCCAACGATTGGACACCGCTCTCCCTCAATTGTCGCGAAGCCTTTGTTTGAGCTGGAGCGTGGAAACCCGTCCCCATAGCCTAGCGCGACCGTCGCGAGTAATCTCGCCTGATCCGCTCTGTAGGTTGCACCATACCCGACATTCTCACCGGATTCTATGGTGCGAATCTGTACGATAGGTGCTTCAAGCGTCAGTCCCGGTTTCAACGTAACGCCTTCAGTCGGGTGGCCCCCGCCATAGAGCGCGATTCCCGGTCGGCTAAGCGCGTGAGAAAACCCGTCGCCAAGAAAAACACCTCCTGAATTTGAGAGACTGGAAGGAATATCACTGAATGCTTCGCAAATATCTGCAAATCGCTCTGCCTGTTGCGTATTCATCGTGTGGCCTGCATCCTCGGAACAAGCGAGATGTGAGACGATAAGGCCTGGCTCCATGCCTCTGACAGCCTCGGCGAGCGTGGTAGCATCGCCCGCTGGAATACCCAATCTGTTCATCCCCGTGTCGAACTGCAAAGCGTAGCCCTTCGCCAGCTTCCCACCGGTCTGAACCCAAGTCACCAGACTTTGAAACTGCAAGTCTGAGTTAATAACCGGGGTTAAGGCCCACTTCCGATAAATCGCCTCTTCATAAGGGCTTGGGCCGTTAAGAACATAAATGACAGGGTTTGGACCAAGCGCCCGCCTTGCGACTTCACCTTCAAAGCCGTGCGCGACAAAGAAGTGATCGCATCCAGCGTCGTGCAGCGTGTCAGCAACTTCTTTTAGCCCGTGACCATAAGCGTCTGCCTTTATAACGCCGCCCGTTGCGCCCGACGTCTTCAATCCGTCCAAGGTGCGCCAGTTTTCGGCGATATGAGATAGGTGTATCCGGGCGCGCGGTCGTAGGCTCATGGCTAAGGTCCTATCGCGCTTTGTGGCGGATGTAAGGGGGATGGATGTACTGAGGATTACAACAGACCCAACCATGGCCCCGCAGCGATGAGAGCGACACCCAACAAGACCCGATAGATAACGAAGGGCAGAAAGCTCATCCGCTTCAAAAGTGCCATCAACGCCCAGATGCTGGCAAAGCCACTGACAAAGGAAAGCGCCATAACGATGAGACCATCATTCAAGGTCGCCACGCCCGCGTTTGCGTCACTTCCTGCCAGTTGAAGCAAGGCGTAAAGGCCGATCGCTGCGAGCAGGGGTGCTCCAATCAGCATTGAGAATCGCGCGCTTTCCATCCGCGAGAACCCAAAAGCGCGCGCTGCTGTCATCGTGACCCCTGATCGACTTGTCCCCGGGAGTAGGGCCGCAATCGCTTGTGTGGCGCCGATCCATAGGGCTTCTGACGCGCTCATATCGTTGAGATCGCGTTCTTTTGGCGCTTTGGCATCCGCCCACCAGAGCGCCAAACCGAAAGTAATTGATGTCATCGCAACGACCCAGACTGACCGTAGATTGGCCTTCCAGATATCCGGAAACGCAATTTCATAAATCCCAATAACCACCAGTGTTATCGGAAGTGATGCTAGAATGAGCAGAGCAAGGTGTTGATCTGAGTCGAATTTTGACCCCGATCCCAAAACTGCCGCGGGCAGCCGCAAACCGCCACGAATAGCCCTGCCGACATCTTTCCAAAAGTACAGCAATACCGCGCCAAGCGTTCCAATATGTGCCATGGCATTGATGAGATACTCATCGCGCCCCTCAAGCTCGAAATACTGTGCCGCCAGCAAAACATGCCCCGAAGAGCTAATCGGCAGCCATTCTGTCAAACCTTGTATGATCGATATAATGAAGAGTTGCAGAAGAGACATGAACCACAGTGCCGTTTCAGGAGAGGACGTTCGCCCCTAACAAAAACCGCTATCGCTAACCATAGATTTTAAAAATATCATTATGATATATATAATTGAGAATGATTTACAGAAAGGTTAAGTAAAGCCTCCAACTGCAGTATATAAATATCATTTCGATATATAGTGGAATTATTTTGCCTTGCTGACCTGAAATTCGTGGCGCATAACAAGATTATTCCAAAGAGATTTCGTTATGTCGCAAAAGATGTTGCAGTTTATCAAAGTTGAGCGCTCCATGCCGGACAAGCGCGACGCTAGTGCGCGCACAGGCGATTTTGATGAAATCTATGATGACTACAGCAAACAAGCGGCAGCCGATCAGGCCGCGCGCTGCTCACAGTGCGGCGTGCCCTTTTGCCAACAGGGCTGTCCGCTTTCAAACAATATTCCGGACTGGCTAAAGCTGGCAGCAGAAGATCGTTTGGAAGAGGCTTATGCCGTCTCCAGCGCCACCAATAACATGCCTGAGATCTGCGGTCGGATTTGCCCGCAAGACAGGCTCTGTGAGGGTATCTGCACGATTGAGCAGTCTGGCCACGGCACGGTCACGATCGGCTCTGTTGAAAAATACATCACTGACACTGCTTGGGAGCAGGGGTGGGTGAAACCGATCACGCCGCCGCGTGAGCGCACTCAATCTGTCGGCATTATAGGCGCTGGTCCGGGTGGGCTTGCCGCTGCCGAGCAGTTGCGCCGAAAAGGCTATCAGGTCACCGTTTATGACCGCTATGATCGTGGCGGCGGTCTTCTGGTCTACGGTATTCCCGGTTTCAAGCTCGAAAAAGACGTCGTTGAGCGCCGGATCAAACGTCTTGAAGACAGTCAGATCAGGTTCCAGTTTAACTGCAATGTTGGCAGTGACATCACCCTCGAAGATATTCGCAACAGCCACGATACGGTGCTCATTGCCACAGGTGTCTATAAAGCGCGCGACCTGAAAGTGCCCGGTGTAGGGGCTGAAGGCGTTTACCCCGCGCTCGATTATCTGACGGTTTCAAATAAAGTCGGACTCGGCGATAAAATTGAAGCCTTCGAAAACGGGACTTTGAACGCAAAAGGCAAGCGCGTCGTCGTCATTGGCGGTGGCGATACTGCGATGGACTGTGTTCGCACCGCCGTGCGTCAGGGCGCGGCATCTGTCACCTGCCTCTATCGACGTGACCGCGCAAATATGCCGGGATCGCAGCGTGAGGTAGCGAATGCCGAGGAAGAGGGCGTCGATTTCCAATGGCTCTCAGGACCAGAGGCCGTGCTCCATACGGGTGAGAACACCGTCAACGGCGTCAGAGTGCGGAAAATGAAGCTCGGCCCTCCGGATGCATCCGGGCGTCAGTCTCCCGAAAAAACCGACGAAACGGTCGATATGAAAGCTGATATGGTGATCATGGCTTTGGGCTTTGACCCGGAGGACCTCCCCGTCCTTTTCGATGAACCGTCTCTTCGCGTTAATCGCTGGGGAGCCATCAAAATTGACTTCAAGACGATGGAGACCAGTCTTCCCGGCGTCTATGCCGCGGGTGACATCGTGCGCGGTGCCTCCCTCGTCGTTTGGGCGATTGTCGATGGTCGCGAGGCTGCGGAGCAGATGCACAAGGCCATGCGGGCCTCAGCGAAACAAATTCGAATGGCGGCGGAATGATGTCTGAGTATACCGAAACTTATCTTGAAAACCGCCAACGCCTCATCGATGCGCATGCTTATAATCCAGAGGATGAACACCACGCGTGCGGTGTCGGTATGGTTGTCGCTCTCGATGGTCGCCCGCGTCGAGAGATTGTTGAGATGGGCATCGCTTCACTTAAAAATGTCTGGCATCGCGGCGCTGTCGATGCTGATGGCAAGACGGGTGATGGAGCGGGCATTCGGATCGACGTGCCTCAGGATTTCTTTCGTGAGCAAGTTGAGCGCTCAGGACATATCCCGACCTCGGATCCTATCTGCGTTGGGCAGATCTTTCTGCCGCGCACGGATTTGGGCCAGCAGGAAGCCGCCCGTTCGATTGTTGAAACTGAAATACTGCATTTTGGCTTTTACATTTACGGCTGGCGTCAACCGCCCGTCGATACATCCATTATTGGCCAGAAAGCTCAAGATACGCGCCCTGAGATTGAGCAAATCATGTTTCGCGATGGTCGTGGTCGCGATCAAGAATCTTTGGAACGAGATCTTTATCTCTGCCGCCGTCGAATTGAGCGCCGTGCGCGTGAAGCCGGTATACCGGGCTTTTACATTTGCTCACTCAGCCACAAATCGCTGATCTATAAAGGCATGTTCCTCGCAGAGGACATCGACAATTTCTATCTCGATTTGCGCGACGAGCGCTTTGTCTCTTCTTTCGCGATCTACCACCAGCGCTATTCGACCAATACGTTTCCGCAATGGTCACTGGCTCAGCCCTTCCGAATGCTGGCTCACAATGGTGAGATCAATACGCTGCGTGGCAATCTAAACTGGATGAAAAGCCACGAGATCAAAATGGTCTCCGGTGCTTTCGGTGATTATGTAGACGACGTTAAACCCGTTGCACCTCAAGGCTCCTCAGATTCTGGCGCGCTGGACGCTGTCTTTGAAATCTTGTGCAAAGCGGGTCGCGCGGCTCCGATGACAAAAGCACTTCTGATCCCTGAGGCCTGGTCGAAGCGGGCATCCATCATGCCTGAGAAGCACGCGGCACTTTATGCTTATTGTAATTCAGTGATGGAGCCGTGGGACGGCCCCGCTGCTGTCTGTGCCTATGATGGGCGTTGGGCCGTAGCTGGGCTTGATCGCAATGGATTGAGGCCTTTGCGTTATGCGCTGACCTCTGACGGGATCATGGCTGTGGGGTCTGAGACCGGGATGACGCCGCTCCCGAATAAGGAAATCATCCGGCGCGGTCATGTCCCAGCGGGTGGCATGATTGCAGCCGATCTAGAGACCGGGAAATTCTACGAGCATGGTGAGATCATTGATGAGCTGGCAGCCAAGCACCCTTATGAAGACTGGCTCAAAAACGTTCGCGACCTCGATCCTGAAATTGGGCCCGGACCAGAGCCGCGCCTGTTTCAAACGGAAGACATGCTTCGCCGCCAGGCGGTGTCCGGCTTTACGCTAGAAACCCTTGAACTGATTATTGCGCCGATGGCTGAGACGGGAAAGGAAGCGATTGGATCGATGGGTGATGATAGTCCGGTCGCGGTCCTGTCGCACAATTATCGCCCACTAAGCCATTTCTTCCGCCAGAACTTTTCTCAAGTGACTAACCCGCCGGTTGATCCTCTGCGCGAAGACCGCGTGATGAGCCTGAAGACGCGGTTTAAGAATCTGGGCAATGTTCTCACCACCGATGAGACACAGCAAAATGTGTTTGTGCTGGAAAGCCCGGTCCTCACAACGGGCATGTATGATCGATTGAATGCGGTGATGGGAGAGAGCGTTCAGGAAATTGATTGCACGTTTGATCTCGACGCCGCTAGCGGAAATGGGGACGCTCTTAAGCAAGCGCTATCGCGGATTCGCCTTGAAGCTGAGGATGCTGTGCGGACTGGTCGCGAGCACATTGTCCTCACAGACAAGCATCAGACCCCTGATCGCGTCGCGATCCCGATGATCCTCGCGACAGGGGCTGTGCACTCGCATCTGGTATCGCAAGGGCTGAGGACATTCTGCTCCATCACAGTAAGGAGTGCAGAGTGTGTTGATACGCACTATTTCGCGGTTCTCATTGGCGTCGGTGCAACCTGTGTGAATGCATATCTCGCGCAGGACGCAATCGCGGATCGCGCAGAACGCGGTTTGCTCGGCGATCTTTCACTCGGACAAGCCGTCCTGAATTTCAAGAAGGCGATTGAGGCCGGTCTTCTCAAAATTATGTCTAAGATGGGAATTTCAGTCGTCTCATCCTATCGCGGCGGCTATAATTTTGAGGCGATGGGGCTCTCACGCGCCTTGGTAGCGGACTATTTCCCGGGTCTCCCGAGCCGTATTTCCGGGCTAGGCCTTGCAGGATTGGAAGAAAACGCCATCCAGCGCCATGAAGATGCCTATGACGAGGACATCATCGCGTTGCCCGTCGGCGGCTTTTATCGCCTGCGCGCGCGCTCGGAGCCTCATGCGCTCGATGGTCAGCTGATCCATATGTTGCAGGCCGCGTGTGATCGCGGCGACTTTGAGCTCTACAACAAGTATCAAAAAGCGGTCGCGGCCAAGGTTGGCGACCAGCCGATCCAATTGCGCGATGTGATGGACTTCAAACCTGCGGGTGACAAGCAACCGCTGGAGCGCGTCCAATCCGTCAATGAGATCCGCAAGCGCTTCGTCACGCCGGGAATGTCGCTCGGCGCACTTAGCCCTGAAGCGCATGGCACGCTGAATGTTGCGATGAACCGGATCGGTGCGAAGTCTGTTTCCGGCGAAGGCGGGGAAGTGCGCGAACGCTACCAACCCCTGCCAAACGGCGACAATATGAACTCTGCCGTCAAGCAGGTCGCGTCGGGCCGTTTCGGGGTGACCGCAGAATACCTCAATCATTGTCGCGAGATTGAAATCAAAATCGCTCAAGGCGCAAAGCCGGGTGAGGGTGGGCAACTGCCGGGCTTTAAGGTCACAGAGTTCATCGCAAAGAACCGTCATTCCACCCCTGGTGTCACCTTAATTTCACCGCCGCCGCACCATGATATCTACTCCATCGAAGACCTTGCCCAACTGATTTACGATCTCAAGCAGATCAATCCTGATTGCCGCGTTTGCGTGAAGCTCGTTGCGCAATCAGGCGTCGGAACTGTCGCGGCGGGTGTGGCTAAGGCCAAAGCGGATGTGATCCTGATTGCGGGTGGCGTCGGCGGAACGGGGGCGTCGCCACAAACCTCGATCAAATATGCTGGGTTGCCGTGGGAAATGGGACTGGCTGAAGCTCACCAAGTTCTCAGTCTCAATAACCTTCGAGACAAAGTCACGCTGCGCACCGATGGTGGCTTGCGGACCGGACGCGACATTGTGATTGCTGCCATGCTCGGCGCTGAAGAATACGGTATTGGTACAGCGAGCCTCGTCGCGGTCGGCTGCATTATGGTGCGCCAATGTCACTCCAATACATGCCCGGTCGGTGTCTGCACTCAGCGCGATGATCTCCGCGCTAAGTTTACCGGAACAGCTGATAAAGTTGTGAACTTGATGAGTTTTATCGCTGAAGATGTGCGCCGCATCTTAGCCTCTGTCGGCTTAAAATCGCTTGATGAAGCGATCGGCCGCACAGATCTTTTGGCACAAGTCAGCCGCGGTGCTCCTCATCTGGATGATCTCGATCTCAATCCACTTCTCGTGCAAGTCGATAGTAAAGAGCCTGTGCGCTATCAGCCAGACCGTCGTGAGGAAGTGCCTGACACGCTCGACGCGCAAATCTTGCGAGATGCAGAACCATTTTTCACGCGCGGTGAGAAAATGCAGCTCACATATGAGGTCCAAAATGTGCAGCGCTCTATCGGGGCGCGCGCTAGCTCAGCCATTGTCCGCAAATTTGGTGAGCGGGAACTGCCTGAAGGCCGGTTGCATGTCCGCTTGTCCGGCAGTGCGGGCCAGTCTCTCGGCGTATTCGGGGTTCAGGGATTGCTGCTCGATGTCATCGGTGACGCAAATGACTATGTTGGCAAAGGCCTCAGCGGGGCAAGTATCCAGATCCGACCGCCTGCAAACGCAGCCTATTCCGGTAGTGACAATACGATTATCGGCAACACGTGCTTATATGGTGCAACAGGCGGCCAGCTTTTTGCCGCAGGTCAGGCAGGCGTGCGGTTTGGTGTGCGTAATTCAGGCGCAAACGCCGTTGTAGAGGGCTGCGGGGCTAATGGCTGCGAATATATGACGGGTGGAAAAGTCGCGATCCTCGGCGCGGTCGGCGATAATTTTGGCGCGGGCATGACGGGCGGATTGGCGTTTATTTGGGACGCTCAGAGCCGCTTTGAGCGCGTAGCCAACCCCGACGCAATTGACTGGTATACATTAAAGCACATGGCAACGACCTATCAGGACACCTTCAAATCCATGTTGGAAGATCATGCCGCCCGAACTGGAAGCGCGCGGGCCATGCAGCTGCTTGATGAGTGGGACCAGACTTTGAACGAAACGCTCATGATTGTGCCGAAAGAGGTCGCCGATACCATTCTCGGAAAACTGCCGGAGCAGATGGCAATCTAACAGCTTCCCCTGCGCTAGCTTTTCGCAAGGGCAGGTCTTGTTCAAGGCCTGTCCTTTTGGCTTTTAGGGAGCACATAAATCTTACTCGGGAGATACCAGATGGCTGACGCCTATATTATCGACACTTGCCGGACACCACGTGGCATTGGCAAACAGGGTAAAGGCGCGCTTGCGCACCTCCACCCGCAGCATCTGGCCTCCACGGTTCTTGGAGCCTTACGTGACCGTAACGATCTCAATACAGCCGATGTCGATGACATTATATGGGGCACCAGCAGCCAACGTGGATCGCAAGGCGCGGATCTTGGACGCATGGCCGCCCTTGATGCAGGCTACGATGTGAAGGCGTCAGGTGTCACGCTCGATCGCTTCTGCGGCTCTGGGATTACAACCGTTAATCTCGCTGCGTCTCAAGTGATGTCCGGTATGGAAGATATCGTTATCGCAGGCGGTACTGAGATGATGAGCTACACTTCGGCGACGGCTGATCCAAAAGTTCCACCTATGATCGATAGTGGTAATCTCCACCTGCGTGAAATGCATCCGCAAAGCCAGCAGGGTGTTTGCGCCGACGCTATTGCAACGCTTGAAGGAATTGACCGCGAAGCTGTCGACCAACTCGCAGTGACAAGCCAGCAGCGCGCAGCCCGCGCGATAGAGGAAGGTCGCTTCGATAAATCACTCGTCGCTGTCCACAATCGTGATGGATCCTTGGCGCTCGACAAGGAAGAGTTCCCGCGTCCACAAACCACAATGGAAAGCCTGTCTGGTCTTAAAACGGTTTTCGATATGTGGTCTGGGATTCCAGTTGATGAAGCGGGCACAACTTATGGCGACCTCATCACTCAGAAGTATCCGCAGCTGAAAGGCAATATGAGCCACGTTCATCATGCCGGGAATTCGTCTGGTGTTGTCGATGGTGCCGCAGCGCTTCTCCTCGCCTCTGAAAAAGCCGTCGAGTCCAATGGTTGGACGCCGCGGGCTCGTATCGTGGCAACTGCGAATATGGGTGACTGTCCAACCTTGATGCTAAATGCGCCAGTGCCAGCGGCAAAGAAAGTCCTTGAGAAAGCGGGCCTCACAACAGACGATATCGACGTCTATGAGATCAATGAGGCGTTCTCTGTTGTCGCCGAAAAGTTCATTCGTGATCTCGAGCTAGACCGTGAGACAGTCAACATTAATGGCGGCGCTATGGCGCTTGGCCATCCGATTGGCGCAACAGGCTCAATTTTAATCGGTACAGCGCTCGACGAACTCGAACGCTCAGGCGGTCGTTATGGGCTTGTCACAATGTGCGCTGCTGGAGGTATGGCGCCTGCGGTGATCATCGAGCGCGTCTAATTTGCAACAGACTTTGTAGCATCCCTAAACGCTCGATTTTTTCATCTTGAATGGATTGACGCGAGGCAGCCTTTGCGTATGAGCGTGTGATATTATCACGTATCAAAGGTTTTCCATGTCTCGTATCCTTCTTTTATCAGCCGCTTCGGCTGTTTCGCTTTCGCTCGGCCTGTCTGCTCATTCGCAGGACGCCGAAGACCGGCAGGACACTATTATTGTCACAACGCCTGGTCCCGATAGAGAGGCCGATGAGCTGATCGGTAATGCCACCGCGCTGAATCGTGAAGAAATACTCGAGAATCTCTATTCCACGTTAGGCGACACACTTGATCGTCAGCCCGGTGTTGCGTCTACATTTTATGGTCAGGGCGCCAGTCGTCCCGTCTTGCGTGGACTCGGCGCTGAGCGCGTTCAAGTTCTGACAAACGGGATCGGTGTCATCGACGTCTCCGCAGCGTCACCGGACCACCAAGTAACAGCAGACGGCATCGACGCTGAGAAAATCGAAATTCTTCGTGGACCAGCGGCTCTGGCCTATGGTGGTCAGGCGATTGGTGGTGTGGTCAATGTCATCGACGGTCTGATCGTTGAAGAGGTTCCTGACGAGCCATTCTCTGCCGATCTATTTGGTGCCTATAATTCTGTGAACGAGGGCACAGAGCTGGCTGGTAAGGCGAAGGCTGTGTCTGGTCCGTTCGTCTTCTCATTCTCTGCATCACAACGTGACTTCGAAAATTACGAAATTACTGATTTTGCAGAGTCCTCTTTCCAAATGGAAGCTGAAGAAGCTGAGGGCGAGGAGCATAGCGACGAAGAAGAGGCCTCCGGTACTCTGGAAAACTCGTTTGTCGAGACCGAAACGCTTGCCGCTGGCGTGAGCTGGATTGGTGAAAAGTCTTTCTTCGGCGTGGCGTTGCGTCAGCAAACAGCCGAATATGGTCTGCCGGGTGGGCATGAGCATGGCGAAGAAGGTGAGGAAGAAGGCGAAGAGGAGGAAGAGGAAAATCCGTTCATCGACCTTGAGCAGCTTCGTCTCGACCTTCGCGGTGGAATGACACTGAGTGAAAGTGGTCCATTCACAGACGTTAAATTCACAGCCTCTGTCGTCGACTACGAGCACACTGAATTTGAAGCCCCCGGTGAAGCTGGAACTGTGTTCGAGACCGAAGGCTACGAGACCCGGATCGAACTTGGCACAGACATTAACGGCTTCCTCGGTGCAGTCGGACTGCTTTACCTCGACAAGGATTTTTCAGCGGTCGGCGAAGAAGCTTTCGTAACGCCAACAGATACCCAAAGCCTCTCAGTCTTCACCTACCAGACCCGCGAGTTTGACTCAGGGATGGGCGTTGAGGGCGGTCTTCGTCTCGAATCTATCGAGCTCGACAATATCATCTTTGGTTCAAGGGATTTCGCGCTGTTCAGTGCGTCGGCAGGTGTGCATCAGCATTTCGACAATGGCTGGTTCCTTGGAACGCAGCTTTCATATACGCAACGTGCTCCAAATGAGAGCGAACTGTTTGCTTTTGGGCCTCACCTCGCCACCAATCAATTTGAAGTCGGTGATCCGGGCCTCGATAAAGAAACAGGCATCAACGTCGAAGCCGCTGCGCGCTGGTCATCGGATAATGCTCAGTTTGGCGTGAACCTCTTCTATACAAACTTCGAAGACTTCACATTCCTGTCTCCAACAATTGCCTTTATTGATGGTGAGCTAACCGAGACCGGTGATGGGCTGCCTGTCTTTGGCTTCGTTCAGCGTGGCGCTGACTTCTTCGGCGGCGAAATTTACGGCTCTTACAGCCTGGAAGACGGCCCAGCTGGTGCGGATTGGGACTTCACTGGCGGTCTCGATTTTGTTGATGCAGAACTCGATACAGGCGGCAATGTCCCCTTCATCCCGCCTGTAACCTTGAATGCCGGGGCGAGCGCCGAATGGGGCGCTTTTGAAGTCGGTGCTAATCTGACACTTGCAGCTGATCAGGATGATCCTGGCATTGGTCAGTTCCCGACCGATGGTTACACCCAGCTCGATCTGCGCGCAGAGCTCGACCTGTCTGACTACGGCTTTGGGGCTGATGGCACAGAAGCGTTTGTCGAGGTGCGCAACGTGACTGACGAAGAAATTCGTTTCGCGACATCAACCTTGAAAGACATTGTCCCAGCGCCGGCTCGCAATGTTCGAGCAGGCGTCCGCGTCGCGTTCTAGGTCTTTAGGG
>JBCCDF010000009.1:0-24112 GCA_039030935.1 Pseudomonadota bacterium | reverse complement strand
GCGGGTTCCGGTCTGGCTTCGCCAGCCCATGAACCAGGCCGCAGGCGCGACCCCTTAATCAAGAAAGGACAGACATTTGGAGACCCACAGCCAGCGCGGAACTTCGATCAAGAGCACCCGGAGCCCTCAGCCTGGTTCATGCGCCCAAAGGGCGCGGAACCTGCTTCAACGCCTGTGCTGCGAAGCCGCTCAGCAGGCGTTCAAACTAAACTCAACCCGCTTATCCCCACTGCGGCGATAGCCGCTCACCGTGGGGATCAAAAAGAGAGCGCGGAGCGCTTAGCGCCTCGTAAAACAAACCACGTCAGCGCGAGATCAAAAAAGAGCACTTTTCGCACACTCAAAATCTCTGCTAGTGGACCTTATGCCTCAGTTTCTATCACGCACCCCCATCCTGATCGTGTCTTTCATTGGAACCCTGCTCGTCATGCTCAGTTTTGGACCAGTTCAGGAGGCTGCGGGGACACCACTGCTTGATTTCCTGATGAGCGGAGCCGCAGCAAATGAGCGATTGGCCGCGATGACGGGCGAGGCGAAGACAGCGCATTTCTGGGGCACAGTTTTAAACGATACGGCCTATCCCTTGACCTATGGCGCGCTCTTCGCCGGGCTTGCCTTCCGCTTTGGATCGCCAAAGCTGGTCTACGGCCTTCCAGCACTTGCGGGCGTCCTGCTCGACCTTGCAGAGAACACGATACAGGCGCTTGCGCTCAGCGACACCGCCAATCTTCTATTTCTGAAAACCGTTCTGACGCCCCTTAAATTTACAATGGTCGCCGCTGCGGCAGGGCTTGCTCTCATCTTGATGCTCCGGGCACTATTGCAAAAAATGAGAGCTTAAAGAGGAACCCTATATGTCTGATGCCCCAATCGTTCTCGTCGAGCGCGACGGCCCTGTTGCGATTGTCACGCTAAATCGGCCTGACGCCCTGAACGCCTTAAGCCGTGCCTTACGTTCAGAAATTGTGAAAGCGTTCGCCGACCTCGCGAAAGACGACACCGTCCGTGCGGCGGTTTTGACAGGCGCAGGACGCGCCTTCACTGCCGGGGTCGACCTCAAAGAAGCCGGCCAGACCGGCTTTGCGCTCGGTGCTGATGGCGGTGATATCGATCTAAATGAGGGTCTGGCAGCGTTTCCATGGCCGATTATCGGCGCGATTAATGGATTTGCGATCACGGGCGGGTTTGAACTTGCATTGATGTGTGACGTTTTGCTGGCTTCAGAAAATGCAAAATTCGCCGACACTCATGCGCGCGTGGGCATTATGCCAGGCTGGGGGCTTAGCCAGAAACTCTCTCGCCTGATCGGGATCAGTCGCGCCAAAGAGTTATCTTTCACGGGCAACTTCTTAGACGCGGAAACCGCAGAACGCTGGGGACTCGTCAATCGCGTTTATAAAGCCGACGATCTTGTCCCTGCCGCGATCCAGATGGGCCACGAAATGGCGAGCTGCGATCCGGTTTTGCTACGCAACTATAAGAAAGTCATTGATGACGGCTTCGCAACGTCTTTTGGCGAGGGCTGCAAAATGGAAATCAAACGCTCAGCCGAGCACGCGGCATCAGTCACAGCTGAAAGCGTTGAGGAGGCGCGAAAAGCCGTTACAGCGAGGGGACGCGAGAAGCAGAGCTAAGCGGCCTTTGGTTCAGGCTCAGGCTTGCTAATCGTTCCCTTGTCCGGGTCAGGCAAAAGTATCGTCGGCTCCACAGGCTGACCCAAAGCTTCTGCGATCAACTCCGCAGATCGTGTTTCGACCCGCTCGGTCAAAAGGGCCATCGCTTCATCTTTGGGCAGACCCGCCGGGATCGGTTCGAGAAACTCAATCACGGCTTTACCAGGGGTTTTCGCGATCTCTTCTTGTTGCCAGAAGCAGTTCAGATTGGTCGCAACAGGCACGATCGGAACATCCATCGCTTTTTGCATGTGCCAAACGCCGGGCTTGTAGCGAAAATGATATCCCATCGGAGCCAAATGCCCTTCAGGATAAATCAAAACGCGACGGCCTTCCTGTTTTGCCCGCGCCATTCCTTTAGAGAGACTGGCGGCCTTTTTTTCTCCGCCACCACACGTATCAATAATGATCGCGCCAAGTTTCCTTAGAATCCCCCCGACCAGAGGAAACCGCTCCAGATGATCGCCCGTCACAAAGGCAAGGTTTTTCACTTCCGGATAGACCATAAATCCGTCGCCCCAACTGGCGTGTTTGGGCGCGACAATAAACGCGCCGTCAGGGAGATTCTCTCGCCCACGCACCTCTTTTCTAATCCCACAAATCAGCCACAGCGCCAGATTAAGAGCGCGCGTATAGCTACGGATAATCAAGGTCACCGGTCCTCGCCACGGCAGAGCCAGAAATGGCAGAGACACAATCACATAAATCGCGGACAGCACGTAATATACGCCTGTAAACAGAACGCCTCGAAGCTTGTTCATTTTGGGAAACCTCTGACTTGCTTATCGTTGGTGTAAGATCGCCATTATGGCCCGCTTAAAAGGCTCAATATGCTGGCTAAAAGGGCCGGGTAGACGGTTATAGATCTTGTTCTGTCCCGACTGCATCACAACGCCGAGACACATAGACGCGACGATTGCTGGATCGCTTTTGGGAATATCGCCATTGTCCATCAACATCCCGATAAGCCGCTCAATAATACTCACAGGATCATCATCCCGGCGGGTGTCGTGAGGAAGATAGCGATTAAGCGAAACGAGATGAAAACTGAATAGGAGCCAATCTTCATCCGCGAGTTTGCAATAAGCTGTGACAGCCCTGCGGACTTTGTCTTCAATGCTGCCCGCTTCAAAGAAAGCCTGCTGAAGCATTTCGCCCAAACGATTATGGGTTTCCATAAACAAAGCGAGAGCCAACTCATCCTTACCTTTATAATGGCGATAAAGAGCGCCTTCAGAAACACCGGCAACATCAGCAATTTCGCGGGTCGTTGCTGCATCTATGCCTTCGCTGACAAACAGTTTCAGTGCTGCGCGCTCTATTTTCGGGCGCGCATTTCTGGCTCGAGGACGCTTTTCAGTCGAAACAGGCATGGACAATTCCTTCGTTAGTGAGCGCTTGATAACATAAGGCCAGCAAGCGCACAAGTGATTAAATGATCACAAAAGCAAAATAAACTCCTGTGCCCTATCTTGAATCGCCTCGCGATCTTACCACGTGCACTCTCAGACTTGCACAGAGAACAGCGCAGTGATTGCAACTGGCATGCGGCGCAGATAGAAGTGCGCGACTTTAGAAATGGAAACAGGATTCGCCCTATGCGTAAGCCATTCGCTCTTTTGATATTGCTCTCTTTCTTCGCGCCAGTCGCAGCGGCAAATGAGGCAGCTCCTGGTGGACCGAGTCTCACCGCTCAGCTTCTTCCTTTACTGCTGATTGGTGTTGTTTTCTACTTTCTCCTTATCCGTCCAGCGAACCAGCGCCAAAAGAAGCATAAAGCGATGATTGAAGCGGTCAAAAAGGGTGATGAAGTCGTCACGTCTGGCGGACTTGTCGGTAAAGTCACGAAAGTCACCGACGCTGAGGTCACCGTCGAACTGGCCAAAGATGTTCGCGTTAAGGCGATTAAAGGTATGCTGGCCGATGTTCGCCCAAAAGGCGCGCCGGCGCCTGCCAATGATACAAAATAGTCACGATCTGGAGCCTATTGCGCCATGTTGAATTTCCCCGCTTGGAAAGTCTCCATCATTTCTCTGGCTCTTCTTTGGGGGGCCATCATGGCGCTTCCAAATCTGTTCTCAGATGGGTTCCTTGGCATTGAGCCACGCGAGACAGTTTCGACAGACCCGGTTGAGCAACAACGGATCAATGCGCAGCTTGAAGCGGCAGAGGCCTCATGGTGGCCAGGTGTTCTACCAACGAGCAAGCTGAATCTCGGGCTCGATTTGCGCGGCGGGGTTTATCTGCTGATGGAAATCGATCCTGATGAGGTGATCGCCAATCAGTATGACAGTTTCCGATCTGATATCAGGGATGCATGGCGCCAGCGCGGCAATCGCGAGCAGATTATTCACTCACCCGATCCAATCTTCACCGATGATGGTCGCATGATCTATCAGCTCAGCGACCCCCGCGAGCGCATCGGCATCTCAGAAGAAGAGCAAATGCAGGATGCCCTTCGCCGGGCGCGACAAGCGATCCCGACCATTGGGACAGGCCAGACTGAGATGTTTACGATCAGCGAGGGCCCGAACAACACCATCGTTATCGATGTGACAGGATCAGCGCGCAACGAACTCACGCGTAAAGCCCGCGACGATATGATGGTCACAATCCGGAACCGTCTTGACCCCAATGGTGTGGCTGAGATCCAGATCACGCCGCAGAGCAATAATCGAATTATTCTCGAAGCACCCGGCGAAGCTGACCCGAAGCGCATAAAAGACAATTTAAGCCGTGATGGTCGACTGACGTTCAATATGGCTGATAGAAGTCTATCGGCTGTCAGAGCGGCGCAACAAACAGGGCGGCCCCTTCGCGGCTTTGAACTGATTCAATCCATGGACCCTACCGAAGGCCCAATTCTCATCAACACTATCCCAGAGATTGAAGGTGACGACATTGCAAGTGCCAACCGTTGCCCTGACCCAGACGATAACTCTCCATCAGTGTGTTTTCGTCTGAATCAATCTGCGGCACGAAAATTCTATGACTTAACAGCGACCAATCGTGGCAAGCCATTTTCTATCGTCCTTGACGGTGTGAATATGTCAGCGCCAACGATTAGAGACCCTATTCCGGGCGGAAACGTTATCATCACCGGGAATTATACGGTTGAAGAGGCTGAAGACCTCGCCGCGATTATCGCTGCGGGCGAGCTAGCAGCAAAACCTCAATTCATTGAAGAGCGCACCGTTGGGCCACAGCTTGGACGCGAGTCGATTGAAGCGGGGTCACGCGCCAGCATGATCGGGATTATTCTGGTCGGCGTCTTCATGATGTTGGCCTACGGTTTGATTGGCGGGTTTGCTGTCGGATCACTGGTTGCAAACATCATTTTAATCGTCGGCGCCCTATCGGGGCTTGGTGCGACGCTGACACTTCCCGGCATTGCCGGGATCATCCTCACGATTGGTATGGCAGTCGACGCGAATGTGATCGTGTTTGAGCGCATCCGCGAGGAGCAACGCAGTGGCCGATCTCCAGCCACATCCATTCAGGCAGGCTATGAACGCGCTTTTTCAGCGATCCTAGACGCCAACGTTACAACTTTTATCGCGGCCTCGATTCTGTATCTCGTTGGTGCTGGCCCCGTGAAAGGCTTTGCCGTCACGCTCGCCATCGGGATTTTGACTTCTGTGTTTACAGCTTTTGTTGTAACGCGCTGGTTCACAAGCATTTATCTACGCACGATGCGTCCACGTCGCCTCGCTATTTAAGAGAGATTTGATCCATGCTTCTCCGCCTCTGGCCCGAAGAAACCAAAGTTTCATTCATGCAGTTCCGCATCTTTGCGGTTATTCTCTCTGTCTCGGCTTTGCTGGCCTCAGCTGCTCTACTGAGCACACGCGGGCTCAACCTCGGCATCGATTTTGCCGGAGGGTCAGTCATTGAGATCGTCGAACCCGAAGGTGTAACCCCCGCCGATGTCCGTCGCATTGTCGAAACGGCCGAGATCACCGGCGACATTGTCATCAACAGCGCCCGCAGCACCGGCGAGAACGCGACAAATCTGGAGGTTATCCGCTTTAAAACGCAGGAGCCCCGCGAAGGCGAGAATGCGGAGGCCGCACAGCAAAACGCCAATAACCGCGTTCGTTCTGCCCTCACTGAGGCGCTCGGTGATCCAACATTATCACCGGAAGAAGCCGAAGAAGCTCTTATCCGCTCAAGTGCGGCCGTAGGGCCAAAAGTCTCCGGCGAACTCTTCCGGGCAGGGATTACGGCGCTCGTTACAGCGCTCGCATTGATGATGGTCTACATTTCTTTTCGGTTCCAATGGCAGTATGCTGTCGGAGCCGTAAGCGCCCTCTTCCACGATGTGTTCTTAACAATGGGCATTTTCGCACTGACAGGGTTTGAGTTTAATCTCGCCACCATTGCAGCCCTACTGACCATTGTCGGTTACTCGATGAATGACACCGTCATCGTATTTGACCGTGTTCGCGAAGAGGCGCGCAAATATAAGAAATTGGAGCTATCGAAAGTTGTCGATCTGGCGGTGAACGCGACCATGTCCCGTACACTTTTGACATCCGGAACGACACTTCTTGCGCTTTTATCGATCTTTCTCTTTGGCGGAGACGTCCTGCGCGGAATGAGCTTTGGCTTGATCTTTGGCGTTATAGTCGGAACCTATTCGTCGATCTTCGTCGCCTCAACAGTGCTGCTCTTTTTGGGAATCGACCGCGGGGATAAGCCGAAGCGTGAAGTCGAAGGCTTTACCGGCGTTTAGGTAACTTTTCTTACCTGAAGCTCAAGGGCATCGCAAACGGCATCTGCCAGCGTTGTACGGGCCTCATCATTACCGACGGCCCAAGCGTGGCAGGCTTGAATGTGTAGATTGATCAAGCCTTGATTCTCCGTGCAGCACAGATGATCGCTGACGCTACGCTGCAAGCTCTCTGTCAGACGCGTTAGCGCTCCACCGCCATAAGCCCCGGATGCACCATGAAAGTTATGCACCGTTTGCGACAGGTTTTGCCAATGATGACGAGATGGGTCCTCAATGAAAGTCTGCCAGCTTATATCCAGAGCCTGCAAATCACGGTCTAGCCAATGTTGCATGTCTGGTGCGGTCGTCGGCGCGTCAGGCTTGGTCTCAGCAGGCTTCAAATTCAAACGCCCAAGATCAGGCGTAACTTGCTCAACCTTCGGCGTCTTATCGCGCTTTTTGAAACGGTCTGTCAGAAACTTCATTTTCAAAGCGTTAGCCAAGAAAAATTAACAAGACGTCGATGAGCTGTCACAGCTTTGAAGCGGAATTAGAACGCAAACTGTTCTTGCAAAATTCGTTCATCCAATGCGTGACCAGGATCGAAAAGCATGGTCAGTCGCTGTGTGCGGTCCTCATGAATAGAGACTTTTGTTACCGATCTGACCTCGCGATTATCGGCTGAAGCAGACACAGGACGTCGATCGGGGGCAACGATCTCGATGTCGACCTGAGCGTCATGCCGCAAAAGCGCGCCTCTCCAGCGGCGGGGGCGAAAAGCGCTCACAGGTGTCAAAGCCAGCAAGTTGGCGCCAATCGGGAGGATTGGGCCATGTGCCGAGAGATTATAAGCCGTTGATCCAGCCGGGGTTGCCACCATGACGCCGTCGCAAGTCAGCTCTGAAAGTCTTTCACGGCCGTCGACGAGGATCCTGAGTTTCGCGCTTTGTGCGGTCTGGCGCAGCAAGGACACCTCGTTAATCGCAAGTTCGCGATAGGCACGTCCCTCTAGATCGAAGACGTCCATGCTCAACGGATTGAGCGTCGCGCGTTCCGCACGATCAATTCGTTCGAGTAATCCGTCCTCGTCATACTCATTCATCAGGAAGCCGACCGTGCCGCGATTCATACCGTATACGGGCTTATGGTCCTCGAAGCGGCGGCGAAGCGCGTCCAGCATTGCACCATCGCCCCCGAGTGCGACAACGACATCTGCATCATCTTCACTAATCTCGCCATAGCGGCGTAACAATCGGCCCAGAGCTTCTTGAGCTTCGGGACGTTTTGAGGCGGTGAAAGCTAATCGAGCGCTCATGGCGCGTATGTCGGCGGACTGAGAGGCTGCGTCAAGCTCAGGTGTGCTGGTGCTCAAGTGAGGGCAATCCGAACCTAGGCAGCGCGGAACGACTGTTCTTTTGCTCAGGCGTTAAGATAATCTCCAAAATCGATAGCTAGCCGATACGGCCTGCTGTGCTACACTAGACAAAACAATATGGAGGACCGGATGGCAGACGGTATGCAAATTTCGAGTATGAAAGGTAAAGTCAGCGAAGAGGAGTGGGCCGCTCGTGTTGATCTCGCGGCGATGTATCGGTTAACCGCGCTTCATGGTTGGGACGATATGATCTTCACGCATATCTCGTCTCGCGTCCCTGGACCGGAACATCATTTTCTGATCAACCCATACGGCATGTTCTTTGAGGAAATCACAGCGTCGTCTCTCGTGAAAGTCGATCTTGATGGTAACATCGTCCAAGAGACACCGTACTTCGTTAATCCGGCGGGGTTCACAATCCACTCAGCTGTGCACGCCTCGCGCGAAGATGCGAATGTGGTGATGCATTTGCACACCGATGACGGCGTTGCTGTCGCCTCACAAAAAGAAGGGCTTTTGCCACTCAGCCAGACAGGCATGATTGTCCGGCACGACCTTGCCTATCATGGCTATGAAGGCATCGCGCTGGATCATGATGAGCGCGAGCGCCTCGTCGCTGATCTTGGAGAGAAACACAATATGCTCTTGCGAAATCATGGGACACTGACAGTCGGCGGAACTGCAGCAGAATGCTTCCTTCGCATGTTCTTCCTTGAACGGGCCTGTACGATGCAAATTCGAGCTCTGAGCGCTGGGCGTGACGGGGTTCTGATTGCCCCGGAAGAGGCTCAAGACGTCGTAAAAGGGCAGTCTAATCCTGAGGGCACAAAGACGCTTGCAAATATGCTCGCATGGCCGGGTTTGCTTCGGAAGCTTGACCGGCATAATCCGGGCTACGAATTGTAGACAGCGCCACTCGAAATGTTGATCGGACAAATATGTTTGCAAGCTATTCGCAGTTGCAGACCTGCGGCCATTCTGACCCTTACCAAAGTCATGCGGGCGGACTATTTCCGAACGACTTAAAGTGAGCGATGAGTATGAGACATCTAAAAGCGTTCGAAGAAGCCTTAGGGTCGATCCATAGCGAAGGGCGCTACAGGGTTTTTGTCGACTTGCAGCGTCATCGTGGGGAATTCCCGCGTGCAACAGCGCGCTTCGATCACGGCGAACGCGAAATCATCGTCTGGTGTTCCAATGACTATATTGGCATGGGCCAAGATGAAGATGTCTTAGATGCCATGCACGAGGCGATTGATAACTTCGGCGCGGGATCAGGCGGAACGCGAAATATATCGGGCACGACGCGCTATCATGTCGATCTCGAGAAAGAACTCGCGGACCTTCATGGCAAGGGAAGCGCGCTGCTTTTCACATCTGGTTACGTCTCCAATGATGCGACGCTTTCCACACTCGGAAAGATCCTGCCAGACCTGATTATCTATTCAGATGCTCTCAATCATGCGTCCATGATTGAAGGCATTCGCCGTTCAAAAGCCGACTACCGAGTCTTCCGACACAATGATGTCGACCATCTTCGCATGCTTATTGAAAATGATGACTCTGATCGACCGAAACTGATCGCGTTTGAAAGTGTTTACTCAATGGACGGTGATGTCGCGCCGATCGAAGAGATTTGCGACCTTGCTGATGAATTCGACGCGATCACCTACATCGACGAAGTCCATGCTGTAGGCATGTATGGTGAAGAAGGTGCTGGCGTTGCTCAACGTGACGGTGTGATGAACCGTATCGACATTATCGAAGGCACTCTTGGCAAGGCCTATGGCGTCATGGGCGGCTATATCGCTGGACATGAAACCGTTATTGATGCCATCCGTTCAACGGCATCGGGTTTTATATTCACGACATCCACCTGCCCTGTCATGGCAGCAGGCGCCCTTGCGAGCATCCGTAAGCTACGCTCCGATTTCGGGAAGACCTTGCGTAGCCAGCACCAGTCGCAGGCGAACTTGCTAAAACAGAAATTCCGCGATGCAGGCCTGCCCCTAATGGAGAGCGACACGCACATTGTGCCACTCCTCGTCGGTGATCCTGAAAAGTGCAAGGCGCTCTCAGACACGCTTCTTTTTGACTTCGGTCTTTATGTACAGCCGATCAACTATCCAACAGTCCCACGCGGAACAGAGCGTCTCCGGTTTACGCCAGGCCCTCTACATACTGAGGAGATGATGGACGATCTTATCGCTGCCATTCTCGCTGTCTGGAAGCAACTCGGCCTCGAGAATATAGCAGCCTAAAAAAACGCGCCTGATATTCGGCGCGTTTCCCAAGATAAACGACTGTCGCGATTAACTCTTTGGCTTGCGGCCTAAACCAATTTCTTTAGCTTTTTGTGATCTGACTTTCGCATAGTTCGGAGCAACCATAGGGTAATCAGCTGGCAAGCCCCACCGCGCACGGTATTCCTCAGGTGTAAGGCTGTAACGCGTGCGCAAATAGCGTTTCAACATTTTCAACTTTTTCCCATCTTCAAGACAGACCAAGAAGTCAGGCGTCAGTGACTTTGAAATCGGCACTGCAGGTTCAGGACGCGGCTCTACCTCATCCTCAGACGCTAAGTCTGTCAGTGTCGCGTGAACTGACATAATAAGCTCGGCTAAGCCAGAGGATGGCACCGGATTGTTAGAAACATAGGCAGAAACGATTTCAGTTGTGAGATCCAGCATCTCACTTTGGGCTTCGACATCCATTAAATTTCTCGCTTGATTGCTGCTATTTATATTTTTACACGCAGCTTATTAGCCCACCGCAACGACTTTACTTTCTAATACAACCAATAGTCATTTTCAACATGCAATTTCATCACGAATACTATAATGCGCCCTGCGGCACCGACTCTCTTGCGGCGACTCTTGGGCACGTCTAGGACAATCATGCAAATAGGAGTGACACATGCCCGATTCCGTGCGTCCCGTCGTAAAAGATACAGTAGACTTTTTCAGTCAGTCATTAGCTGAACGAGATGCAGAGGTCTTCGCGGCCGTTGCGAGCGAGCAGACACGTCAGCAGTATCAGATTGAGCTGATCGCATCGGAGAATATCACATCTCAAGCTGTCCTTGATGCGCAAGGGAGTGTTCTGACGAATAAGTATGCAGAAGGTTATCCTGGACGCCGCTACTATGGTGGCTGTGAACACGTCGATGTCGTTGAAACACTGGCAATCGATCGCGCAAAGGCGCTATTTGAATGCCAATTCGCGAACGTGCAGCCTAATTCAGGCAGCCAAGCCAACCAAGCAGTGTTTCAGGCCCTCATCAAACCGGGCGACACGATTTTAGGGATGAGCCTCGATGCGGGTGGACACCTCACGCACGGTGCTCGTCCAAATCAGTCTGGAAAATGGTTTAATGCCATTCAATATGGCGTGCGCGAAGATGATCATCTGATTGATTTCGATCAGGTCGAAGCCCTCGCAAAAGAGCATAAGCCGCAGCTGATTATCGCTGGAGGGTCTGCATATCCTCGCCAAATTGATTTCGCAAAGTTTCGCGCGATTGCTGACGAAGTTGGAGCCTACTTCCTTGTTGATATGGCGCACTTCTCTGGACTGGTCGCCGGCCAACAGCATCCAAACCCACTCGACCATTGTCATGTCGCAACGACGACAACCCATAAGGGACTGCGCGGGCCGCGTGGGGGTATGATCCTGACAAATGACGAGGCGCTCGCGAAGAAGTTTAACTCTGCCATCTTCCCGGGCATCCAGGGTGGGCCGCTAATGCATGTGATTGCGGGTAAGGCCGTCGCTTTCGGTGAAGCGTTGACACAGGATTATCAGGACTATTCTGCACAAGTTATTCTCAATGCGAAAGCGATGGCGCGCGCGGCTAAAGAGAGTGGATTAGACCTCGTATCGGGTGGCACAGACACACATCTGGCGCTCATTGATCTTCGCCCCAAAGGCGTCAAAGGCAACGTCACTGAAGAGGCTCTCGAACGGGCCTACATCACATGCAACAAGAACGGTGTCCCTTTTGACCCTGAAAAGCCGATGGTGACGAGCGGCATTCGTGTCGGCGCCCCCGCCGGCACGACGAGAGGGTTTGGCGAGGGAGAGTTCGCACAAATTGGCACATGGATCGGCGAAATTGTTGACGCCTTGGCGAGTGGTGATGCGACAGAGACTGAAATGAGAATCCGCGAAGAGGTGAAAGCTCTGACAACACGCTTCCCCATCTATAATGGACTAGGAGCGTAGCGCTTGCGGTGCCCGTTTTGCGGCTCTGAGAATACAGGGGTCAAGGATTCTCGTCCCGCGGAAGACAATACAGTTGTGCGGCGTCGGCGAGGATGTGACGATTGCGGTGCGAGATTTACCACTTTTGAGCGGGTGCAGTTGCGCGAAGTGACGGTCAGAAAACGCGATGGAAAACGCACACTTTTTGAACGCGAGAAGCTTGCCCGCTCAGTAAAAATTGCCCTTCGCAAACGCCCTGTCGATCAAGACAAAGTGGATCAATTGGTCTCGGGTATCGCACGCGAACTTGAGTCACTTGGGGAATCTGAAGTGTCGTCAAAGGACATCGGACAAATGGTCATGGAGAGACTTCGCGAAGTCGATCCGGTGGGTTATGTTCGGTATGCAAGCGTCTACAAAGACTTCGGCGACCCGAAAGACTTTGCCGCCTTTATTGAAGATAGTGCACTAGATGAATGACCGACACTGACACTCTTGCTGACCGTAAGTCCCGCGCGAGCGCATGGTTCTCCGCTTTACAGGCCGACATCATTTCACGATTTGAAGCGATCGAAGATGAGGCTGAGCCCCCTCTTTATTCGGGACAGAGTGGCCGGTTTGAAAAGACAAATTGGACCCGTGGTGATGGCAGCGAAGACCTCGGCGGGGGCACGATGGCCATTATGAAGGGTAAAGTCTTTGAGAAAGTCGGCGTGCACTTTTCTGAAGTCTACGGCACATTTTCTGAAGCCTTTCAGGCCCAAATCCCAGGAGCAGATCAATCTGATGGGCGGTTCTGGGCCTCAGGCATTTCGTTAATCGCGCACTTGACCAATCCACGAATTCCGGCTGTGCACATGAATACGCGGATGCTGGTGACGAGCGAAAGCTGGTTCGGGGGTGGCGGTGATTTGACACCCGTTCTGGAGTATCAGCGCCAAGCTGACTTTGTCGACACTGTCGATTTCCATGCGGCGATGCAAGCGGCTTGCGATCCGTATGATGAGGCATGGTATCCGCGCATGAAGGATCAGTGCGACGCATACTTCCATCTCGCTCATCGCGAGGAGCCCCGCGGCACAGGTGGTATTTTCTATGACCGCCACAATACCGGTGACTGGGAAGTCGACTTTGCCTTCACGCAGGATGTCGGCAAACAGTTTGCGGACATCTACCCCAAGCTGGTTCGTCGCCGCATGAATGAGGGCTGGACCGAAGACGAGCGCGAGGAGCAGTTGATCCGGCGCGGGCGCTATGTTGAATTCAATTTACTTTATGACCGGGGAACAACCTTCGGACTTAAGACGGGCGGAAATGTCGCGAGCATTCTGTCGAGTATGCCGCCTGTTGTGAAATGGCCCTAGCTATTCAGGGGCGCAGGGGATCGCCTGCTCTTTCTGATCGCGTGGAATAGGCATCTTCGTTTCTTTGATCATGGTGAAAAAGGACTGATCAGGCGCTGTCTTGAGGAAGAGCGTCATGCGTGGATCTAGAAAGGGATTGCCACCGGGTTCCATGCAGAACCCAACACGCGCGCTGAACGTTCCTTCGTGTTGATCGCCTGGCTCTGCATCCCGCTCAGCAACAATCATCGCGCGATACTGTGTTGCGTCTTCAGCTGTCGCATCACTCATTTTAAACCGGCGAATAACGTAACCGGATTTGAGTTTACGCTCTAAAACAGAGGTTAAAGGTTCAGGGTTCTCTTCTAGTATAAATTCGCGTTGAAACGTTTCTCCAGTGCCTTCATGGACCAAACCCACACTAAGCACCGCACTATCTTCGATGACACCAAAATCATCCTGCATTCGAACCGCGAGTTCAATGTCTTCCAAAGGCATAACTTCAGGATCGAGAGAAGCGAGTTTCGGATAGCTAGTGATCGGCACACTCGTGCAGCTCGCAAGCACAACACACGTAACGATCGCTGCTCCAATTCCTCGTATTGGCAGAAGAGACATAGTTAGCTCCTTGTGAGATCAAAAAATTCATGTAAAACATGAATTAAATAAACTCAAGGATGAAATATGGATTCGACTTACACGGTGTCACCGCTCGTAAGAGGGCTATGCATCGGCTTCCAGATTCTATGTGGCTTGATCGCCGTTATATCCATTTGGGCCTTCTTTGCACTGAATATGACGGACCAAATCATAGAGACCTATTGGGCACGCGTGAGCGAGGATGCGAGGGCTGTCATCACATATTCCGCAAACAAGAAATTTGTTCTGCAAAGCCTCGCCGCAGCAAGCTTCTTCGCGCCTGTTTTGATCCTGATAGGAGCGTTTCGAGTCTTCGGGACATTGCGTTTAGGCGATCCCTTTCGTCCTCAATCCGTGCGATCGGTCCGGTTTCTCGGGGCCAGCATCATCGCTTATGCGCTGAGCCGGATTTTGATCTACTCACTCTCGGTTCTCGCTATGACGTATGATAATCCAGATGGCTTAAAGGAGGTCAGCATCTCGCTGGAGACGAATAATCTGATCATCCTTATGGTCGGCGTTATTCTGGTCATTGTCGGTCAAGTCTTTGCCCATGCCGCTGAACTCGCTGATGAGAACAGGCAGTTCGTGTAATGGCCATTATTGTTCGCCTCGACGTCATGCTGGCCAAACGAAAGATGAAATCCAAGGACTTGGCGGCAAAGATCGGTATTTCAGAGCAAAACCTATCGGCGCTTCGACAAGGAAAGGTCAAAGGGGTCCGGTTTGAAACCATGGATAAGATCTGTGAGGTTCTCGACTGTAAACCAGGTGATCTCCTAGATCGGGAATAGAGAAGACACAGCATTTTCAGTTTGCTAAAGGTCCGGAATGACCATTCGTAGACCCGCATTCATAACGATCAGTTTGATTATAGTTTTGACGCTGGCCTCGGCAGCGCTCGGAGCAATGGTCTCAGGCGGCAGCGATGATCCATGGTATGCGGCACTAACGAAGCCCTCGTTCAGTCCACCAGACTATGTGTTCGGGATCGTATGGCCAATCCTTTTCACTCTGATGATCATTAGCGCGGTCATTGTCCGGCTCAAAGCAGGCAGCTTTGTGGGATCATCAAGCGCACTCGGCCTGTATTTTACCCAGCTCGCGGTAGGCATTGCTTGGAGTTGGTTATTTTTCGGATTTAACCAGCTTCTCTATGCCATGATCGTTCTAGTGATCTTGTGGTTTCTCATCGCAGCGATGATTCGCAGCTTTGGCCGTCATTCCCTATCTGCCGCTGCGCTACAAATTCCGTACATTGGCTGGATCAGTTTTGCGGGCACCCTCAACGCGTCACTCCTCATTTTGAACCAATAGGTCCAACAGAGCGTCGCGTTCCAGATTAAAATCACTATCGACCCACACGCGCGCAACACGGCTCAGCGCTTGCCCAATCTCCGGTCCTTTAAGTCCCGCCGCCAAGGCGTCATCGCCCCGAATGGGAAAGTCTGGCGCGCGCCAGGCGTGCACGGCGGCCAGCAAATCGCGGACGTCTGCGCCGGCCAACAAGGCGCGATCAACAATCGCTTGCTTGCCATGCCAATACAACTCAGCGCGCAAGGCTTTTGAATCGAGTTCTGTAACCTCTGGCAAATTGTCAGCCGCCCAAGCCGTTAAGCGGGTTTTTTCGTCATTCGAGAGCTTCAGTGCTTCACCTACTTCTTGCACGGCGAGCGCTGAACGCGGCATCAAGGCCATGAGACGAAGCATAGGATCTGGCTGTACACCGCAAAGTTGCTCGCTGACTCTCAAATCGTGCAGGCCATCACGATCAGTATCGACAGGAAGGATGTGAGCAAGCACACCACTTTCAATCATCGCATCAATCGCTCGAACCGGATCAGGTGCAGCGAGGAGCTTCTTGAACTCTTTCCAAATCCGTTCTCTGGCGATTTTCGAGAGACCGCTTCTTTGGCGGGAACACGCTTCAAGTCCCTCAAGGTTGATATCGTTTCCGTACCAAGCATTAAATCGAAAAAAGCGCAGGATGCGCAGATAGTCTTCGCGCAGCCTTTGATCGGCGTCACCTATGAAGATGACACGCCCTACCAAAGCATCATCATATCCCCCACCAACGGGATCAAATACCTCTCCATCGGCACTCGCATAGAGTGCGTTTAAGCGGAAATCGCGGCGCTGCGCGTCTTCGGCCCAATCCTCAGTAAATGCGACGACAGCGCGCCGACCATCTGTTTCGACATCACGGCGAAGGCTTGTGATCTCAAACGGCACATGATCAACAATGGCTGTGATTGTTCCATGCTCAATCCCTGTTGGGATCGCGCGAATATTAGCCGCTTCGAGGGCCGCGATGGTGGCATCTGGTGTCAGTTGCGTGGCGATATCGATATCGTCGACGGCGCGGCCGATAAGAGTATTTCGAACACATCCACCGACAAAACGCGCGCTAGCCTGTCGAGCGGCTTCTAAGGCATTCATGACCGCGCGTGTCTCAGGTGCTTTCAGCCAATCAGCGCTCAGGTTGGCCAAGGCGCTCTGCCGTATTCTCATCGATTTCAGTTGCTTCGGGCAGCGCTTCTTGCTCACGCGTGACCCCTTCAGGCTGCCCGCCGGGATCTTCCGTAACAGGACGTCCCGCATTGGATAAATCGCGACGCGGCTCATCACCAATCCGCTCAATCGAAATGAAGAAAATCCATGAGCCGACACCGAGGACTAATCCAATGCCGAAGAGCAAGCGGATCGGCCATGGTTTGCGGCCCTCATCTTCAGCTTCCGTAATCGCAAGCCGGTAGAGGCCAAACATGATGAATGGCAGTGCGAAAAAGAAAAGTTGAAAGAGAACTCGAGCGCCCATTTTTATAGTGTCTCCTCATACAAGGTTCGATGCAAGATGCTTATAATACCCGCAGTGACCCCCCATATGCGGTATCCTTGCCAAGGCATCTCCGTATAGCGTCTTGCCTGACCTTTCCAGATCGCCTGACCAGTCTTGTGATTGGTCTTATCAAACAGGAAATCAAGCGGTGTTTCAAATACGTCTGCGACTTCATCGGGGTCAGGTTTTGGAGTGAAATCACTAGGGAGAAGCCCGATTACGGGTGTAATGCGAAATGCGGTTCCAGTGACGTAGGGTGCTGATCGCCCTATCAGTTCAACGCGGGAAGGGTCAACACCGACCTCTTCTTCAGCTTCGCGAAGCGCAGCAGCGACTTCATCCACATCGACTGGATCGACTTTCCCACCTGGAAAAGCGACCTGACCGGGATGCGCGGCCATTGTATCGGGGCGTTTTGTGAGCAGTGCTGTCGGCCCTGCAGGCCTTGGGATAACAGGTATCAAAACGGCAGCAGGTCGGATTTGCTCAATGTGTTGAGCATCAACAAAATCAAGATCGCCCCCCTCAGGGAGCTTGCCTACACCCTCAACCGGATCAAGGCGCGTACTGGCCCGCGCCAGAAAATCATCAAGATCAGAGAACGCCATCTATGCAGCAGGACCTAATTCGAAGAAAGCGCCTTGAGACCACACCCCCAAGACGCTGCTTTGACCATCACGCTCGACGGCCATATCGGCGAGTTCGTAGAAAACCGGGCGCGTCAGCTTAGCTTCAAGCCGTCCGCGCACCAAAATATAGGGGGCTGGCTCCAGGGTTTCGGGATCGGTTTTAACGCGCAATTGTGCCTGCGGCCCTGCCAAGGTAACGTCACCGAGATTGGTCTTAAACACGAGGGTCTGGTCAGGGCCGGGAACACCACTTCGATCCACCCGGATGGCCATGAAAGGCGCATCTTCAACATGCACGACGACTTTCTCATAAGGGGTCACAAGCCAATAAGAGCCATCTTCATCGCGACGCAGAATACGGGAAAATAATTTCACCAGTCGCTCGCGTTTAATTTTGGTGCCTTCATGCCACCAACTGCCATCAGCACGGATTTCCATGTCGATGTCACTGGAACGTTCTGGGTTCCAGACATCAACCGGTGGCAATTTACCGTCCAGCCCCTCAGGTGCGATGGCTTTCAGCACCTCTTCGAGCGAGATGACAGTATTTCCATTTGATTTCATCTCGCACTCCGCCATGATGAGCATAAGTAGTAACTCGGACTGCTCGTTTGCTCTCACAAATGCCCTTACGGTGACCAAACCAAAGGGCAGTTGCCGAGGACAGCGAGCACACCTGGTACGTCGCATAATGACCACATAGTGTGATGACAAAAAAGAGTAAGATGGAGACCTCATGGCAGATGACAGTCAGGCAATTGTGGAACAGGCGGAAGCTGCCGGTGAAACGCTTAGCAAAGTGCGCGAAGAAATTGCCAAAGCGGTTTTTGGTCAGGACCGTGTCGTTGAACTCGCGCTCGCCGCTATCTTGGCAGGTGGGCATGCACTATTGATTGGTGCACCGGGTCTGGCGAAGACGCGACTGGTAACGGCCATCGGCACGGCACTCGGCCTCGATAATGCGCGGATACAATTCACACCGGATTTGATGCCGGGTGACATTCTGGGCTCTGAAGTCCTTGATGAGGGCGCGGATGGCTCACGGGCGTTCCGCTTTATCAAAGGGCCGATTTTTACCAGCCTCCTTATGGCTGATGAAATCAACCGGGCCTCACCGCGAACCCAGTCAGCTCTTCTCCAAGCGATGCAGGAAAAGCATGTCACAGTCGCAGGCGTCTCTTACGATTTACCAGCCCCCTTCCATGTCCTCGCAACACAAAACCCGATTGAGCAGGAAGGCACCTATCCTCTGCCCGAAGCGCAACTCGACCGCTTCTTGCTCAAGATAGATGTCTCTTATCCGGATCTTGATACCGAGCGCAGAGTTTTGATTGAGACGACCGGCAGCGATGAGAACCCGATTGAGGCCGCGCTTAATCCAATGGGCCTTCAGCAACTCCAAAACCTTGTTCGCCAAATGCCTGTCGGAGAGAAAGTCTTAGATGCGATCCTCACCTTGGTGCGCGAAGCAAGGCCTGAGCAATCTAGCGATGAGCGGGTCCGCCGCTTCATTGATTGGGGGCCAAGCCCGCGTGCTGGACAAGCGCTGATGCTAGCATCGCGCGCACGAGCACTTCTGCGAGGTCGCCTTGCTCCAAGCATTGAAGATGTTGAAGCTCTGGCCGATCCTTGCCTCGCTCATCGCATGGGACTGCGATATGATCCAACTGGCGAAGCGCCTTCACTAGCGGCCTTAATCCAAGACCTGACAAAGAAAGCCAGCTAAAGATATGCGCTTACTCCTCCCAATTGCCGTCTGTGCGGTGGTCGCAGCTTGCGGACAAACCAATGACATCATTGAGGTGCCGAAAGCAGATCTCGACTGCTTGGCGTCCCAAACAGTGTCCTCGATAACAGAGTCTATTCGCGAGAGTACCGCCGCGGGTGCATCGCCTGAAGACCTGCAAGCGCTTCCCAGGGACAAAACAGCTGAGGCGGTAGAGGCACTTGGCAGCGTATATCCAGGAGATCAGGCAGCTGCATCTTTGGTCACAGCGATCAACTTTCGCCTCGAAATGATTCAGGACGCGCTCAACAATCGCAGTCCGGACTCGCAAGCCAACAGAATTATGGATGAAACATTTGCGTTGGCTGAGAGCTGCACCTTTCCAGGTAGTGTTTGAGGAGCCCACGGTTTCGGTAGAACTCGCATAACGCTCTGATGACAACTCTCGCCACCCTCCGTGCTGAAGCTGAGCTGCTTGCCCGCCAGCTTCCCGACCTCTCCTTACAGGCAGAGGCGGCCGATCTCGTCCATCCCGGAGCGGCAGGACGCAAGCGTGCAGGATCGGGGGAACAGTTCTGGCAGTATCGCCATTATGCTCAGACCGATGCCGCAGACCGAATTGACTGGCGACGCAGCGCACGGAGCGATGATTATTTTGTCAGAGAGACAGAACTCGAAACCGCGCGAACGCTTCTGTTCTGGGCCGATCCAAACGCAGGCTTTGATTGGCGCGGTGATGAAGATCGACCAAGCAAGATGGAGCGCGCGCATGTCCTAATGCTCGCGCTTGGTATCCTCTCATCCAAGAACGGTGAACGCATAGGCGTCCTGAATGGACCACGGCCCGCAGCACTAGGCAAAACAGCGCCCAATCGGCTTGCTGAAGACCTATTTGAAAGCAGAAGTGACAGTCTAAACCCGCCGAAATCGACAGCACTCGCGATTGTCGCCAGTGACTACTACGATCCAATTCCAGACTGGCGCGCCCGTCTTGCACCATTGGCTGCAAAGTGCCGCCATGGCGTTCTGTTATGTGTCAGCGATCCGATTGAACACGCGTTTCCATATTCCGGACGCACGAAGTTCTCTCGTCCAGGCAGCGTCACTGAGCGCCTTTTCGGGCGTGCAGAACAGGTCCGCGAAGATTATCTCGCCCGCTTGGAAGCACAGCGCGCCGAACTGTCCGCTCTCGCGATACAAATGGGCTGGGCTTTGGTGACCCATCGCACAGATGAAGACGCCTTGCGCGGCGCTGCAACGCTCCTGCAAGCCTTAGAGCAGTTCGGAGGCAAAGCATGACGCTTGGACCTCTCCTCTTCGGCGCCCCACTCGCGCTTATAGGCCTGATCGCCTTGCCCATTATCTGGTTTGTTTTACGCGCGACCCCCCCGCGCCCCAAGGACGCAGAATTACCGAGTTTACGACTTCTCGATGGCATCGAGCCGAAAGAGGAAACCCCGGACAAGACCCCTTGGTGGTTGCTCCTTCTGCGCTTAACAGCGGCCGCACTTGCCATTCTGGGGCTTTCTCTTCCTTTGTATGCTCCAGGTGCGCAGTCTGGGACTGACGCGAGCGGCCCTGTTCTCATTGTGATTGACGATGGTTGGACGAGCGCAGAACGTTGGAGTGAAATTCGCAGCGCCGCATTGACCGCGCTCGACGGGGAAGATCGCGACACGCCAGCGCACATCTTACTCACAGCGCCGCGTAACCTCAACGTAGATCCGTCTGAGCCTTTTGCGCGCTCTGATTTCGATGCGCGTATACGATCTCTTGAACCGCAAGCTTGGAGGATAGACCGCGACGAAGCGCTGAACCGCCTCAATGCGTCAGGTCTGCAACCCGCGCGCATTTTATATGTCACAGATGGATTGGACCCAGAAACCGCCACTCTCTTTACGCGAGCGCTGGCCGTAAAGGCTCCGCTATCCATTTACGCAGCGCCTCCAAGAGGCCCAGTCGCGATCACAGCCCTTCAAGCCAGCGCCGATGGTGTCGCAGTCACTGTCAGGCGTGCCGATGACCGTGAGCCGAGCGGTCACTTTGTCTCTGCATTGACTCTGGACGGGAGCGCTTTGGCGACATCTGAAGCCATATTTGCCGCCAATGAGAAAGAGACTGTAGCGACGTTTTCACTCCCCCCTGCTGCCCTCTCTCGTATCGCACGATTTCAGGTCACAGGCAGTGCGAGCCCGGGCACAGTATGGCTCTGGGATAGTGCAGAGCGCTCGCGTCGTATTGGTCTGGTGAGCGGCGATAGTACGGCCCAACCGCTCTTATCGGATATGCACTATATCCGTAGAGCGCTCGAGCCCTTCGCCTCAATTTCTGAAGGCAATCTCATTACACTCATCGCAGACAACCCAGATGCCATCATCCTCACAGACATTGGACAGATTGATCCTTCGGTGAGAGACGCAGTTACAGAGTGGGTTGAAGATGGCGGCGCGTTGATCCGCTTTGCCGGACCGCGCATGGCATCGGCAGGTGATACGCTGGTTCCGGCGCCCCTGAGGCGGGCCAGCCGTTCGATTGGTGGTGCATTGACATGGGAAACACCGCAAACGCTTGGCGGGTTTCCGGAGACATCACCTTTCGCAGGCCTCAGCCCACCCGAGGATATTCGGGTGCGCCAGCAGGTTCTTGCGCGGCCGAGCGCTGAACTGGCCCGCAGGACATGGGCGAGGCTTGCCGATGGTAGCCCCCTCGTGACCGCTGATCAGCGCGGACAAGGCACTCTGATCCTGTTTCACGTGACCGCAGGCCCTGACTGGTCGGATCTGCCCTATTCAGGACTTTTCGTCGATATGCTCCGCCGCTCAATCGCAGCTGGTAAAGGTGAAGCGGTCGCAGATGCCGAAGGCTTATATACCCCGCTCCTTACTTTGAATGGCCGGGGCCAATTAGAGCCTGCAAGTGCCGGAGCAACCCCTTTGCGGGCCTCTGACTTTGGCGTCACGGAGCCATCGGAAATCCATCCCCCCGGTCTGTACCAAGGCCCGTCTGGGACCCGCGCCTTGAACACTGCCGTCGATGATCGTCCGGTACTCACTGAGGACTGGCCCGCTAGCGCGACACTTCTGGGCGAAGCGCAAGCTCAAAGCCTCCGCCTCGCGGGGCCTTTATTGGCAATCGCGGGTCTGATCCTCGTGGTCGATTTGTTGATCGCTCTCGCGATTGCGGGTCAATTCAACCGTCGCCGCCAAAGCATCGCAGCTGCCGCGATGGTGACGATCACCAGCTACGCAATGCTCCAGACACCTGCCGCTGAAGCGCAGAGCTTTCGCTTCGATCCACCCGGAGGCAACACGGAGCAAGAGGTCCTGCCAAAGGATGTCGATGCCGCTTTGAATATGCGCCTTGCCTATATTGAGACAGGCGATGCCAGCACGGATCGGCGAACCCGCGAAGGCTTGAATGGCGTGACGCTGACCCTATTTCGTCGCACCAGCGTTGAGCCGGCTGAACCACATGCCGTGAATGCTGAAACGGACGCGCTGGATGTCTATCCAATCCTGTTTCTCAGTTTGCCTGACACCCCTCAACGTTTGAGCGAGACCGCCATTGCGCGTCTCAACGCTTATATGCGCGGGGGTGGGACGCTTTTTATCGATACGCGCGCGGGCGGAACGATTGGCCAAAGCGGCTTTGATGGTCTGAGTGACATTCTGCCCGGCTTGGACACGCCTCAGCTCCAGCCGACACCGAAGGACCATGTTCTCTCAAAATCCTTCTATCTACTGTCGAGTTTTCCGGGCCGTTATTCAGCCCGGCCACTGTGGATCGAAGCGACGAGTAGCACCAACCGAAGCGAGCGCCGCGGAGACGGCGTTAGCCGCCTGCTTGTGACAGACGCAGATTACGTCTCGGCTTGGGCCATCGATGATCGTGGGCGGGCCCTCTATTCCGTCGATGGCGGTGATGAGCAGCGCGAGATGGCGCTTCGATTTGGCGTCAATCTGATCATGTATGTTCTGACAGGCAACTATAAGGAAGATCAAGTTCACATCCCCGCGTTGCTCGAACGCCTCGGCGAAGAAGGCGGCGTCGGCGATTTCGAGCGCGATAGCGATCCTCGCTCGCTGGACGCTCTGCCTCCAACCGGGCTACCGGAGATCGATCAATGATTGAGGCGACACGCATCGCGTTTGATCCTTTGCTTCCATGGCCATGGTTGATTGCCCTGTGCGCGATCTGCGGGATTGGGCTACTCGCTTATCTCATCATGCGCGGACAAGCTTGGCTGACGCGTATACTGGGTCTGGCCCTCCTCCTGCTTGCCGCGTCTAATCCCTCTTTTGTACAAGAAGAGCGCGACCCCTTACCGTCCGTGGCAGCACTCATCCTCGATCGAAGTGACAGCATGGATTTCGGTGACCGCAGTGAAATTTCTGAGGCAGCCTTCGCTGAACTCCGCGAGACGCTTGATGTTAATCCGGCCATTGATCTTCGAACCATAGAGGTCACAACAAGCGGTGATGGCACGCAACTCATCGGGGCACTTGAAGGCCTAATGGCCGACGTCCCGCGCGACCGGATTGCGGGCGCCATTATCGTCTCTGACGGGCAAGTTCACGACGTTCCACAAAACGCATCCCGCCTCAATGAAATTGGTCCGCTACACGCGATCATCACAGGCGATCCTGAAGCCACGGATCGACGCATCACTCTTGTTGATGCGCCAAGTTTCGGAATTGTCGGCGATGATATTGCTTTCACGGTACGCGTTGACGATCCGACCGTAAGCACCGTGCCCGTTGAGGTGTCGATCAATGGTGAGCGACTTCGAACGGTCACGGCAGTTCAAGGTGAGAACACCGTCATCAACATCGAAACCGAGCGTCGTGGGAACAATATCATCGTCTTTGAAACGCCTATTGGCGAGAATGAGCTTACTGAAGCGAACAATCGGACCGCAGCAACGCTGTCAGGCGTTCGCGATGGATTGCGCGTCTTGCTCGTCACGGGTCG
>JBCCDF010000008.1:0-24541 GCA_039030935.1 Pseudomonadota bacterium | reverse complement strand
GAGAGAACCGCCCGAACAGATTGACTTAAGATATCTTCAAGTTTGCGCTTAGAGACGTGGAGCCCGGAGCAGACCGCTTTGGCGATCAAGCCGAGATCAAGGAGATCAAGATCACTTTGATGGGGTAATCCGTTTGCCACGCCCACAGGGGTCGAGGTGATCGCTGGTGACGTAACCGATGTCTGTGCAGTGTCCGACACGCGCGATCCTTCAGCTTCAATAGATTGTGTATACACTTCGCTGATCAGAGCGCAAATTCGCCTGCTTATAAGGCTGATTGGGCAGAACTGGCTTCATGAAGGGCGCTGGTCTCTTCGCAAAACCGGTCATGCAAAAGGATAAAAGCGATCATGACGGCGGTTACGAGCACGCCATTCATGATGAAAACAGCCATCCACCCAAACGTACCGGCCACGAAGCCGCTGAAAGCCAAGGTCGCAGCGTATCCGAAGAACCAAGCACACTGTTGCAGGGTGAGATCGGTGCCTGCCTGATCCCGTCCTGTCCATTGCAAACGCGCAGCATAGAACGTCATCCGGATGGGAGCCGTCATAAGTGAACCCCAGAAGATGATGGCCAGAACAACAACCAGAGTCGGGCTGTCCGTCTGGGTTAGCCAGAGGAAGGGCGGTAAGGCGAATAGGCCAAACAGTCCAACAATAATCGCCATACGTTTGATGCCGACGCGGCGGATCGTGAAGGATGCGATGGCCAGCGAAAGCGCCGCTCCGATGCCTGCGGCAACACCGACTGTGACCCCAATCTGCGCGAGCGAGAAACCTTTATCGTTGAGGAACGGGCCGATAATGGCCGATGGAATTTGAACTGCGAAGGCAAAGATAAAGACCAGCAGAAGCACGCGCCGATTCACCGGCTCTTTGACATAAGTCCAAAGCTTCGCCTGATGGTTTTCAGGCCTTGGTCTGACTGGCTGCTCTCGGCGCGTCAGAGCGATGAGATTGGTCACCATGAATAAGCCCGCTGCGCTGAAAAAACAGGCCATCCAGCCATAAACGTCAGCAATATAAAGAAGGACCGCTAATCCAATGACCTGCCCGATTTCCTTGCCAAACCAATAGGCCCCGGACCCGGCTCCCTTCTCTTCATCGCGCAAATTCTCAATGACGTAAGCATCTGCTGCGATCTCATACAGCGAGAAGAAAATCTTGATGACCATGAACAAGCCAACAATGAGATAGATGCGCTCTAATGAAGGCTGGATCAGCCCCATTACAACATAGAGCAGCGCGACGATCACAGCCGATGGGACAATCCAAGACAACCGCCTGCCGAAACGGTTCGACCCGATACGATCGACTATTGGGGCCCAAACCCATTTTAGCCCCGATATGAGCAACGGGAGTCCAAACAGACCGATCATCTCAATCGGCATGTCAAATCGATCACGGAAGTAGGTGATGACCATCAGTGACCCAAGCGCAGCGGGTACCTCATGGGCCACTGATAAACCGGCGATCACCGTATATTTATGGGCATTCGAGCCTGACTGCGTCGTCTTATTATCAGTGTATAATGCATTGTTCATTCTGATGGCTCAAAGTCTAAAGCGGGCGCATACATCGCCACGATTGTATCAATCTGATTGTCGAAGAAGTCTGCTTGTAGCACCAGCGCCCGGTCGGCAGACATGCCACGAAGGGTCCATAGGATCATGCGAACCATATCTGCATTTGTGTAGGGCGTATCAGGTTTAAGCTGATAACGGCGGCGCGCGGCCCAGGTAAACAGACGTAGAAATCGGAAGGCTGGTCGCCGCAAATATTGCGCAACGATTTCATCGGTGCGTCCTGCTTGCATCAATTCAACAAAGGCGAGGCCCTCAGGGGCGATTACGAAATCATCCCATATCGCACGAAGAATTAAGCGGAGGTCCTCTTTGGGATTGGTTGGATCGCCTTCAATGCTAGCGAGCTTGCGAAAGGCGCGTGAGACAAGGTGTAGGGCAGCTGCTTTGTAAATCAGATGCTTGGCACGAAAATGATGCAGGTACGCTCCGCGGGAGACGCCGGCTTCCTGCGTAATTCGGCTAACAGATGCCTCAGACAGACCGAACTTTTCAATGCAGGTAATGAAGGCCGCGACGATGCGCTCCCGCATCTCTTCTGAACGGGCCGCTTGTGTCCGCCTGCCTTTGCTCTCGCCGACAGTTTGACGACTATTCATGCTGACCCTCCCCAGAGTTGAGCTGGTGTCGCGTGCATTCGCCCATTTGTAAATGGAATCGGATGGTCGCGATCCACCTTCAAGTTCATTGGTGCATCCAGATCAACTGTCTTGCAGTAGGTCCCAATTAAACGCGCTGGGGCCATGCCGAGGCTAGTTCCGATCATGCAGGACACCATGAGCTGGAGATTCGACTCACGCGCCTTTTTCATAAGGTCAATCGCGCCAGTAAGACCGCCCGCTTTATCGAGCTTAATGACAGCCGTATCGTACTTTCCAATCAGACCTTCAACATCGTCCACAGTCTGGCACGACTCATCTGCAGCGATCGGAATGCGAGAGGTAAATTCGATGAGGGCATCATCATGTTCAGGCGGCATGGGTTGTTCAATCAACTCAACGCCAAGCTCGAGGAGTAGTGGCTCAAACTCGGTCAGACGCTCAAGCGACCAGCCCGTATTTGCATCAACTGTGATACGCGGATGTGGTGCCACCTCGCGGATCGCACGAATGGCTGCTTCATCATCGGCACCTCCCAGCTTCACCTTAAGGAGTGGATAGTCTCGGCAACGCTCGGCTTGCGCGGCCATGGCATCGGTTGATTTCAGGGTAATCGTTATCGCGCTATCGAGCTCGGTGGGCGCTTTTAATCGAGCCAGCTGATGCGGCGGCTGAGCAGACCGGCGTGCCTCCAAGTCCCATAGCGCACAGTCGAGCGCGCAAAGCGCGCCGCCGGGTGGTAGAAGCTCTGCGGCTTTCTGGCGATCAATGCCCTGCTCTATCTCAGCTCGGATCGCCTCAATTTGCGCTGTAAGCGTTTCTGCGCTCTCGCCATGATAAACGACAGGCGCGCCCTCACCGCGCCCAATGACGCCATCTTCTTCTAGCTCTACGGTACAGACTTCTGCAGAGTTCCAGACATGGTTTGAGATCCCGAAGGGCTCGTAAAGCTCAAAATATTCTGACCTTACGCTCAGTCTCATGGCCGCACTCCATCAAGCGCCATAACAGCATCCGCTAGGACGCCTGCCCCAAATCGGATGGGATCAGTTGTTATTAGACCGGTGCGGTCAGCGATGTCTTTTAAGTGCGCAAGCGCTTCGTCATCGCTTTCGAGACCGGACGTATTAACGCTAATCGCAATGACTTTTGCTTTTGGATTCGTCACCCGCGCTAGAGCCTCGTGGGCTATGACGGCCTCCTCATAAGTTCGGTGTGGGATATGCGGAAGCAATTCAAGATGGTCGCGTGTCGCGTGTCCGCAGAGGACCATAACATCAGGCTGGCTGCCATGGATGAGACCCAGCGTGACGCCACCATAAGCACCATGAAAGATTGAGCCCTGCCCTTCGATGATATCCCAATGATCAGGGTCATTATCCGGTGAGATCAGTTCCGCCGCGCCAGCCACAAAGTCAGCGACGACAGCATCCACGGCGATGCCTTGGCCTGCAATTATAATTCCGGTCTGACCCGTTGCTCTGAATGTTGCTTTGACGGAGCGATCCTGCAACTCCTTTGCAAGGGATAGAGCAGCCCATTTCTTTCCCAAGGCGCTATCCAAACCAACCATCAAGCATCGCTTGCCGGACCGTTTCAACGCATTGGCTGAGAGGATCGGCTGGTTTGCATGGCGGACATCGTAGAGCTTGCACCCATTGCGTTGCGCCGCCTTTGAGATTTCAGGGATATCACTCAAGCAGTCATGCATTCCACTGATCAGATCGAGACCTGCGTCCAGCGCGCTTAGTAAAGCGGGATGCCAGGCTTTCGGAATGGCACCACCCTTGGGCGCGACACCGATGACCAGTGCTTTCGCGCCGGCTTTCGCCGCTGCTTGAGCTGTCATGTCGGGCAGCCCAGTATCCGCCGCACACCCTGGTAGCCGTAACTGCGCCACACATCGCTCCGGTGCCCAATGTTTGATGCCTAAGCCCGTTTTTGCGCGGTTTGCTTCGTCTACATCACCCAAAAATAAGAGATACGGAAAAGGAAGACTCATGGATAAGGCACCAATTTATAGCTGCCAAAGAACTCAATCGCTTGCGTGATTTCGGTGATGTCCTGCGCGGCAAATCCAATCGTGCTGGCACCCCGTCGTTCAAATTGAGGGAGGAGGCTGAGCGTTTCAGCCGGATGATGCCATTTGAACTCGATTTCGAAATCGATCGGGCCTTCTAGAATGGTCGGCTGGAGTGTTCCGACCTTTGACAAAGCAGCCCGGGCACCGGCCCGCAGTTTGGTCATCGCTTCGTCGCGAGGAAGGCAGATCGCACTCATCCGGCCCGTCGCCGTTTTGACGGAAACAGCTTCCAAATGTGGGTATCGCCGTGTTGCCGATCGGCAAATTGCATCGTCACCTGTGATCAACCCAATGGGGGCCCCAAAGTACCCAGCAAGGGGTGCATAGATATCCAATTCGTCCGCAGGTTTTCCATTGATACGGACCTCGTGGAACCCTGCCCCATTGCACGTATGGTTCAACAAACCTTCTTCATGCGCGCCAGTATGGTAGCCAAGGCAAAGTGCAACGTCGAACTGGTCGACATGAATTCCATGCATCATGCCATAAGCTCGCGGACCCGCTTGAACGATATCGATGTGTCCTGGCAGGCGATCAATATTGATATTCTGGCGGGTCAGGTGTGAGTCAGCGACCATAATACGCGTGGCATCGAACTCTTTGGCCACTTCACTCAGCAGAATGACCTCATCGGTCATCCATTCACAGGCCTGCTTATAGCCTAGGCCATCGCGAAGTGTCTGGTCCCACGAGACAACACCAGCGATCCCTTCAAGGTCTGCGGAAATGAAGACTTTCATACGCTGCGCCCTACCAGGTCCATGTGATGAGCGGCGCCCAACCCGCCATAATCCAAATCACGGCGAGGCTTGAGAGGACTATGCTCGCAGGCCATGCATAGACAAGAAACAGGCTACGATCTGATAGCGTTTTCCATCCAACCAATGCAAACGAGGCAAGCGCCCCAAGCACAGCAACCGAGCTTGTAACAGCAAGAGTGAGCGAAATCAGACTGACTTGTCCGATTTGAGCAAGATCGGTCCAGCTTCCCACAAGGCCATACTTCGCAAAAAGAGCAAAGGTGATGAGGAAGGCCAATCCTGAGGCCAAGAGGCTACTACGTGTCCACATACCAAGACCGCTCGGACCGCGTCCGATTAGCCCCATAACGCCCCATACCAGGCCGTGCAGGACTGCGATGAGCGAAACAATCACAGCTGCCGGAAGGACAAGCCGCCTCAACCCCGCTTCAAATGCAGAAACCCGAACATAAGCGTCACGATCAATCCAAAAGGTCTGACCCTCGACCTCAGCGAAAGTCGCCGTTGCGACGGGAATGTCGTCCGCAGCAAAACCGCCGCCTTTAGCCGGTTTGTAAATGACGGACCCACCACCGGTGAGACCCTTGCCTATGACGGTGAGCTGATCCTCACCAACCTCAATCATCTTTTGGTCAAGCGCTTTGAAGAGCCAATCTCGCAGGGGCATATTGTGTGTCGCGAGAACATAATGGCCAGCTTTACCTGTAACAGATTCCGAAAGCGCTTGTCCCGTTTCAACGCTTTCGGGTTGGTCCATGTTGCGAGTCAAATAGGTCGCAAGGGCTTCGCGAATTTGATAGGCTGCGCTTTCATCAACGACGTTCAACATGATCACAAAACCGCTGCCAGTGTTAGGCAGATAGCCCATATTGGCTCGGAACCCTTCGGTCTTTCCCCAATGGCCATAAAAAGCATGACCCGCTTGGATAAAGGCGAATGTCCCCAAACCATATGCGCCGTCACTGACCCCAGCTTTCACAGTTTCACCTGTTTCGCTTCCGCGCATTCTGGTGACAGCCGCTTCTGATAAATAACCAGCGGGTGCATTGCGCGCGCTCGTCGAATAAACGCCAACAAGCTTTGCTAGATTACGCGGCGTTGTGACCAAGGAGCCCGACGGCCTGATCACCATTTCCCATGTGCCCTCTTTCTGGCCTGAAGGCGTGTAGCTGGCCGATAGCCTATTCTGGTCGACGCCATAGGTCGCAAAGCTCATATCAGTCATGCCAAGCGGCCCAAAAACCTCTTCGCGGGCCAGCGTGTCGAAATCTTTGCCAGACGCGATTTCAAGCACGCGAGCTAGGATAGTATGTCCCGCATTCGAATAAGAATAGAGCGTTCCGGGCGGCCATCGCGTTTCAAACTCGCCAACCGCTTGCAAATAGTCTGACGGGGATGCATCGGGCTTGTTTTCAGAATATTCGCGATACGACGAGCCAGGCAGTCCAGCGGTATGTTCAAGCAAATGGATAACGCGCACAGGCGCATCGTCTGACCATAAATTCCTGATTTTAATCTCTGGCGCAATCTCACTCAAGAGCGCATCTGGGTCGACAATGCCTCGTTCGAATAAACGCAGGGCAATCAGCGAGGTCACATTCTTCGAGATTGATCCAGCACGAAATAAAGTTTCGGGATCGACGTTGGTCTTCGCACTGATATCGGATTGCCCCCAATAGACTTCGATAGAAGGCTCACCATTTTCTACAACGACAATACCTGCTCCAGCAACGGCACTGTCTTCTAGAATGCTCTCGATTTGATTTGAAAGGCTCTCCTGAGCTTGGGCCAGTGGATTGAGGAAAGCGAAAATGAATGCCCCAACAATGGCAGCCATCCCCTTTGTGACTATGGTCATTTCGCTTTCCTCAAACATTCATCCTGTTCTGACAGTGGCTACAGTCGCTCAGGAATTTCAACCATTCTTTTTGCTTTAAACCTTCGGTTTTGAACGCAGAGCTTACTCGCGCTTGGCGTAGACCGTTCAGTCTTCATTTTTCATTGCCAAGAAAACAGTATGGTCATACTGTAATTTTGACAAGCAGATTCTCTGTGGCCTCAAAACATCACACGAACTGGATCGTCCATGCTGTATCAACAATGCACGTTAAGCAACGAAGTCATCGCCCTGGACGAGACTGACAGCTTTAGAGAAACGGCACGGCGAACACTGGTCAATGGGCTTGCCCCTGACTCGGTAGCGCTCTCGTCAGACGGGCGCGAACTCTATTTCAATGCGCATAATCGGTTGGAGTATTGGCAGCAGACTTGGGCTGCCCCACGGAGCGCCTTTTACTGTTGTAACGCCGAAACGCTAAAGGTGAAGTGGACCGTTCCGCTGGCAGGCCAGACAGAACACTTCGCGATCAGTCCTGACAAACGCCATGTCTACTGTGCACACTATGACCGGATGTTTGTCAGTCGTGTGGATACCCAAACGCGCGAGGTCTACCCAATTCAAATCGCATCGCTAGGCGGGCATAAGGTGCGTGTCAGCGCCGATGGAAGCAAAGTCTATGTCGGGTCTATCGTCTGGGCCTCACTGGATGAAATTGATACCGCGACAGCAAGTTTCACAAGGCGTCTAACATTCGATCAGAATGTCAGACCGTTTGCGCTCTCAAAAGATGGCAAGACCTGCTACCTTCAAAAGAGTCGCTTTCACGGTCTGCATGTGGTCGATCTGACACAAGAGGATATGGAGATCACAAGCACCGTGGCATTACCGGACCTGCCGGATCACCCGGCGCCTTGCGAAGATCGCTATCCCTTCACAATAGACCACGGTATCGAAATCACCCCAAACGAGAAATACGCAGTAATCCTTGTCACAACGGGCCACTATGTCACGATTTTGAGTTATCCCGACCTTGAGCCGGTCAAACATATTCCAGTAGGCCAACAGCCAAGCTATTTGATTATCACCAAAGACTCCAAAACAGCTTATGTTTCATGCCGTGCCTCTGATGAGCTTTACGTTATAGATTTGGAAGCTCTCGAAGTCAGAGATGTTATCAAAATTGATGGCAAATACCCACAGCGAATCACGGCGGATCACTAAACATGCCTATTCCACAAGATGACCCTCTGCTTTGTGGTCTATCCTGGGCCACCAAAGTCTGCGCCTCCGGCATTGTGCATACAGGTCGTGAACCAGAGCGCACATTCAGAGAGAGCTGCAACTGGATGGCAGCCTCTGATGACGTGGTCCGCAGCGCAATTCATGATCGTAATCCAATGGGTATGATGGCGCTGAATCCTCAATTCGACTGGGATGAAACAGGTCAATGTCTAACGACAAGACTGGATGGTCGCACGGCTTATGCTCGAAACTTTCCGGATCAGGGCGTTTGCGTTCTTGATAGCCCGGATGGCTCGCCAGAGTTTGAACCCGTCAGTGTTCCGAGACAAACCTATTCAGGCGTGAAAAGCCCGCTGGACGTGGCAGGGGTCATTGCCGAGCCGGGGCAGACCGGAGCGGATATCCAGCGCCTAAAAACGGCTGAAGAGATTGTCTTTGAAAACCCCGTTCAGATGACAAACGCCTTCCTTGTTTTGCATAAAGGGCGACTGATCATTGAGCGCTATCAAGACCCTTTCGACGAAAATACGCAATTTGAGTCCTGGTCTATGGGCAAGACAGTGGCAGCCATGCTCGCTGGTGTAGCCGTTCAGCAAGGTCACTTCGGATTGGACAGCCATGCCTCATTCGACGCTTGGAAAGATGATGATCGACAAACCATTAAGCTGAAAAATCTGCTCAATATGGCCAGTGGCCTGCATTTTACGGGCAGCTATGGGCGCACCGAAGACACAAGCCGCAAGCAGGAAAATGGGGTTTTCCATGACCATATCTATGTCTATGCAGGCGGCGTGAATTCAGCGGAGTTCTGTCTTTCTAAACCACTCGTAGATACACCGGGCACATCTGGGCGCTATCGCAACTGCGACCCGCTTTTGACGCTCGCTATGACCCGAGAAGCCGCCTGCGGCGGTTCAGTACAGACATTTCTGACATGGCCGTATGAGAATTTGCTCAACCGGATCGGCGCGACGGGTATGATCCTTGAGACAGACCCGTACGGACATTTCCTGATCTCAGGCCATGACTATGGCCGCGCGCGCGATTGGGCACGTTTGGGTCAGCTCTTACTTCAACGCGGGGCTTGGGGTGATGAACAAATCATCCCTGAGCACTTCGTCGATTTCATGATGACGCCGGCTTATGATGCTTGGGACAGCAATGCGCGCCAGCCTTATGGCGGGTTCGCCTACCTAAATGCAGAGAAGATTCTGCCCCATGTCCCAGAGGATGCTTTGATCATGTCAGGTGGCGGGCGACAGCGTGTCGTTGTTGTTCCGTCACTCGACCTCGTAGTGGTCCGTCTGGGCCACATCAATGGGCAAATCGCTGGCGTCGCTGGGACACTCGATAAGGCTTATGCAGAAATTTGTGCGGCTGTTTCCTCAGCTTAAAACGCGCATTTGCGGGAGGTAATAATGATACCGAGAACAGTCTTTAGCGAAGATCATGATATTTTCCGTAAAAGTGTCCGGGCTTTTGTCGATAAGGAAGTCGTTCCGTATCACAGCGACTGGGAAGATGCCGGTATCGTTGATCGATCTTGCTGGGAGAAGGCAGGCGAGCAAGGGTTTCTATGCTGCGGGATTCCTGAAGAGTATGGGGGAGGCGGCGGCGATTTCCTGCACGGTGCCATCGTTCAAGAGGAACTCGCTTTTGCGGGCACGACGGGGCCGGGCTTCCACCTGCATTCCGATATCGTAGCGCCTTACTTGCAGCACTATGGCACTGAGGCACAGAAGCAGAAATACCTGCCGGCCATGGCGCGTGGCGAGATTATTGGCGCTTTGGCAATGAGCGAACCCAACGCCGGGTCGGACGTCAGCTCAATTGGAACATATGCAAAGCCTGTCGATGGAGGCTACCGTCTAAGCGGGCAAAAAATCTTCATCACCAATGGTCAGAATGCGGATCTCGTCATCGTGGCCGCCAAGACGGACAAAGACAAAGGCGCGAAAGGCATCTCCCTTATGATCGTCGAGCGCAGCGATCACGGCTTTGCGCGAGGCCGCAACCTCGAAAAAATTGGCTGGCATGCCCAAGATACGTCAGAGCTATTCTTTGATGATGTCTTCCTTCCTGAAGACCGCCTTCTAGGTCCGCTAGATGGCGGCTTTGCTTGTCTGATGGATCAGCTCCCGCAGGAACGCCTTCTGGCCTGTATCAGAGGGACAGCGGCTCTGGAGGCCGTTGTCGACCTAACAGCGCAATACGTTCAAGATCGCCAAGTCTTCGGCAAGCCGCTGTCAGCCAAACAGAATACGCGTTTTACAATGGCAGATGCGAAAACCAATGCGATCACAGCACGCGTTCTGACCGACAAGCTCATCGAATTACACCAACAAGGCGGATTAGACGCGACACAAGCCGCTGTCGGCAAACTCTACGTGACCGAGCTTTGCACGACCTTGATGGATGATTGTCTGCAGCTTCATGGCGGGTATGGCTACATGCGCGAATATGCTGTGGCTCGAGCATGGGTTGATAATCGCTTCTCGCGCATCGCTGGTGGCTCGTCTGAAATCATGCGTGAGTTGATCGCGAGGTACTTATTTGGACGATAGCCCATCAAAATTTTAAGTGTGCAGCAAAAGCACACAAATCAAAAAACAGTACGGTCGTATTGCAAATTATCGAAAGCTGTGGCCTGCTGAGAACATAATCTGGAGGAAACCATGCGTTACACAACCCGTGCAAAGATCTTAACAACCAGCGCGCTTGCGACAGCCTTGATTGCGAGCCCGGCTCTCGCCCAAAGCAGCGATGACGAGCCTGAAGCGCGTCAGGAAACAATCATCGTTTCTGGTGAGAAAATTGAGCGATCACTACAAGACACTGTCAGTTCCGTCGACGTTACAACAGCCGAAGATATCGAACAGCTGAATATCGTTGACCTTGAAGATGTCCTCCGCCGCGTTGGTAATGCGGGCTTTGTAACGGTTGGCAGCGGCCGGAATGAGCAATTCACGCTCCGGGGCGTTCAGTCGCAAGGTGTAACGGGAGGATCTAACACGCCTGTATCCACGCTTTACATCGACGGTGCAGTCGTTCCCAATCAGGCAGCAGGGGCCGCAATTTCCAACGCTTGGGACGTCGAACAGGTTGAAGTCCTGCGTGGCGCGCAATCAACGGTTCAAGGCCGCAACTCACTCATCGGCGCAATTGTCGTCAACACCAAAGATCCAACAGACGAGTTCGACTGGGCTGCTCGCGCGACTTACGGCACAGAAAACACTTACGAACTTTCAGGCGCTGTCGGTGGTCCGATTATCGAAGACCAATTGGCTTTCCGTCTCAGTGGTCAAATCACTGAAAGCGATGGCTTCATCGAAAGGCTTGATGGGTCTGACGGGGATGCGGAAGAGACAACGGTTTTACGCGGTAAACTCCGCTTTACGCCAACCGCGCTTCCCAACCTGCAAATCGATTTGACCGGTATTTACTCAGATGAAGAAGATGGCCTCGCTCTCGTCGATGCTGCTGATCCAGATGAACGAATTCAAAGCGCTGACGTCCTGACTCAGACAGACCGCGAGCTCAACCTGTTCTCCGCCAATATCAACTACAGTTTGAACGATTCCGTAGATCTCGTTTCACTGACGACATACTCGAAATTAGAGACCGACGAGGTCGGCGACTTTGACGGCGTCGGCGCGCTGCCGGTCCCGTTCACGGCAATTCGCGAGGATCAGCGCGAGCAAGAGGACTTCCAACAGGAATTCCGCGTCTTATTCGAAACCGAGAAGTTCAACGGCCTGATCGGCGCTCTTTATGCGGAGCGCTCATCGGATGACAATACGCAAACTCAGCAGTCTTTCCCGGTTGTGCCCGTCAACCTTCAGGGCCTTGGACTGGATTCTGTTTATCAGCAGGTCTCAGCGGGCGCGGTCGCACCCTTTATGGGAGCAGCCCAGCCTTTGGCTGGTGCCCCGGCAGGTGCCCCCGTTTTCCTCAATGATCCCGTCTTGTTTGGTAACTTCTTGCCAATCGGGTCTGACTTCGTCTTCCAGCCAGAATTCGAAACCTTCGCTATTTTCGGCGAGGGCTCGTTCCAAGTCACGCCGAAACTCGAACTGAGCGCTGGCTTCCGTTATGAGCGTGAAGAGGCAGACTATGCCGCCGCCCAGACAAATGTTTTGCTTGAGGCAGGTGACTTGGCCGCAACGGACCTGACCACACCAAACCCAGCATTGATCGGCAGCATTAACACCGCGCTGTTCAATAATTATGTGACCCAAGTTGGGCCGACTTTCGCACAACAGATTGCCGATGGGGCATCACCTGTCATTGCGAGCTTCTACCCACAGTTTACACGCGGCGCGATCCAACAATTGGCCGGACCAAACTTCTTTGATCCGATCCAATTGGATGAAAGCCAGAGCTTCGAGGTGTTCCTACCGAAATTTGTCGGCACCTACGACTTCAGTGACCAAGTTTCATTGTCATTCAGCGCACAACAAGCCTACCGACCAGGCGGGATTGGCATCAATCCTGTACGAGGGTCAGCCTTTGTCTTCGACGAGGAAACCAGTTGGAACTATGAACTCGCTCTGCGTACTCAAAGCGCTGATGGGCGCCTTACGTTCAACGTGAACGCTTTCCTCATCGATTGGACTGATCAGCAATTGGAGGTCACGCTTTCGCCAACGCCGCAGGACACTGAAGTGGTCAATGCAGGTGAAAGTGAGCTTCTCGGGCTAGAGGCGACACTTGATTACGAGGTCAACGACGTCTGGGATATCTTTGCGTCTATTGGTTTGCTCTCGACTGAGATCACAGCTGATGATCGGCCTGCAGCGATTGCTGATCCGACCCAATCCCTCGTCGGTAATGAGTTTCCATTCGCCCCAGACTATACAGCAACATTTGGGACCAGTTTCCGTTATCCCTCGGGGTGGTCTGGTTCGGTCGACCTCAACCTGATTGGAAAGAGCGAGCCACTGCTTCCAAATGGTCAAGGCTTTGGAACAAATGACGCCCGCGGCATTCTAAATGCGCGTTTAGGGTACGACTTCACAGACAATGCCAGCGTATTTGTGTTCGGATCGAACATCCTTGACGACACCTATCTTGCTAACGCTGCGGCGGCAGGAGGCTCGGTCGTTGTTGGTGATCCGCAAGTCTTCGGCGTAGGTCTATCACTGCGGCGCTAAGTGGGCGCGACGTACTACAAAAGACAGGAGCGGGTCGGCTATGTCTGGCGGCCCGCTCTTCATTATGGCCTCGCCTACACTCTTTTCGCGCTTGGGACACGTGCCACGCGCGAAGGCGCATTTCGCACGCCAGAGATCTTTATAGCAGGATTTGCGCTCGGAGCCTTTTGCGCGCTCCATTGGGGTTTGTGGAACGCTCGAAGGCGTCGCAGCAAACGCCACGGCCCGAAAATCGAATGGAAACGGGCTAATATCATCTCAGGTTTTGCGGCCGTTGCGATTGTCGGCGCGACTGTCATGGCATTTCTGTTTCAGGACGTCTCGATTTTACTGGCCCTGCTCCTCATGCGACTGGGCGTTCTCATGCTTGCCCCACTGATTGATCACTTCAGTGGACGATTGCCTTCACAGTCGGCTTTGATCGGATCGGCGGTCTGCGGGCTAGGATGCCTTTATGGAGGTCTGACAAACACATTTAGTGCGCTGTCATGGCCTGTCGCTGGCGTTCTAAGTGTCTATCTCATCGGCTATGCTATCCGCCTCAGTCTGATGACAAAATATGCCAAAACACCGGTCCGTTCGGCGAGGGGCGACTGGTTCATCATCGAAGTTCAGATCACAGCGCTTGCCATGCTCGCAATCGGCGCTGTGGTAGCCATAGCGAACCTTAGCTCCAACCTCATCCTGCGCGAGTGGCAAACACTGTTCGCAGCTTTGGTTTGCGGCCTCGCCTATGGGTATGCCTTCATCCACGGCACGCTCATCTATCTGGATTGGCGGGAAAACCTGCGTGCTGTAACGATCAACCGTTCAGCAAGCTTGCTGGCAGGTGTCGCCGCCAGTCTGGTCGGATGGGCGGCTCTAGGGATGGATATGCCCCCCGCCCGCGAATGGACACTTGCAGGGTTCATGATGCTGGCACTGTTTATAATGGGGACAGACTCCCTCAGATCGAAAATAAAAAGCCCGCCGCGATAAGCGACAGGCTTTTTTGAGCTTTCTAGGCTACCCCCTTAGAATCGGGTCTCAAGCTGAATTGAGAAGGTCCGTGGATCACCAAATTGAGCAAACTCTGGAATGACGGGGTTCATCTGCGCTTCGGAAAGCGTCGCAGCCCCGGAAATGTTTGGTATCTGGGAAATATTGTAATCCACATCTAGCAGATTGTTTCCCGCGAGGTAGATCCCAAAATTCTCATTCTGCCAACCCGTCCGGAAATTAACGAGTGTTCTGGCCTCGACCTCTCTATTGATTTGGAAATCATCCGCTCTGATGAAAGACGCGCTCGCATAATTCGCATTGATATTAGTGATCCAGTTCTCACCAGGTCGCCATGTTGCTCCCGCGTTGAGGGTCCATTTAGGCGCACGTGGGAATTCGTTACCAGAAAAGTCTAAAACAACGTCACCTCTTGGCACATCAAACTCGTCAAATTCAGTCTTCGCATATCCAACCGAGCCATAAAGGTCCAACTCATCTGAGGCGACGTAGTAACCCTCGACTTCAAAACCAAACAAAGTCGAAGACCCAGCATTCTGAATTTCAAAATCGAAGACGTTAAGCGGATCAAGCTGTACGCCTTGCTGTTGATCAGTCCAATCGACATAGAAGAGGTTTGAGTTGAGCGTCAGGGCCCGCTCAAACCACTGGCTCCGGAACGCCAACTCATAGTTCCAAGTGAATTCTTGATCAAACTGATAAGCTGTTGATGTCGCTGCATTAATTGCCGTTCCACCAGAGCGATAACCGCGCTGAACTGTGAACGAAACGCTGCGGTCTTCATCGAATTTATAGCCTATGCCGAGTTTAGGCAGGAACCCGCCAAAGTCATCGGATTCGAAGCCACATTCCGGCGGCAATCCACCATTGACCAACACTGATCCGTCACATGGCAGGGTGTTTGAGGCAGCAACTTCTGATACCGCAATCCCATTGATGACATCAAAGATTGGCGCGAACGGCGTTCCAGTGCCCTGAGGCAGCGGCGTAATCAACGTGTTCACTGTCTCGACCGCATTCGATTGAGTTTCCACGTCATATCTAAAACCACCGTACAGCGTCCATTGGTCGTTGATGGCCCAGCTACCATCCGCGTAAATCGCCGCAGTTTGGATTTCTTGCTCTAATGTGCCAACATTACTGAGGAAAAAGTCTTCGGAATATTGGCTGATAATGAACTGCTGAGTGGCAGCATCCAGAGGAACTGGAAAGCTTGGATCGTTCAATATGAGTTGGGCCGGCAGAGCCAAATCCAATACGATCGTACTATCGTTGGTGTTCCCAGGCGTGTCCTCATCGGAAACGAAGAAGCCAACAATCCCTTCGAAACTGTCATTCTGATAAGTAAGGCGGCCTTCATACTGAAGCGTCTCGACTAATTGATTGCCCTGATTGAACGCTCGGTTCGTAGGCTCGCGGCTTACATCGGTTAGGAAATCATAATCGACTTGATTCCATCCGACTAAAAACGTTGCAGACCAATTGTCATTGATTTCATAGTCTATGGTCGCCGTCGCGATTTCAACCTCAGTCTCAAAGGCAGTTGCAACATCGAGTTGAATTTCACGAGCGTCCTCGGCATCGTCGACTGCAAGACTGTTAAATGAGTCGCCATCGCTTGAAGTTTGCTTGCTGTACGAGAGCAAGACTTCGAGACCCGGGATGGCTTCTGGTTCGACCAGGAGTTTTGCCCGCAGGCTCTCAGAATCAATTGGGTCAGAGGGTAAGCCTAGGAATGTGTTAGTCGAGAACCCGTCCGATTGACGACGCTCGCCTGCAAAACGGAACGCAACTTGATCTTCGATGATCGGGCCACCAAAGGCTCCAGCAATAGCGGTGCCCTCTTCTTCTGTCGTATAGATTGCGCGCGCGCGACCCGTCCACTCATAGGTTGGGTCCGCCGTATTCACGATGATGGCCCCTGCGAGAGAGGCACGCCCTTGAAGCGTGGACTGTGGCCCACGAAGAATCTCGATCTGCGACAAGTCCCATGTTTCAATTGGGGCACCGAACAGCGCTGTGCGCGGTAGTGCAAATCCATCGACGTAGATCGTGGCAAGATTACCCTGCCCCGCGCCGGAAACGCTGGCATTGCTAACACCGCGAATTGTGAAGCCAGACCCATCATTGGTCGTCACATTCGCTGTCCGTTCAATCGCATCAACGATATCGATGATGTTCTCTTCCTGAATGTCGAGATCGGTGATGACCTCAACAGAAACCTGAGTGTCTTGCAGAGACCGCTCAATCTTTTGACCTGTCACAACGACCGTCGCCTGACGGGCTTCTTGATCGGCTATATCAGTCGTCTCTGCGCTTTGAGCGTAAGCGCCGCCAGCCGCAATCATAAGCGCGCCAAAGGCGACACCTGCTTTCAGGTTTAACATATCTCTCTCTCCCGATTGCAAATAATTTGCAATGTCGCTTTAGGGCAAAACGGGGAAAGTCAAAGCGGAAAGGCCAGCCTTCAAGTGCAGTGGCATTTCAATGTTGCAAAAAAGTCGCAATTGCAACTAGCTCGCGAGGACCCAGAGGCCGATGATCACGAACACCATCTGTAAGAGATTGACGATGACGGAGAGTCTGTGGCCACTGTCAAATTGCTTAAGTGCAGTCGCGTCACCCGCTTTTCCTGCATCTCGCCAAGCATTTAGTTTGGGAACGAGCAGTTGTCGGACCAGCAATGTAGAGAGCGCAACACAGGCGAACCCGACTGCAATAATCGGCCGTGCGTAAGATAGAACAGCCGTCAAAGCCGAAAAGACAATGATGAAGACGTAATAGGATGGGAATAGACGCCTCAAGAAGGCGCCACCATCATCTTCACTCAACGCTTTAAAGACGTTCGGCGCGACAACAGATGGAAAAAAGACCATCGCCCCAAAGAGGATCCCTGCCGTTATGGTTGCGACATTAATCAGAACTTCATCCATGCCGAGTGCCCTCAATGTGTTTGCAATCTCAATAGCCTCAGATGGCATAGAGAAACGGCTTTCCAAGCCATAAAAACAGAACTTTAAGCTTGCTGGCATTGCTGCGGCGCATATATTGATATTGAATATCACTTACAAAACAGCTAAGCGATTGGGCTGCACCCACAGGAGTCTTACTATGACGTCACTTCGATTTGTCATCGTTGCGCTGACCCTCTCTTTTTTCAGCGCCCTGTCCTCTATTCAGGCACAAGAACGCATTGTCTCTCTCGGCGGTGATGTCACAGAGATTATCTATGCCCTCGGTGAGGGCGACCGGATCGCTGCGACAGACACCACTAGTGTTTACCCATTGCGTGCCTTGGCGACGAAGAAAGTTGGCTACGTCCGACAACTATCAGCCGAAGGGGTTCTATCGGTTGAACCAGATCTGATCCTGATCAGCGGCGCTGCCGGACCTGAAACAGCCCTAGAGCAATTGCGGGGCGTTGGCGTTGAAATCATAGAGATGGAAACTGCCTACACGATCGATTCTATCATCGAGAAAACGCGTATTGTTGCCGAGACGCTGGGTGTAGAAGCAAAAGGTGAAGAGCTGGTCGCGGAAATCGAAGCGAATTGGGCAGAGGCCAGCGCCCGAATTGAAGCCTTGGATATAGCCCCTACAGCGCTCTTCTTCTCGACAGTCGGTGACGGTAATGCAATGGCGGCTGGCACAGACACAGCCGCCCATGGCCTGATCGAGCTGCTCGGTGGAGAGAATATCTTTGCGGGTCGCACAGGCTATAAGCCGATCTCTCTTGAAGCCGCAGTGGCCGCAGACCCAGAGATCATTCTGGTCATGAGCCACAATATAGCTCGAGCAGGCGGTATGGATAAAATGATATCCCACCCATCGATATCCCTGACAACAGCAGCACAAACAGGCAAAGTCTTCGTCGTCGATACCGTCCGTGTGATGCAGTTCAGCCCGAGAACACCGATTGCGATTGCCGAACTCGCTGAAGAAATCGAAGCCGCGTTGAACACGAATGCTGAAGGCTAATACGGCCCCTACAGAAGCCACCACAGCGACCCGTTCAAGAGAAAGAACGGGTCGTCTTGCTATGGTCGTCTGCACAGTCCTGGTCACGATTGGTATCGTTCTGGGCGTAACGGTTGGCGCATTCGACATTACAATCAGTGAGTTTCTAAAAACTGTTTGGGGTCGTTTAACGGGGTCACCGCCAGAGGATGTCTCGGCTGTAAAAGTCGGTGTGATTGAGACCATTCGAACCCCAAGAGCGCTTCTGGCCGCATTTGTTGGGGCATCTTTGGGGATTGCAGGCGCTGCCATGCAGGGCTTTTTTCGCAATCCGCTCGCTGATCCTGCTTTGATCGGTGTTTCAACCGGGGCGGCGCTCGCCGCTGTGGCAGTAATTGTTGTTGGCGGGACAGTCCTCGCCCCGATTATTGCAATTTTGGGCTCATTTTCGATGCCAGTTTTCGCCTTCTTAGGCGCGTTTGGTATGGTCGCGCTCATCTACCAGATTTCACTCTCAGACGGACGCGTGATCGTCGCAACCATGCTACTGGCCGGCGTTGCTGCGAATGCGTTGGCCTTTTCAGGGATCGGCTATCTGACCTTTCTGGCCGACGATACTCAGCTGCGAGATTTGACATTTTGGACGCTCGGCTCACTGGGGGGCGCGGTTTGGGATCGCGTTATACCCGCCTGTATTTTAATGGCTATTTCGATTGCAGGGCTGCTGACCCTTGCGCGTCCGATGAATGGTCTACTCCTCGGGGAGGCCGACGCCCTCAATCTCGGGATCAATGTTGAAGCGCTTAAATTTAAAGCGGCGTTTCTGACAGCCCTTGGCGTTGGGGCAGCCACCGCCGTCTGTGGCGTGATCGGGTTTATCGGCCTCGTTGTGCCCCATTTGGTGCGGCTGGTGACGGGCCCAGATCATAGATATGTCTTGCCAGGTTCCGCTCTGCTTGGGGCAGCGCTTGTGCTCTTTTCAGACTTGGTCGCGCGTATCTCGGTCAGCCCTGCAGAACTCCCCCTCGGCGTCGTGACCGCAGCGCTCGGTGCGCCCTTCTTCTTTTGGCTCCTGATCAAGGACAAGATGTCGGGAAGTTATGGATGAGCCTCGAGCTTAAATATGTGAGTGTCATCCGAGGCGGACGCGAAATCCTGAGTGATGTTTCGGGTCGGATCGAGGCTGGGACATTTACTGTCTTCTGCGGGCCTAATGGCGCGGGTAAAACAACCGCTTTAACGACGGCCACAGGAAGTCTTTCGCCTGATCGCGGCGAAGCGTTTCTTGACGGCGACCGCATCGCTTCAGCCTCAAGAGCTGATCTCGCCAAACGCCGTGCAGTTGTCAGCCAGTCAAGCGTGCTCACCTTTCCTTTCCATGTCCATGAAGTTGTTTCTATGGGGCGAGCGCCTCATTTCGGGCGCTCCACGGACTCCAAAGACAATGATATCGTCGAACAAGCGCTTTCGGTCATGGAACTGCTGCCCTTTATGAACCGGAACTATCTCACTCTGTCGGGTGGTGAACGCAAACGCGTCGACATTGCTCGCGCGCTCGCTCAAGTCTGGGAGGCGCCTGAGGATGGCAAGAGTCGCTGGCTGTTACTGGATGAACCAACAAGTGCATTAGACTTGAAGTATCAGATCCTCCTTATGCAGAAACTCAAAGAGCTTGCGACAGAAGGATGGGGGATCGTAGCTGTCCTGCACGATCTGCACTTGGTTCGCAAATATGCCGATCAGGTCTGGCTCTTTGGGGAAGGGAAACTCCGCGATCTGGGGCCTGCAAAGGCCGTCCTCTCAAGCGAGAATGTCCAGTTCGCCTATGATTTGGCAGCGCCCTACATCTTCGCGGATGACGCTGCCTAAACGCGGGGCTCAGCCCGAAAGGCGGTCTCTTAAAGCTTCAAACTTTTCAACTTGATCAGCGAGTAGATTACGCTTCGCATCGCGGCGAACGAAGACTTTGAAAATACTCTCCCCTTCGCCATCAAAGAAAACTACAGAAAGCGATCTGCGATTGGCGAAAGGTCGATCAAAACACGCGACGGCCTGAATAGCATCGACATGCAGATGGCCACTAAAAGCGGTGTCGCCTTTAAAGTTGAAGTGGTCGCGCGCAATCGTGTAAGCTGGAAACTCCGTCACGATTTCCGCAACAAGCCCGCGGGACTGTATGATCAGGAAAACCTCTCCCCATGTATGAAGGTCATCCAGAACACTGGCCGTATCAATGCCTTCCGCAATGATACGGGTCTCATCCGGCAGCAGCTTAGCGACCTCAAGCGTTTTCAGGCCGTGGTCGCGTGCCACCCACTCAAGAACGCCACCCCTGCCCTCTGCGAGCAGAGTGCGAACTGTCTCGCGAATGTCGCTCATGCAGTTTCGCTGACCACCTGCTCCATAACGGGTTCAAAGCCTTCAAACTGCGGATGTCCGAGATAAAGCCCTTTATTACCACCCGCATTCTTGTGTGCATCGCGGAAAGCTTGGGATTTTGTCCAGCCAAGGAAGGACTCAACATCAGCCCAAATCGTGTGTGACGCGTACAAAGTATGATCTTCGTTTTCAGGCCCCTTTAAAAGCCGGAATTCTCTAAATCCCGGTACCGTATCGAGATGCGTTTCACGTGTCTTCCAAACCGTTTCAAAAGCCTCTTCTTGCCCCTTCACGATCTTGAATCGGTTCATTGCGATATACATAGCGTGTGCTCCATTTCTTCGCTCGTAACATGCCTCGCCACGATGGCTTATCAAGACTGATAAGCAGGGAAATCGTATTGCGAATAAGTATCATTACAGCTAAGCATACCTTTGTCTAAAGATATAGGAGTCGTGATGAGCGTAACGTTGAAAACATGGACAAAGCTTGGGCTAGGGTCGGCCTTGGCGGGCGCCACACTTGTGGCTTGTAGTCCGGCAGAGCAGGCCGGGGAATCAGCGGCCGAGGCTGAAGTGAGCGAAGTTGCACCCGAAACCGAAGTTGCTGAAACAGAGGTCGCCTCTCCCGCCGGAGAGGGCGAGGGTGAAGGCGGTGAAGGCGAAGGCGGCGTCTCCATTTCTCAAGCTGCAACGGACCCGATCGTCTACAATGCTGCGCTCGCCATTACTGAAGCCCACATTATTGCAGCGCGCGATGCACATGCCCTCGGCGAAACAGATGCCGCAGCTGAGATGTTCGCCCACCCCGTTTCAGAGGTCCTGTTTGACATGGAGGAGGTCTTTGCGGCGCGCGGCGTTGAAGACTTCAGCGACATGCTGACCGATGCGTCTATTGCTGTAATCAACGGCGCCGATGCCGATGAGGTGGCAGCGAAGTCAGAAGCCATCATCGCAACTTTACGCGCTGCTGCTGAGAAGGCCCCGGACAATGGTCTAACCAAAACACAGATCGAAGCCGGCGTCGCAGCAGACCAGATCGAGCGGGCAGCTGATATGTATCGCGTTGCGGCAGGCGATGAAGCCTATGAGCCTTATCTTGATGGCTACGGTTTCTTCAAAGCTGGCGAGGCCGCGTTTGATCAAGTCAGTGGTGATCTCGCCACAAGCGATCCTGAAGCGGCAGCAGCCATCACTTCAGCGCTCGCCCTGCTTGGTGATGCTTATCCAAGCGCTGTTCGCCCGGACACACTCGACGCCGATATTTCAGCGCTCACAGTTGCCGCATCCACGGTTGTTCTGGCCGTCGACAATTAGGATGAACGGATAAAGAAATGGCCGCGTCCGGTATCGTCCGGCCGCGGTTTTTTCTTCCAAAACTGAATGGAAATGTACGATGCTCCTGCCCATCGGCGATATTTTAAGTGGAGAACAACTCTCAGAAGTTGATCGCTTGCTTGGCACCGTCGCGTGGCGCGATGGAAAGGAAACCGCAGGACGAGTTGCGAAACAGGTCAAGATTAATACCCAAGCTGATCTCACCAACCGGACAGGTGCGAAACTGCGCGACATGCTTCGCGAGGCCGTGATCAACCACCCGGTTCTTCGCGCTGCAGCGTGGCCAAAACGTCTTTCAAAAATCATTGTCAGCAAGACCAGACCCGGTGGCGGCTACGGCCTACACGTTGACAACGCCTTCATGGGAGCTGGTGACGCGCGCCTTCGCACAGATCTTTCCTTCACGCTATTTCTGTCAGATCCCGAAGCCTATGAAGGCGGCGATCTCTCAATCGAACAGGCGGGCGTCTCACAAACACTGAAATTACCCAAAGGGTCTTTGATCCTCTATCCATCGACCAGTCTTCACGAAGTCCAGCCTGTGATATCCGGTGAACGCGTGGTCTGTGTCGGCTGGATTGAGAGCCAGTTCGTTCGTCCCGATGATCGTGAACTGCTCTTTGATCTCGAAAATCTTCGTGCAAGCCTCTTAGCCACCCATGACGCACAATCTCCGGAAATGCTGACTCTGGCAAAGAGCATTTCGAACTTGCAAAGGCGATTTTCGACTTAGCGAGCGGATAGAAACACAAAAATCAAATGGGTCTCATTTCCGAGTGAAGCGTGCTGAGGCAACGTCTTTTTTGGAGATTATCCGATCAGCCGACCATGAATATTCTCAACAGAAATCTGGCCGAGCGACGTTTCAGAAACGGATTCCAAACTTAACCCACGGAGCCCAACGAGCTTATCCTCCAGCGCCGAGATCTGCTTGATAATAAGCCCGTAAGTGGGGTGACTTGCCAGGACGATATCCCCTACGCAGTATGCACCCCGGCGTCTGAAAAGTTTCAGCTGACCATCCTTGAGGCGCGGCGACATGCTGTCACCGCGCACATGAGCGATGGTAAAGCCGAACATGGCTTGACCCTCTACCCTTTCAGATCGGGATAGACGACGTCCAGCTTAGGAGGATACGGGCAAGGCGCGCGGTAAGTTTCGACGCCTTTTGTTGTCCAGAACAGCTCTGCAAACTGATTGACCAGTTCAACGAGCGCTACCGCATCTTCACGATGAACGTCCTGCTTACAAGCACTTGCCTTCATCATGATCGAATGAACAAGCGCGTGCACTTCGGGGTGCTTCTCCTGCAGCGCTGGTTTGAAGTAATCGCCCCAGATGATGCGGATCTCGTGCTTAACCTTCTCGGCCTCTTCTTCTTTCTTCGCAACATTGCGCGCGTACATATTAGCAAGTGCAACAGCGTTTTCACTGCTGGCCTCATGCATAATGTCCATCAAGCGCACCACTGAGACAGCCGCGATCAGCGCTGGCCCGGTATCATATATGCCGCATGGAATGTCACAGTGGGCACGCGCCTCTTTGACGAGACCAACGCGTTTAACAAGATTGAGTATAGACTGTTTCATAGGACCTCTCTTCATATCGGCGCGTCTATGCGCTTTTTCTGTTCTTGAGCGCAAAGTAAACTAAACCACCAATCAAAGCCACTACGCCAAGGGCAATAAGAGCGCCGAGTAGATTACCATCATTCTGTGGAATATCTTCATGATGAGCGAAAGCAGGAAGCGTCGCGCCCCCCGCACAGATCAGGCTGGTAAGGGTTTTGCGCATATCGTTTTGCCTTCTTGGTTTGCTAGATGGCGTGTAGCCAAAAGATGTGGCCCATAAAAATGCTGCGCACTTTGTCCGAGCCAAGCGGAATTTAAAAATGAACACGATAATGAGTAGCCCAGCAAGATTGAGAGCACCATCGAAATTTTCATTTTACCGGAAAATTTGGTCGTTTCATACTGCAGAGCAGGCGCTGAAGCCGACAGCGTCTAAAGTGAGATGTCTCATTTATAAAAAAAGCTGCGACGCACGGTGCAAGGTCTGGGAGGAATGGAGGTTCCAAGCCACCGATGGCAAAATGTGGCTCGCCAAATGCGTCGCAGCTAGAGTGTTAGGGACTTAGGGGTCCCGAATTCGACATTTGCAGATCTTCGAGTTGAGACTCCAACCAATCCTGATGGCGGACGAGCTGTTCAACCTGACTGATTGCCTGATCGCACGGATTGTTCAAAAGCTCCTCTCTCCAAACTTTTAAGTTTTGAAGTTGCGAGTTGAGCCATCCAACTGTGTCCATGACATACCCTTCCGCATTGTCTGAGTGTGTCTGAGCACATATGCGAATGCGTTGCAACATCGTTTTTGAGCCAACAGACAAATTATCGCACCTGATAATCGTTTTCAGCTGGAAAACTCTCTTGTAGTGCATCAGAATACCTTTCACGTGCTGTTTCACGGTCATTAGGCTGTGATCAAATAGCCCGCTCCACCATAGCAAGGATAACGCTCCTCATGCCCAAACGACGTCAGATCAATATCGCCCTCGGGGCAGCCCTTATCTTACTGGCTGCTGCTTGCAGCCCAACAGAACAGAG
>JBCCDF010000007.1:0-27053 GCA_039030935.1 Pseudomonadota bacterium | reverse complement strand
TTTGTTGAGACATTGGGGCCGATTGAAACGAACTAGATACGGATATTTAGTGACGACGCAGCGGCATCAATGCAGAGACGAGATGATACAGGACACTCGCAGGCACATGGTGCACGGTTGAGTTGAACTGGTTATCAATCTGATCGATCCAAACGCCGGGGCGTTGGTCACACAAAAAATTGTCCCAGATTGTATCGACGAGGTCACCCAACTGCTCTGCGCCGACCTCTTCTGTATGGAACATCTTGGCTCTAAGCTGTTCAAGCTGCGGCCATAGCCGATACGTTTCAGCGACGCTGCCATCGGATATATTGATCCAGTCATACGCCAAGCCATGCCGATTAAGCCCTTTGGTGTCTGCAAATACCACCAGACGTCTGCGCCAATGGCTCAAATCAAGTCCGGTCAGGCGTTGTGCTTCCCCCAGCAGAAAAGCCCATTCATAACAATGACCCGGCTCAACGAGACCCGATTTAGGACTGTCCTCAGCCTGCCAGTCGCGGTTGAAATACTCCAGAACGGCGCCGTTTTGATCCTCAAACATATAGTCTTTAAACAATTGGCAGATGAGCTCAATGCGAGCCTTCGATCTCGTACTTGGTGCGGCCTCGTAGTGGCAAAGGCTCGCTTCCAGCAAGTGCATATGAGGATTTGATAGCTTTGTTGGATGCTGTCCATCATGGTCAAGCCAGCCGCCGAACTCGTCGTCGCGGAAAACATCATCGATAACGGCGAAGGCTTCGTCAGCTAAGTCTTGGGCAGGTTGATATTTCAAGGACCGATAAACTGAGCTCGCCGCAAGGGCCACAAAAGCATGGTCGTAAAGGTGTAGAGGACCATTAATCGGGATGCCCGAACGATTGATTTCATGCGACCACCCACCGTCACCCTGACGTTGGACTCTGGCAATGTAATCGAAGCCTTCAAGAACAAGCTGGCGCAAATCCTGATCGGTGCTCAAACCTGCACGATAAGCCTCAGAAAGGGCAAAAACCTGGCGCGGCGCAACACGCCCACGTCGATTGAGGTCGTAAACCGGATTGCCATTGAAGTTTAAGGCTTCGACGAAACCCTCAGTTTCAGCAGCAGCTGTAATATTTATCCAGTGGGGTAAAGTCGATTTGAACAACCAATCGGTTAGCCGCGTGCGGTGTACTTCCGACAAGTCCTGTCGAAGGATTTCAAGCGTCGCGTCGTTCATCAAAGACTTCAAGTTGAGGGCCTTACCTTACTCAGCGAACACCGCGTCACTTCAGGACACAGCCCGCCGTATTTTACACGAACTGGTCTACGCTGATGCCCCTTTCTTAACAAACGACCAAACTTCATAAGTCACTAGTGACCGGACATGTGGTATACAATCACCGATCTTGGTATTTCAAGACTTAGGGTGATTTAATTCGTTTACGACCCTGTTTATCAAACGAAAAAGATAAATCTCAGCATTATAAATGTCACACAGGAGGCCCACCTTATTCTCGAGATATCTTCTCTACATAAGAGGTGCTCAGCTTGACCTCATATCACTTTCCTATATCCGCAGCAGAGCTTTGAAATCAGCATGAGTTTGCAATGAATATTCAGCCTCTCGAAATCCCAGACGTCGTTATCATAACTCCAAAGAAATTTGGCGATGAGCGCGGTTTCTTTAGCGAGACGTACAATATCGAAGCGTTCGCAGCGGCGGGGATAGAGCTCAACTTCGTGCAGGATAATCACTCTCTATCGGTTCCTAGAGGAACACTAAGGGGCTTACACTTTCAAAAACCCCCTATGGCGCAAGATAAGCTGGTCAGGTGCATACGCGGGTCGATCCTCGATGTTGCTGTCGATATTCGGGCCGGGTCACCAACATACGGCCAGCATGTGAGTGCGGTCATCAGTGCCGAAAACTGGAAACAGATTCTCGTCCCGAAAGGGTTCGCGCACGCATTTTTGACTTTGGAACCTAATACTGAAGTCGCCTACAAGGTGACCGAGCTTTATTCGCGCGAGTGTGATGCAAATATCCTGTGGTCTGACCCGTCGCTCGATATAGACTGGGGTATAGACCATGAGCACGTTGTCTTATCTGACAAAGACCGGGAGGCACCGCTGCTCAGCAATATCGATACGGGTTTTAAGTATCATCAGGACCACTAACAGGATCAAGCTATGAAGATTATCGTCACAGGTGGCGCCGGATTTATTGGATCAGCGGTTTGCCGATATCTCATCAATGAAACTGAGCATTCGGTTATCAATGTGGATAAACTAACCTATGCGGCAAATCTTGCTTCGCTCAAATCGATTGAAGACTCATCGCGCTACACTCTTGAAAAAGTCGACATTGCAGATCGCGATGCGATCAATTCCGTTTTTGAACGCCATCGACCTCAGGCTGTTATGCATCTCGCAGCAGAAAGTCATGTTGATCGCTCCATTACGGGCGCGGGCGAATTTATTAGAACAAATATTTTTGGCACTTTTGCGCTTCTGGAAGCCGCACGTGTGTTCTGGGCTGAACTTCCAGATGCCGACAAGCGCGATTTTCGGTTCCTGCATGTCTCGACGGATGAGGTTTACGGATCGCTTGGTGCTGAGGGACTATTTGAAGAAACAAACCCCTATGATCCAAGCTCACCCTACTCGGCGTCTAAGGCGGCTTCAGATCACCTTTTAACAGCGTGGCACAGGACGTATGATTTCCCGGGTCTTATCTCCAACTGCTCAAACAATTACGGCCCCTATCACTTTCCAGAAAAACTCATTCCGCTGGTGATCTTAAATGCACTCGATGGACGTGAACTCCCAATCTACGGAGACGGATCGAATGTGCGCGACTGGTTGTATGTCGAGGATCACGCTCGAGCTCTGTATACGATTATGCGTGAAGGTCGTTTGGGGGAGAAATACAATGTTGGCGGCCGCAATGAACGCACGAATCTGCAAGTCGTCCATGGCATCTGTGACCTTCTCGATGACATCAGACCCAAAGACCGCGGCAGTTACAGAGACCAGATCACTTTCGTAACGGATCGCCCGGGACATGATGCCCGCTATGCTATTGACGCGACCAAGCTTGAGAACGAGCTTGGCTGGAAAGCGCAGGAAAATTTTGACACCGGTCTTCGAAAGACCGTTGAATGGTATTTAACTCATGATGACTGGTGGAAGCCGCTGCGAGAAAAGACCTATAAGGGAGAACGCCTCGGTCTGATCCCGGAAAAGACGTCATAGATCGATCTAGACCCAGGAGCTGAGCATGCGGAAAATCCTCGTCTTTGGTCAATCCGGCCAAGTCGCTCAATCCCTCGCAGATCTGACGTCGTCACATTTCGAGATCAAATGCGTTGGCCGCCCAGCGGGGGATATTGTCAACGCCGCCAGCGTGACCCACGAGATTGATACTTTTCATCCAGATCTCGTTATAAACGCAGCCGCCTATACAGCGGTCGACAAAGCCGAAACAGAAAAAGAGCTCGCTTTTGCTGTGAATTGTGACGGGCCGAGAAATCTCGCGAAGGCCTGCAAATCGGCCAACGTCCCTTTGATCCACTATTCCACCGATTATGTCTTTAACGGAACAGGGGAAGACGCGTGGACCGAAACCGACATAACATCGCCGCTAGGCGTGTATGGCGAGAGCAAGCTTGAAGGTGAGCGGGCTTTGCAGGAGACATGGGATAAGCACTATATCCTGCGCACTGCATGGGTATATTCGCCCTACGGACAGAACTTTGTCAAAACGATGCTGCGGCTAAGTCAAGACCGTGACGCGCTTAACGTCGTTGACGATCAAGTTGGAAATCCGACTTATGCGCCGGATATTGCTGCCGCGACACTCTTGCTGGCCGAACGCGCTCTTTCACCAGATGCACACTTCGGAACCTATCACTTGGCTGGCTCAGGATCGACCAGCTGGTTCGGCTTCGCAAAGTCAATTTTCGAAGACAATGCGGACTTGATCGCGACCACATGCGACGTGCATCCAATCCCAAGCACCGCTTATCCAACACCGGCGGAGCGCCCAAAGAATTCCCGTCTGGACTGCACCAAATTGTCCGATATACACGGTATCGAATTGCCGACTTGGCAGAGTAGCGTGCGGCGTTGCATTAAGGTGCTCGCAGAAGGGTTTTGACGTGAAGGGTATTGTTCTGGCCGGGGGTACAGGCACGCGTCTTTATCCCATGACCCAAGTGGTCTCAAAGCAGCTTCTCCCAGTTTACGACAAGCCCATGATCTTTTTCCCGATCAGCACCCTTATGCTGGCTGGAATCCGCGATATTCTCATCATATCAACACCGAGCGACCTACCCCGCTACCGCGAGCTTCTAGGGTCCGGAGAGCAGTTTGGCGTTCACTTCAGTTATGCTGAGCAACCGAAACCGGAAGGCTTGGCTCAGGCATTTTTGATCGGGGAGCGCTTTATTGACGGAGACTCTTGCGCGCTGGTTCTTGGCGACAATCTCTTTATCGGATCAGGACTACGCGATCTGATGAGTAAAGCAGGTCAACGCGATAAGGGCGCCACCGTGTTTGCCTACAGGGTGAGCGATCCAGAGCGCTATGGCATCGTCGAGTTCGATCAGGGTGGACAAGCGATCAGCCTTGAAGAGAAACCAATCGAGCCAAAATCAAGCTGGGCCGTCACAGGACTTTACTTTTATGACTCCCGTGTGTCCGAATTTGCCAAACAGGTCCGTCCATCAAAGCGTGGCGAGCTCGAAATAACGGATCTGAATCGCATGTATCTCGACGAAGGCGACTTGAATGTTGAGCAGTTACGCCGCGGTTTTGCTTGGCTTGATACGGGCACGCCTGACAGTTTGATGGAAGCTGCTGAGTTTGTAAAAACGCTCGAACATCGCCAAGGTCTAAAGATTGCCTGTCTCGAAGAAGTCGCTTTTGAGCAAGGATTTATCGGGCTGGACGGCGTCCGCGCCGCCGCTAAGCGTTATGGTAAGGGCACTTATGGTGATTATCTGCGTCAATTCGCAGAAACGCAATCGGAGTTTAATCGTCCTTACACACACGGTGGTTAGACTTCACTAGAGCTCTATAATTATTCCAACAAAATAGAATGACGAAAAGCAAATTCGCAGGGAGTTGATGACGTGAAAAAGATCACAAAAAGTGACGCACTGGCATCGGGCGATATCGGCGAAGTCGTCGAGCCATCTTCAGCAGACAAAGCGACCGTGACAGCTCGGCGAACGGCCAAGCAGACATCATTTACAAGCATCGTCATTCTCGGAATGCACCGCTCTGGCACGAGCATGCTGACAAGGTTGTTGAGCCTTCTCGGTGCGGGTCTCCCCAGAACCATTATGGGGGCATCAGAAGGGAACGACCGGGGGCATTGGGAACCCACCCGGTTGATGGAATACAATGACAAACTCTTTCAGCAATTGGGAACGAGCTGGCATAGCTGGGAGCCGATTGACTGGACTCGCCTGAGTGCACGCGAGCGTTTGCAGATTGCAGATGATTGGCAAGCGCTGATCAAAGAGGAGTTTGCAAGCTCCAAAAGCATTGTCATCAAAGAACCACGTCTCAGCAAAATGAGTGAGGCTTTTCTGACGGGCTTGGAGCAGCAGGATACGAAGACGTCAGTGATCCTCGCCCTCCGAAATCCGCTCGATGTGATTCAGTCTCTCATAACCCGAAGCACATGGCCGAATGACCATGATCGCCTTGATGCGGCATTGCTATGGCTCAGCTACAATCTAGAAGCTGAACGCGCGGCGCGACAAAGATCGCATGTCGTTATTTCTTATGAGAACCTTCTGAAACAGCCCATCAAGGCGCTCGACAAAGTCATCAAGACAGTCGGCCTGAGCGATCTGAATAAACCCGACAGGATGTCGGCTGAAATCTTCGAATTTATCGAACCGGCTTTGCAGCACCACCATAGTCGTCTTGATGATGTTGCTTTGGATCAAGATTTAAGTGGCTGGGTGTCGCGCGCTTATTCTGCGCTGCGTCAGATCGAGACCCGCCGTAATCTGACGCAAGCCAGAAGCGAGCTCGATGAAATCTATGCCGAGTTCCAGAATGTTCTTCCCCTTCTCAGACGGTCTGCTGCAGCACGTCGGGAATACGCGCGCAAAGTCCACGACTTGACTGGGCTTAAAGATCAACTCGACCAGCTAAACGCGACCCACCGTGAGCTTCAAGATACGCTAGCGCGCGAACTCGCGGATAAGGATTATCTCGCTGAGCAGAAGCGCGAACTCGAAACTGCTGCTGCGAGTACAGATGATATTCTAGAGCGTGAACTTGCAGACAAAGAGTATCTGGCAGAACAGAAACAAAAGCTTGAAGACGCCGCTTCCGCAATAGAGCAAACGCTCACCCAAGAACGCGCTGATAAAGAGTTTCTCGCGTCTGAAAAACGCAAGCTTGAAGATGAAATCGCACGAATTGAAGGCCTGCTGAAACAGGAACGCGCTGACAAAGACTATCTTGCGGGACAGAAAGAAGAGATCGAAGAGGCTGCAGCGAAGTCTGATAAGGCTCTGCTTCAAGAGCGCAGCGATCGAGAAAGTCTTGCTGAGCAGAAACTCAAACTCGAAGACAAGCTGGCTGAAATCCACAAAGTCTTAGAGCAAGAGCGCGCGGATAAAGAATACCTCGCCGAGCTCAAACGCAAGCTAGAAGAAGACTTTGAAGAAACTCAGAGTGTTCTGAAACAAGAACGCGCAGACAAAGACTATCTCGCTGAACAGAAAAGCGCGCTTGAGGAAAGCCTTGCTGAAACTCAGGTGAAGCTTGAGTTAAAAACTACTGAAAAAGAGACGCTTACCAAGCAGCGCGAACTCTTAGACGATGCACTCGCACGCACAGAGAGTATTCTTCGCCAAGAGCGCGCGGATAAAGAATATCTTGCCTTGCAGAGACAGGAGCTTGAGGCAGCTACGGCTGAAACCGCCGATATTCTGCAACAAGAACGTACCGACAAGGACTATCTTGCCGAACAGAAACAGCAATTGGAAGCGGAGATCGAGACGCTTCAAAACAGCCTGACTTCAACAGAGGACGAGGCTAAATCTCTCAGCGAGCAGTTTGCGCAATCCCAATCTGAATTGGTTGAGGCTGTTCGAGCTTTTGAAGACGCTGACGCAGAACGCAAAGGCTTGCGACAGCAAACCGAGCAACAGGGTGCGAAGATCGATACACTGAACAGCACGCTGGATGAACAAAGGCATGTGATTGAGCGCCTGGAGACGGATAATACGTCTCTTTCTGGAAAGCTTGCCCAATCAGAACTCAATAATGAGTGCATCAACAACCAGCTTGATATTGAGAAATATCTGCGCCGCGATGAGAGAGAGCTCAATGAGAGCCTGCAACGCCAACGAAATGAAGCAGCCGAACACCTGTCTAATCTGGAGACAGAAAAGGAAGATATTCGTCGTCAGCTCTCAGAAGAGAAAGAAACCATTCGTCACCAGCTCTCTGAGGAAAAAGAAGACGTCCTTCGTCAACTCGAGCAAGAGAAGCGTTTAAGGGAGCAAGACCGCTTAACGCTCACAGAGCAGGCCAATCAGATCGAAGCGAGGCTCTCAAATCACGTTCAAACCCTACAGGACCGGATTACCCATCTGGACGAGACGTTTAGGTCATCAACCTCTTGGCGTCTGACAGCGCCGGTTCGCGCCGTCGGCAACATCTTTAAGGGCGGTCAGAAACCTGCGACGCCTCCAGCGTCGCAAGACAAAGCAAGCATGCGCAGTCGCTTAAAGGCGATAGACAACCGCGTCTTTAATGGTCGTTTGAATCAGACCCGCCACGCCCTGCAGGGTCGCAAACCCCCACTGGCTCTTCCTGCGCCGGTCACACAAGCATCCGCCGCTAAGATCGCACCTCGGACACTGCCGTCTCTAGAGGGGATGCCAGAAGTGAGCATCATCATCCCGGTCTACAATAATATCGAGTATACTCGATCCTGCGTCGCATCGATCTTTGAGATGGGCTCGAAATACACTTTTGAGATCATCATTGCCGATGACTGTTCGACCGATGAGACCGAGGCTGAATTCTCTGCACGAACTGATCTGATTTATGTGCGCCATGAAACTAATCTCGGCTTTTTGCGCAATTGTAATGCGGCCTCGCACCATGCGAACGGTCGATATGTCCTGTTCTTGAACAATGACACGACTGTCACGCCGGGTTGGCTCGACGCTTTGCGGGATACGTTCGAAGAGCATGATGATATTGGGCTTGTTGGCTCGAAGCTTGTCTACCCTGATGGTCGGTTACAGGAAGCCGGTGGTATCGTCTGGGATGACGGCTCCGGCTGGAATTGGGGACGCCTCGAGCACCCTGATCATCCGAAATACAACTATGTTCGCGATGTCGACTATGTTTCGGGCGCGTCGATCATGATTGAGCGGGATTATTTCGAGCGCCTTGGCCGCTTCGATGAGCGCTATGAGATGGCCTATTATGAGGATACCGATCTGGCCATGTCTGTGCGCGCATCAGGACGCCGCGTTCTGTATCAGCCCCACTCTACCGTTATACACCATGAAGGGGTGTCATCGGGTACGGATTTAGGGGCCGGCCAAAAACAGTATCAAGTGACGAATGCGAAACTGTTTTTTGAAAAATGGACTGACGAATTATCCACAAACCTCGCAAACGCTTCGGACCCTCTCAAAGCGAGTGATCGATTTGTAAAATCGCATATTCTTATCATTGATGAGTGCACCCCGACGCCGGATCAGGATTCAGGGTCTATCGACATGTTCAACATGATCAGAATCCTCATCGATTTAGGCCACCGCGTTCACTTTATCCCGCGCTCAAACTTCGCCTTCTTTGACGACTATACGCGCGACCTACAGCGTATGGGCGTCGAGTGTATCTATGCGCCCCATTATACGAGCGTTGACCAGTTCCTGGCTGAGCGCGGCGACATTTTCAGTCACGTCTTCCTGGTCAGGGTAACCGCCGCGCAAGAGCATCTAAACGCTGTCATGCAACATTGCCCGTCGGCTAAGCGCCTGTTCTACACCGTCGATCTTCACCACTTACGGGAAAAGCGCGAAGCTGAGTTGAGAGATGATGACGGGTTGCGCGCGAAAGCCGCAGAAACTGAAGTCGCTGAATTAGGCCTCATGAACCGAGTCCACACAACGATCGTTCTGAGTGAGGCCGAAAAGCAAATGCTAGAAGAAGGCGGCATCAAAGGCCTCGTCACAATTCCGCTGATCCGCAAGATCGAACGGGTGACGGAGAACCCATTTGAGGCTCGCGAAGGCGCCCTTTTCATTGGCGGATATCAGCATCAACCAAACATCGATGCCGTCGAGTGGCTGGTCAATGAGATCTGGCCTGCCGTGCGCCGCATCTCAGCTGAGCGCGGTCTTGCCCCCCTGCCCCTACATATCTACGGCAGCAAAATGCCCGAGCGTTTCAATGACTATGCGGCCGATGATATCCATGTTCATGGCTTCGCTGAAGATCTACGCGACATCTATAATACTGTCAGGCTAAGTGTTGCGCCGCTGCGGTTTGGTGCAGGTCTAAAAGGGAAGCTGGCGACCAGCTTTATCTACGGGGTGCCTGTTGTCGGGACCGATATCGCCTTCGAAGGCGTCAATCATCCAGCGCTGCGTGAATTCTCGTCCGCACCAGATGATGCAGAGCAGCTCGCATCCCATATTGTCGATGTGCATAGCGCTGGGCCGCGTTGGCAAAATACACGTGACCACTCGATCGATTTCGCGAATGAGCAATATTCAATCGGAAGCGTGACTAAGCGTATCATTGCGGCACTGGCTGAGGTTTAGCCATGAAGAAGGTTCTGGTCATCGGAAACTGCCAAGCGCGTCCTGTTGCATCCATTCTGGAGAAACTCGCACTCGACGTTGAACTGCTTGACCCGATCATTCTTCATTTGTCAAAAGCAGATGACGCGCCTGAACAAGAAGCACTGATAAACACCGCGGACATCGTATTTGCGCAATACACGGCCGATATCTTTCAACCAGCGCACCTAAGATCATCATTTCTAAAGCAAGAGAACCCCGGAAAAGTCCTGATCTGGCCAAATATCTTTTATGCAGGTCAACAGCCCTCTCTACGCTACATCACGCATGCTTCCGGTGGGAGAATTGCTGGGCCTCTCGACACCTATCATGATCTGCGTATTCTCGAAAAATGGTACAATGCAAACGATTTGGACCTTCCTTTCCAGAAGACATCTGATGACCAAATCCATCAGCATTCCCTAGCCGAACTCCGCGCCAGAGAAGAAGCTGCATGCGATGTCGGTATCAGCGATTTAATCGAAGACAAATTTAGACAAGAGCGATTATTTTTTACCTTCAACCATCCGTCCCTCGCGCTTCTTTCAGTGGTGACCTCACGGCTCATAGACGCATGTGGCCTACAGCCGAGCACGGAAGAGCTGGTTATGAAAGAGCCGCTTGCGCGTATTATTCCCCCATCCCTTTGGGAAGATGATGATCTGGAAGCGCAAACATTCCGCGGACCAAGGATCGATTTCGAAACGCCTAATCTTGCACTGCCTGGCCCTCCCACCGATTACTCGTATCAGGATATGCTATCACTTTTTTACCGGTCATATGAGCAACAGAAAGATAAATTGCTTGATACCGACAATTTGCGAGTGACACCCAACTATCGACATTGATGATCTTTAAAAGTTCAACAGATTACGCCGAATAAAGCCGAGTTAGCACTTAAACTTCGACATCGCTGGCCGCGTCGACTGATCAATTTGGATGAGACCTTTTACGGCCTAGCCTAGGTGAAGAACTTGTTGTCCAAATAAGCCTCGAATTTGCCGATGGGTATTTCAATGTCGGTCCCATTTCGGACGAAAAACGGCATGGCCTCCTTTGCCGTATCATCAACAACACATCCATCCGGACCATGCGCCTCGAATACGTGATACTCGAGTCCCTGCTGATGTGAGATAATCCAATATTCGCGAGATAAATGAGCGCTGAACAGTTCGAGAACTTTGGTTCCGGGACGAGCAAAAACAAGATTAGCGAGACCCGCCCCATGCGGCGCAATGATATGGCTCGCGCTATCTATTATGGCGGCCGTCTCAGAAATCGAGTAATCCTCAAGATGCAAAACCTCCACCCCGTAACGCTCGAAGACTGCCTCTAAAGCGTCTTCATTTAGAACACGGCGTCTCCCGGCCTTACCGCGGCTAATATAGACACATCGACTAGGCTTGCTTTCACTTGGCTGGGGCAGAAACAGATTGCGAACTCTCGCATAAGTATCGGGATGCGTCGCAAAGTCGGTGCGGGGTTGGCTTACAGTTGTGAAATCATCAACAGAAAAGAGGGGGCCATGACGGGCACGTGTAACAACTTTATCATCTGGAATTCCTAACAAGTCCAAGGTCTGGCGATGGAATTTTGTTGTTATTCCGGCAAAAAGGAAATGATCAAACTCGTCGATATCATGACCTTGATCGATCCAGAAAAGAATTCGCGGCAAAGTGTCCAAAAGCCAATGAGTATAGACAACAGACCCTTCTACAACAGCGTTAAAACTACGACCTTCGAGGACCGTTGGCTCGACATTCTCAAGGAATGGAAGCAGGTGCTGTCCAGCTTCATCACTGAGAGATGTATAGACACCGTCTTTGGACCAAGACACCTTGCTGAAGTTAGCGAGATAGTGACGTGACTGACCGCCCTGAATAGCGATCATCGGTTCGGCAGTAAGCGTACGTGCCTTGTGCCATTTAAGCATGCTGGTTTCGCAGACCGCTTCTGCTGGCGGTGCAATCTGGAACTGATAAGGGCCGAGAAGCTCTATGCCTTTGGGATCTATCGCGGAGTGTTCGTTCGGTCGACGCTCAGTCAGGCCCTTGAGAAGCCAGTTCGGCAAGATCGCGCGTATCTTCATCGCATCCGCTTCTGCCGGAGAGAGATATCCTGCTGCTTGCCCCTCTTTTACAATTTCAGCCCAATCAAAGTGCGGAGCTGACTCACTCAAAAGCTTATCGGTCTTGATAACAAAATCGAGAACATCAGGCGCATCGAGGGAGATAGGAGATGTCATATTCAACCGACCTTTTAGACGTAATATCGTAGTTCAATAATAGAAGCCATGGAGACGCGATAGCAACTTGCTGTAATCGTTCGTCCATATTTTCTAACACTGCTAGAATATGGTTATCGTCGGCAAAAGCTCAGAAATTGTTGAAGAATGATGCTTGGAGACCAGCTTTCATAAACATCTGAAATCGTCATGTTTTCACCTTAGATTGCGGCGTAGTTACAGTATATACGCCCTCGGTTTGTGAAGAATGTCTGTTTCGCGTAACGACCAGTCTTCAGTTGAAATAGGACGCTGACCACTTTCTTGCGGATCAGTCTACTGAATTTAGAACCGTCTTGTGCACGTCAGCGATAGGCCGTAGCACAGTCACATTATGCGCAATGTTCTCTTCATTATCGTTGATGACCTTAACAGCTGGATCGGGGCGCTTGGTGAATCGCCGGATGTGAAGACGCCCAATATCGACAAGCTTGCCAGGCGAGGAACGCTTTTCGCGCGGGCCTATTGCAGCGCTCCTTACTGTAATGCAAGCCGGATGGGGCTGTTTACCGGGCAGTATCCCCGCACAAACAAGATGTATGGCAATGAGCGGTATTGGGAACGTGAGGACCGCGAAAAACTATTGATGGAACTCTTGCGTGAGCAGGGCGTTTATACAGTCGGCGCCGGCAAAGTCTTGCATGGGACGTTCGACTATATGGGCGCCACGAGCGCCACGTCCCAACATGCCACCTGGCGCGAAATGTATAATCGCGATCATTTATGGGACGCTTTTTATCCCTTCGAACACGATGTTCTGCCGGTCGACCGACCCTTAAATGGCATGCTCGACTTTTCAGACCCTGAGTCTATTCCGAAGAAATATCATCTATTCGACTGGGGGCCGCTGCCTGACGAAAGTGAAGCGGGGCTCCCCGATACGATTGCCACCAATCATCTGATCAATTTTTTACTGTCAGAACCGACGGGACCCTTTTTCTGTGCAGCGGGGTTTGCGCGCCCTCATCTGCCTTGGCATCCGCCGCAAAAATATTTCGATTTATATGACCGCGAGCACCTCTCACTGCCCTTCGTTCGACAGGATGATTTGGACGATGTCCCTGAAATTCCTCGCGGTTGGGTCGAGCAAACACGCGACCATGAACTGGTTCTCGAGCATGGCCAGTGGCGCGCGGCGGTTCATGCTTATTTGGCCTCTATCAGTTATGTCGACCACCAGATCGGTCGGCTTTTAGCGGCGCTGGAGGCCTCCGGTGTTAAAGATCAGACCGATATCATCCTATGCAGTGACAACGGCTTTCACCTCGGCCAGAAACTTCACTGGCGAAAATTTGTCCTATGGGAAGAAGCGACGCGAATTCCACTGATCGTCAGCACACCACAGCATGAAAAAGGCGAGATTATTGATGAACCCGTTAGCTTGATTGATGTCTATGACACCGTTCTTGAGCGCTTTGGGATTGAGGCGCCTCTCCAATCACAAAGTCAATCACTGGTTCCATACCTTGGCGCACCCGACCGAAGCATGGACCGCACAGTCGAGATGACATGGCTGAAGGGTAATCACTCTCTACGAAGAGATTTCTGGCGATACACACAATATCGGGATGGGACAGAAGAGCTCTATGATCACCGTGTCGACCCTTATGAGTGGACGAATCTTATCCCTCTAGGCACGCACGAGTCCGTTGCTGAAACGTTTCGTGAGACCATTAGGGCCATGAATTAGCGGCGGCTTAAACACTGATTGATCGCTGGCATCCGCCCTTTAATCGCGATGAGTTTGCTATATAGCTCTGTTCCACTCGACACGCAGATTTAAAGTGAATAGGCGAGGACCGCACAAAATGGAAAAACGCCCTGTCATCGTGCATTTTCACCTCTTTAAAAATGCAGGCACGTCAGTTGATCGAATTTTACAAAATAATTTCGGTGAAGGTGAATGGGCAGAAATCGAAGGGCCTGATAATAAGAAACTGGATCCGGCTCCTCTCGTAGAGTTTATTCGCGAAAATCCAGCGCTTAAGGCCGTGAGCTCTCATACAGCTGTTGTCTCTGTGCCTGAGTATGACGACATAGAACTTCTCCCGATTTTCTTTGTGCGTCACCCGATTGACCGTATTCGATCAGCTTATGATTTCGAAAGAAAGCAAGACGCTGATACCCCTGGCGCAAAGCGCGCAAAAGAAGGCGATTTCGAATCTTACTTGGACTGGCGACTATCGACACCTGCGCCTTTTCAGGTCACGAACTTTCATGCGGCACGTCTAAAAGATTTTCATGAGTTTACGCCCGCCAGACAGCAACATTTGTTTTTACCGCGCGCCAAGACCGCAATGGATGCGCTTCCTTTTATTGGGATCGTTGAAGACTTTGACGCCTCTATGGCGCGCTTCGCGGAGTTCCTTCGTCCCTATTTTCCTGAGTTTAAAGCCTCAAGCGAAAGGGAGAATACGACGGCGCCTGGAGGGCATTCTCTAAATGACAATCTGACTGCGTTCAAAAACCGGATCGGGGCAGATGTCTACGCCAAACTTGAACAGATCAATGAGATTGATTTTGAGCTCTATGAACTCGCCAAAGAAGCGGCGAAGGTTTCTGTCTGAGACAATCGTTTTGACGAACAAAGTCAGAAATCACCGCATAAGTTTTTCCTATTTCCGCGCCTGCAACTCTTCATGAAGTTCAAGCGCCTCATCCACCGGCCCTAAAAAGACAGAGCGTCCATGCAAGAGGACCATTCCAAGGTTACAAACGCGCTTTAGCAGACTGGCAGAATGGCTCGCCAGCACCGTAATAGAAGACGCAGCGACGAATTCTGACATTCGCTGAGCGGCCTTATCACGCATCCTTTGATCTCCTGCCCCCAACCATTCATCCAATAAAAGAATGTCGTATCGAAAGGCAGTCGCCAATCCAAAAGCTAACCGTGCTCGCATTCCCGCTGAATAGGTATGCATCGGCATATCTAAAAACGGACCCAACTCAGAAAATGACTCTACATCTTCAATGAGGTTCGGCAGATCTTTTGAGCGTCGACCCGCAAGAATTGACTTTAGTTTTATATTGTAACGACCAGAGCGCTCTGGTCGAAACCCAATATTTGTATTCAAAGCGTTTCCCAAAAGACCTGCATATTCAATGGCCCCACCCGAAGGCGTATAAATCCCCGCTAGGGTTTTGAGCAGAGTTGTTTTACCAGAACCATTGTGCCCAAGAAGGCCTAGCGCATCACCTGCTGCAAGTTCAAACGATACGTTATCAACAGCAAGCAGCTCACGCTTTGATCCGCGCTGTAAAATTTGACCGCCAATTTCAGACTTCTTAGCGACGATGTGAGATGGTGCAGGAAATCGAACCGATAAATCACTCGCACGTAAATAGGTTGGGCTTTCCGACATTATAACCATAGAGCGATTTTGCGCTTCGAAACTGAGAATGAGATAAATCCGATAACCCACAATCCCAAACAGCAGAGACCACAAATCATCCAGGCCGTCATCGAAACCCTGCCTTCATTGATGGGCAACCTAATAATATCGAGAAAATACGTTGCCGGATTATACATGCTGATAAGTCCGCGCGACGTATCCGGGGTCGCAACCCAGAACACGGGTGTCGCAAAAAAAAGCATTCGAGTCACAGATTGAAGCAGATAAACAAAATCGCGATAGCGTGTTCCGATAGGCCCAATCGCAAAGCACAGGCCTAGCGCAGTCAAATAATACAGGGCTAGGGCGGGTATAATCGTCCATAAATGTCCCGGATTAGGATTACCTAGAAATATAACAAGTAAAGCCGCTGTCGCTCCGACAATAGCTAACTCAAAAAATGATTTCAGAACGAGAGCGTTTGCATACACAGAGTAAGGGAGGTTTGTGCTGAGTATCCATGCTTTATTGACCGCAAAGACGTCTCCGCTCCCGGGGATCAAAGAACTGATAAACCCAAAAACGGCGAAACCAACGACCAGATGTGTCGTATAATCAAACCCCTCCGCGTCGAATATTCTGCCGAAAATCAGCAGCATTACCAACACAAAAGTCAAAAATGCAATTATGATCCAAAGCAGACCGAGGACGCTTCGCCGGTAACGATCTTTAAGATCTTCCCAAGCAAGTGTGGCTGAAAGACCGAAGCGCTTGAAGCCCTCTTTGAGATCAACAATAGCTGTTTTCAACGCATTCACCCGGAACTTTATCGCTGTTGTCGATAGGCCGCATAAGGTTTAAGATCAACTATAGATTGCCGCTAATCCGAAATGTCTGTACGCGTCATTTCAGAAGGCTAAATGGTTGTTTTAAGTAGGTAATCTAACGCCCCCATTGAGCCTAGCACTAAACAATCCCGCGCTCTTTCATCATATCAAAAAGCCCGACATACATGATCTTGCTCGCTTCAATCGGGAAGTGTCCACAGAAAGTCGGCTGACGGCTCGGTGCTCTATAGTCGTAGCCTCGAAGGCGCCTGTATTGGGCTGCATATTTTTCCCATGTCGTGATACCATCCGCCTCTGGCCTATTGACCGGCCGCGACGTCGTGACGCCGCCATGAAACTGATGAAATGTTCCCTCCCCTAACAGGGCGAAATACTCCGTATCCGGGGCATCGACGAGCCTGTTTAGGAAGTCCAAATTGACGAGACCACCTCCGGGGATATCAAAGGCTTCGTCGAAACCACCAATTTCCGTGTAGAGGGACTTAGGCACAAGCGGCGCGTTCGATTCATGGACTTGACCAAACCAGGCAAATTTTGAGGACCCAGCCAGAGCGCAAATTTCGAATAATTTGTAGCCCCTTGCTGGCCAATTGATCGAGGCGAGAAGTGCATCCTCCTCATCCTGATTATAGCCTTCTTCGACAGCAAATTGCTGCAGCTTTTTGCCCAAGTGAAACCCAACGCTAGAAACAATAGTGCGGTCATGCCCCCTTAGCGTCTTCAAACCCCAGTGCAACAAGCCGGGGCTGGCCATTCGTGCCCCATCTATAACAGGACAAACAACAGGGGCAGACGCCATGCTCGCGCCGAGATTGAGCGCTATGGCTGGCGAAGGATGAGCATCCTCAAGATTTACATATTTTACCGTGTCAGGCCATTGTGACCGAACGGTTTCCGGGATTGGAATTGAGGACCCATTTTCGATGACGATGACCTCGACATCTTCAGGTCGCAGATTCTTCTGATATGGCGGCAGGAATGACGTAACAGTCCGTGGGACCTCCCGGGCCATATTGTAGCTAATGATAATGACCGAGACGAGCGGCATGACCTGACCTATTCCTTAATTTCATAGAGACGTTAAGCTGAACCTTAAGCTCACGGTCCTAAATAAGCGTAGGCGATATCTATAGAAACTTCCCGGGATAAACAATGAAGCGATTACGCTCTCCAACAGCTGGATTTGTGCTCCCCTATGTTCTGGCGGTGATTGTCATCTTGTCGCTGATAACAGTGCTTGGTGCTGAAGTTCTGCGGCGCTCAGTCTCGTCTGCGACAGCAATTGAGTCGAAGTATCGCTATAACCAAGCACTCGACCGTTCAGAACGTATCGTCATGCACCTGTTCCTGAAAAGCCCGATGGCTGGAACGGGCCTACGCTTAGGCCAAGCAGCGGATCGACGACAAAATAGGTCTGCAGAGAATATACAAGACTTAGGCGTATCGCAGGACGAAGACATTTGGCTGGCAAACGGAACATGGCGACAGCTCAATCTCGATGGTCTCAATGTCTACATTATGTATCAGGACGTTGCCGGACTGATATCATTAAACTTTGCTGACACAGATATTATCGAGAGGGCTTTGGCCTCCGGTCTTGGTGAAGACGCTGATGTGGCCAGTCTTACAGCAAAACTGGTCGATTATCGCGACACGGATACCAGACGGTCTTTCCAAGGGGGGGAGCGAGCCGATTATAGACTAAAACGTCTTCCCCCCCCTACGAATTCATCTCTGCGGACGCTCAAAGAGACATCACGTGTCATGGATTGGGGATTATCTTCGCCACAACTTGATTTCCTGACACGTAACTTCACGGTCCTGTTCGGGGCATCACGCCCCATCGAGTCACGAATGCAAGCTGAGACCAAAAATATCCTCAATCTCGCCCAAACCGATTTGGAGCTAACAAGATCAGAAAGCCTCCTGCAAGAGGAGCTCTTGTCACCGCCTTACCCAAGCGAAACGGGCCGCTTCACCTTTCTTCTGATCGATCCAAATACGGGCGCAGGTCTAGAACGCATCATTGAAATTCAACGACAATCCGGATCTGCAGATCAGGCGTTCTACAGACGTCTTATTACACAAGACACTGTAATTTCAGAAGATTATGTGATAGGAGACAGCGATGAGATTGCAAAACTTCCTCTTCCCTGGGCTTCAAACAATTGACGCATCCGGTCATATAGGGCCGCTCACTGAGGGGTATCGACTGTTCGGAAATTTGACGGTTTTACCGCGCGATCTGTTCAAGATCATGCGCACCACAATCCCAAGAGGAGACTCCAAGGGCATTTTAAGCCTTCGCGAGTCCATCAAGTTTGAAAATCGTTTGGAAGACCCGCAGATCATCGTCGATGTCAAAACATCTGGGGCTGACCCAACGCTCGCAACAGCTTATTTTTGGGACAGAGCTGCGCTGCCGAAGTCCATACGGGCCATTCCTGAGCCGCTAGCGCGTGTTCCCATAAAAGACGGTGCGCGCTTGATCAGTGCGACAATGGGCTATGATGGAGAGATCTGGGACGGCGGGTATTGCGTGGCCTCACGCTGGTGGCCTGAAGCACCTTCAGAGAATGAGTGGGACTTATTCCAAAAGGGCGCACGCTCGCAGTATTGGCCAAATGATGAGGATGGACGGCCACAATATTTCGAAAGACCTAGCATTGCCGAACCCGAATGGGTCAACAACAAAGCCATCGTCTCCAAATCACGGGTCGACTACTTTCAATCCATTAAGCCCATTCAAGTGGCAGCTATCAGCGCTTTGATCCTCGCTTTTCCAACAAGCCACACGCTCACTCAGATCGTGATGCTACAAAATGCGTTGGACAAAGCAGAGGCAGAGCTTGCGCTAAGCGAACAGGAGGCTGGGCCATGGCGCGCAGCCCAACGCAAAGCCGTGGCAGAGCGCAGTAAGGTCATTGAACTCCAACAGGTTGGAAAACCTTCAGCAACGCTTTTTGCGCTGGCGGACTTGGAAAGTGAGCTCGCCAAACAAGATTTGTCAGCGGAACAAATCGGTTATGACGCGGAACGTTTTGAAATTCGCCTGAAGCCGAATGATGATCTTAATCAGAAAGCTGTACCTCTTATCCAAGCCTTGGAGAGAAGCAGTAATTTGACGAGAGTCCGCTACGACGCCTCGTCGCGAATGTTATTTGCGGACCTTGAAAGCGAAGACGCCGGTGCGGCAGATAGAGATTTGTAATGAGTGTAATGTCAGGTCTGTCAAAACGAGCGCAATCAGTTCCGACCAGAGCTGCTTTTCTCATCATTGTTTTGCTGGTTCTCGCCTGTGTCTATATTCTGGTTGAGCTGAATGCGCACAAGCAGCGCTTGGCTCAGCAAGTTGAGAACGTAACCACGCAAGTTAACAATTTAGCCGTGTTCGCAGAAAGCGCTGATGAATGGACGCAACGCGCCGGGCTTGCGGAACAAGCCAAGACGGCATGGCTACAGAAGAGGTGGATCGCTGAAACCCCCGGTATCGCAGCTGCAAATGCGCAGACATACCTGCAGAGCGTTGCGCAAAATGCGGGTATGGAGAATGTTAGGCAATCAGTATCTAGCGACCCTCTAGTTACCGATCATGATGAACTTCTACGGTTTGAACTGCTCGGTATTGGATCGCCCGACACGATACTGTCGGTTTTGACCGAATTGAGCCTATCAGAGAAAAGCGTGATCGTTACAGAATTCTCGGCCCCTATACGAACGGATCGGAGAACGCGGTTCTCTGTTTCTGGCTTCTTCCCCTACGTTCAGTCGTCCGAAGTATCAGGATCACAGCCATGACGAATAAGCTTTTGGGTTTAATTGGCGCTCTGCTGGTGCTTGGTATCTTGATTGCTGTCGTATTCAATCCGACAGCAAACCGTGGATCCGGTGCAATGCAGGCGGATTTGTGGGATAATCCAATATTGCCGACTGACTATTCGAATGCCTCAAGCCAGTTGTCCATGACATTCAGAAGTGGGGCTTTGTTTCCCAGACCACCAGCAGCAGAATCCGAACCAGCTGCACGGACGGCGACACCGCAACAAGTAGAAGAACAGACCGTAGAATTTCCGCGAGTCGTTTCGATTTCGAAAGTAGATGGCGAATTCAAAGCGTCATTGCAGCATCAAGGCAATGACATCATCAGCTACGCGTCGGGAGAAGAGCCGGTTGAAGGATGGACCATTCTTAGCATCAGTTCTGACGCGCTCACCGTTCTTTTCGAAGGCCGTGAGCAAACGATCCCATTATTTGAGATTGATAGCTAGACGGCGCTTCGACTTATTGGCCAAGTTCTAGGTCTTGCTCTCTAAAGAGATAAGTCGCGTTCCAGTCGACTTGTCCTATCCAATCGAGCATCGTCGTGTCAACGGCCCGAATCCGGACCGCTTTCGGTAGTGGTGGAGGTTTATAGAAATTCGTGTCGTCAAACGCACCGATGACGATCTTTTCAGGCGCTGGCCAGCTCTCATACCAAACGCCATTTGCACCCAGATACTGAAAGGCCACCGGTCCGCTAAAGGTCGCCATTGGGATTTCCGTATCGTTTCCGAAGTAGACAAGTTGGAACCTGTCAGGATCGATCCGCAGGTCGAAATATTGCAAGCCTAAGTCACTCGGATGTAGCGGCCCGGATGTAATGCCGCTCAGCGCATTTGCGCCACCTCGAAATGGACCTCTTTCTTCTTCAGGCCAACCGGGGGTCAGTCCACCGATAATAGAGCGAAACGCATCACGCGCTTTGAGGTCTTCAAAGCGTTCTGCGTTGATGTCGCCAACCCGATTAACAAGACGCAACTGCGCTGAGAGCGACTGAAAGATAATCACCGAAGTGACTGATAGGATGGCAAGCGCAACCAGAATTTCGATCAAGCTAAAGCCTGATTGAGCGTACCGCGGTGGTTGGATCACCCGTTGTTTCACACGAAGTCTTCCGCTGGGCGTTTTGGTGTCGTCTCGATCCAGTCTGTAATATCGATATTCACCATCGTCTTCAATGAGGATAAATCGTCGAGATAAAGCGCCTGCAAATAGTCAAAGTCAGCCGTCAAAAACGTGTCATTCCGCAAACTACTTTGGTGGATATTTTGCGTAATCGGCGTGAACACAATATCATCTAATCCGAGAAATTTACATAGCTCGCGCATCTTTGGATCGTCCGCTACGACTTGATCAGAGCGCATAATAAAGACTTGATCTTCATCAAATAGGGCAAAAAGCTTCGCCAACTGCTCGGCATAAAATCCGCGTTCTACATAACTGTAAACATGGTGCACACCGAATGGGCTGCTGGACACTCTCTCACGACCGGCGCGAATAGCATCTGAGAAACTAAGGGGCTCACGCTCGCGTCGACGCTCCATCGACCAGCCAGAATATGCGCGCAAGACAGGGTGTCTTAGAGAGATAATAAGTTTGATGTCCGGATTATGCGCCTTGAGCAGATCCAGTGAGTAAGGCCAGTAGAGATAGATTGGCGTTGCGTCCCCGAGTAAGGCCCGGTCGGGCGCACCTTTGAAAAACCTATCTAGCGCAGCGATGTTGCGATGGCTTGGGCCTTCGGGTGCGAGCTGCCTTTTAAAAAAGTGGGTCTCTTTTTTTGGAGGCAGGTAGAGATCTTCAGATTGATTAAGGTAGGCCGCAAGCGCTGTCGTCGACGCTTTTTGTGCTCCGATAATTGCAAAGTCTAAAGGCCGCTGCATCGTCTCTATCTCTGCTGCCACTCAAATAAAAAGAGCGGCTCATAGGAGCCGCTCTTTCTAATTTGGTCAATGATGTTTGGAGCTTAGAAGCTGCCATCATCTCCGTTGACGCCACCGGCTGGGTCAGCCGCTGGAGCGAGTGCACCAGAACCGTCTTGGTTCGCACCATCACCGAATGGTACAACTGTCGCTGTCTGTGGTCCAGACAAGAGACGGTCAACATCAAGATCGAGGTCTGTTGAGAAGACCAGTGCAACATCAGCTGTACGGAAGTTGCCGTCTGGCGCGCTGCCGCTTGCAGCAACGATGGCTGACAGATCGTTGCTGGTCAGGCGAATTTCAGACCCTTCGACGTCAGATGCTGCAACAACGAAAGAGTATGTTCCGTTGTAAGCTGCACCGCCCTGAGCGTTTTTAATGATCAGCTGGGCTTGAATGTCATCCTGTCCATCAAATCCTGTGGCACGAATGATTGTGTTCACGAAGCCATTGGCATCCGCAACCCAGTCCAGGAAGCCGTAGAACTGACCGTTGACGCGAAGATCTTCGACGTCAGCGAACAGGAATGCGTCCTGAGCGTTCAAGGCCAGGCTTGTGTCTAGGAACAGATTCGCATCAGAGACAGTGACTTCCTGAGGGGTCACAGCGTTGATGCCGTTCAGTGTTACGGTGAATGTACCCTCTTCGAAATCGAGTGTCGCATCGGGCGTTCCAACAAACGGAATGGACAAGAATGACTGAGCAGTCGGTCCTGCGTCAAACAATGTACCTGTATCTGGCGCAATGACACCGGACAGGATGCCTGAACCATCATCGAAATCGATGCTGGATTCGAAGCCAAGAACATCGCCTGGAGACGCTGGTGTGCTGTTCAGGTCAATATTGACAGTTGTATCGACAAACAGGTCGTACTCACCGAGGACCGCAGTCGTCGCTGTATCAGGTGCCGAAACAACAAAGTTTGTAAAGCCTGTTGTAAAGTCGAGAACGGTCAGATCACTATCTGGGAAGACGTTTGCTTGGTAAGCATCAGCACAACGCAGCGCTGGCAGGCCAGATCCGCGAGACGTCAGCATGGCTGACCCACCTTCGATGTCTGTGCCTGAGCTTCCTGTGCCCTCTGTCCGGAATTCCGTGACGTTGAAGGTTGTGTCACCACAGCTGCTGATCAGGACAGGCAGGTCAAGTGCAATGCCGTCAAGGCCAGAAACTGATGAGCTGTCCGATGTGTCGGTTGTGATCAGGTAGCGAACTGATGTGTCGCCGATAGATCCGCCAGCGTCGACAACCGCACCTACAATACCAGACGTGATTTCAGAGCCGTCGAGGTTTGCAGCGAGGGTTCCGTTTACGATTTCGATCGTCAGAAAGATGTTCTGACCGGGAGGGATAACACCTTGTGTCCGAACTTCGAGGCCGAAAACGCCGTCAGCGTCGCCATTCAGCGCAAGCTGCGGGAAGTTTACTTCTTCAGCAAGCTCGTAAAAACTATCAATTGTTGTTGCAACGCCGGTATCGACTTGATCAATCGTCAGCTGTGCGTTGGCCGCCCCGGCCAGCATAGCAACAGCTGATACCGCTCCCAATAATTTAGTGCTCTTCATTTGTGTCATCCTCTGTGTTTGACAATTTTGTGCCGTGGCATGGCACAGGAAGAGTGAATCTCCCCCTGTACTTTCTTTAAATTGATCTAGCCGCTTCCTGTCAACCGCGCCGGATGAATTTTATTGAGAATGTCACGCTCACTTGCTTTGCATTGATTTTAATAAAAAAAAGCTCACTATGATGCCCAATTTATCAAGCCTGAAAGTGTCACATTTATGATACTCTATTGCAGAAAGTTCATACTTTTCGACCTGACCTGTGACGCCCTAGGCGTAGATATACTTAAGGCCCCGTAAATAAAGGGGGTCCGGCCTGATTGCAGCGTGACCGGGCACAAGGAAACATCGAATCAGAACGGACGGGTTTCAGACTGACCATCCTATAGGCTATGAAATCCAAATAAGCGCGTATATCGCGATGAAAGACCCGGCTAACGCAGGAAGGGAAAAAGCTCTCGCTCCAGTAAAACCAGCGTCTCTGCCTCAACGCTCGGATAATCTGTGTGTTCCGCCAATCCAACCACCGTATATAATTGCATCTCGAAGCGTCCACGGGCTCCTGTACCAGCAACAGCACGGTCAGATTGGGATACAGCGCGCGCCGTCCAATTCAATGTCCATCCGCCGCCCATATCAATCGGCTGCGGGGGTTGGGTTGGATCTTTGATGAGCGCCAGATAACTCAAAGCGACGTTTTCGACACTTAGTCGTTCCGTCGACCGATCAATCTGGATTGCATTTCGCGCGAGTTGAGATTGAAAACTCAAAAGTGGGACAAGCGCGATCCCTAAAATCGCGACAGCAACCAATGTTTCAAGAAGCGAAAAACCGTCTTCGCCTCGGGCCTTATGATATCGAGCACGCGATTCGATCATTCCGAAGCATCTGGGGACAGATCAATCTCAGGCAAAAGGTCGTCCTCTGAGAAGTCCCTCAAAAGCGTGTCGAAATTATCCGCACGCTCAGTGGTCCGTTTGAGCTCATTTAGGAGCGTATCTGTAAGCTGAGATTTCTCATCGCGATCCCGCAAAATGTAGGCTGTGATCATGACCAACAGTTCCGTGCGGGTCTGGTCGATGGAATTGTTACGGAACAGGTTACCTGCGACCGGGATATCTTTGAGGAGAGGGACACCCGTCTCATTCTCAGTTGTCGTGTTTTGAATAAGACCGCCGAGAACCAGTGTCTCCCCATCCTGGACCGATAGCTGGGTCTCTAAAGTCCGGTTGGAAATGGTTGGGCTCGCAATCTCGGAGCCAGCATTCGGAACAGTCGTAGATACTTCTTGCGAGATCGCCAGATCAATTCTGTTCTGACTGAAGATGATCGGTTCAATCGTCAGCAAAACCCCGGTCTTGCGATACTCAACAGATTGAAGAACGTCTGTAACGCCAACGCCATCCTGCGTACTTGCAGCGCGCTGTGAAGTAATTATCGGAACATCAGTACCGACCTGTAACCGTGCTGCACCACCGGAGCGCGCAACAAGTTTTGGCTTCGACAGAACATTAACCTGATTATTGCGAGCAAACGCGTTTAAGGCAACGTCGACATTTCCAGACAGGATGCCGATCTGCAGACCATCAGACCCAACACCGAGCCCGCCTGTCCCAACAGAGATATCGACCGCGTCTGTGCCAAGGCTGTCAACGATGAAGTCGAGACCATATCGGGTTTCATCGGTCAGCGTAATCTCAGCGATCGTGACCAGAATCATCACCTCACCGGGAGCCCGGTCAAGTTGCTCAAGAAGCGGTTTCAAACGGGCGTATTCAGACGACGTCCCTGAGAAAATGAGGCGGTTTGAAATCGTATCAACAACTAAGGATCCAGAAATGCTCTCATTCAAGCTGGGCGGTTGTGCGCCTACCAAAGTTCCAACCTGTCCATCGGGACTCAACGGTGTAGGACTTGTGTCCCGTGAGCGGTCGGAGCTCCCGTCCAGCACAGCGTTTACTGTGTCCGCAAGAAGGCGGGCATCCACATTCTGGACGCTGTATACAAAGATCTGCGGGACATCACCGGTCTGTGCCGGTTGATCAAGCTGCGATAACCAAAATCGAACACGCACCATTGCAGGGGCGCTTTTTGAAAAAACAAAGAGCTGGTTTGAGAACTCGATTGGGACAATCAAAACCGTTCTCTCAACGCTTGGATTCGCGCTGGATTGCCACCCCTCAGCAGACAGAACCGTATTGAGCTCTGTGGCGAGGTCGTTAGCCAAAACAAACTCTGGGCGATAGAGCTCGAGTTGAGTCCCCGCATAAGACAGCTCATCGAGCTCCTCAATGATTGCAAGGGCCGAGGTCACGTCATCGGGCAAACCGTTTAGGGTAATCGTATTGAAGCGGGAATTCGCACTGATTTTTAGGCGTGAATCTCTCGGAAATGCTTGACGGAGAATGGACTCCATTTCATTGGCATTCATCGCCTCAAGCTCGACAAACATCACCAATGGGCGCAGCTCATTGGGTGTGCTTGTTGTCGCACGACCACGAACAAAAAGAGGCATTCTGGATTGTAAAGCGGCGTCTTCAACGATCTTGTAGACACCATCTTCTGCAATCACAGCGACGCCGTAGGTGGTTAGAACATCTTTGATGAGCTCGAAGAACGCTTCGGCAGGCATCTCGCCGGCAGATCGCAGATTAATACTCACATCCGCTTTGTTGGCGACACCGGGACCGGTGAAATAGGGAACGTCTAAGAGTTCGCCAAAGGCAATGTCGACGAAGTTGGGCAGTGAGACTTCTCTGGCGCGTGTCTCAACAGTGCGAACCCCGAAAGGCGGCGCAGCCGAGCTGCCGTACTGATCACGTCCGGTTGAGCTTTCACGGATCGGTGGAATATCGAAACTCTCTGATGTGGCAGCCGTTTCATCATCCACAGGCCTTTCACCATTGTCGCTCATCAGCAGCGTAAAATCTGACTCGCTGGTCCGCTGATCGGCGATGAGGTCTGCTTCAGAATTCAGCTGCTCCATAACCGTTTCCGGCAGCCGGCCTGTCGACAACTCGCATGATGCGAGCGCCATGAGCGTCAGGAGAGGGATAAGCCTGCCTATGATGTTTGTTTTATCGCGCATGTCTTTTCAAACTATCATTTTCTAAGGCAGGAATTGTCTTCGCTGATGCAAATTAAAAGCCAGCAATGCCCATAAAGAGATTTATGCTTCGTTAGCCCGTATCGCTATCTGGCAGTCGACCTAAATCTCTGTCTAGGCCGTCTCCGCCTTGCTGTTGGTCGGCACCATAGGTGAATATAAAAGGGCGTGTTTCGAATCCAGACTGATCGCGTTCCGGTGGCTGGTAAAAATAAGCGGCGCCCCACGGGTCAGCCGGGATCTCTTCAATGTAAGGCCCGTACCAATTGCGAATTTCTGTTTCAGCAGCATTTGGATCGCGCAAAAGATCAATCCCCTCGCTCTGAGTCGGATAGCGGCCAATATCCAAACGCATTGTATCAAGAGCCGTTGCAAAG
>JBCCDF010000006.1:0-28026 GCA_039030935.1 Pseudomonadota bacterium | reverse complement strand
GATGGAGTTTCGCAAGGCGGCAGCAGAAACGCGGGCCCTCTGGGCCGCGGGCAATGAATATCTCACGCGCGCGGAGCCTTGGGTGAAATACAAGTCCGATAAAGATGCCGCCGCAGTTGGCGTGCGCACAGGACTGAACCTCGTGGCGATCTTTGCGATCATTGCACAGCCCCTTATCCCGGCGACAGCAAAGACCATTCTCGACACGCTCGGCGTGCCGGATGGGAATCGAAACTGGCCCGACGCCGAGGATGATACGCTACTCAATGCCCTGCCTCACGGTATGCCGATTGAAGCACCGCCTGTCCTGTTTCAGAAGATCGAGGATGCGATGGTTGAGGCTTGGACAGAGCAGTTCGGCGGCGAAGAGGCCACAAGCTAAACCACTTCGAAACGCTTCCGATCAAAGACGCTCAACACCTGTTTCAAATCACGCCCGCGTTTCAACACTTGGCCTTGGCTGCCTTGTACAGAGTAAGCGCCTTGCGCATTGGCAAGTCGCGGTGTCTTCAGAATGGTCCAGGTCGGATGTTCTGCATGTCGGCGATAGATTGCAAACACCGCCTCATCTTTCCCCATACCGATCCCGTAATCCTTCGCTTCGCCTGCCATAACAAGGCGGCCGTAAACGTCGAGAATCAGGGAAAGTTCGCTTCGATGAAAAGCCGTTTTCAGAGCTGGCCGTTTGGGCTGCATTTGTGTGATAAATGACATGGGCGTTGTTTATATTGGTCTTTCTAAAAACCTTGAAAATTTGTAATGGCGAATGTGGCCGAAATGCCACATTTTTGTCTTGCGAGCGCCGCCGATGGTAGACATCTTGTCATGGTCGGACGGGAAAGCAAGTGTGGCTTTAGACCCATCAGCCCCCCCAGCCCCCTAAGGTCGCGCGGCCCCCGTCTGACACATTTTCTCTGTTGGAAGGTTGTCCAAGGAAGGCGTGCTGTATTTTTACAGTGCGCCTTTTCCTTTGTTTGGCATCCCCCCCTTCACGCGCCGAGCGAAGACGACTAACCACATAGCTCTGATATCTAACCGGAGCGCGTGATCTCGATGCTTGCAGTAGACCGTCTTGAGAAGTCTTTTGCAGGCCATCATGCCGTGAGCGGCCTCTCTTTCCAAATTGAAAAAGGCGAGGTGGTTGGATTTCTGGGTCAGAACGGCGCTGGTAAGTCGACCACGATGCGGATGATTGCAGGCGTTCTGGAACCCGATAGCGGTGACGCCGAGATTATGGGCGCTTCCATCACCCACGATCGGCGCGAGGCACAAGCCGCTCTTGGATATCTTCCGGAAGGCGCGCCTCTCTATGGCGATATGACGCCAGTCCAATTTCTTGGATTTCTTGCCGATGCGCATGGCCTGTCGGCGTCTGAGCGCCCAGCAGCCATTGAGCGCGTCATCGCTGATGCCCGCATCGCGACAGTGGCAAGCAAAGCCATCTCGACGCTGTCTAAAGGCTATCGTCGGCGTGTTGGTCTGGCGGGTGCGATTTTGCACGATCCGCCTGTTCTCTTGCTGGACGAACCGACGGACGGTCTTGATCCAATCCAGAAGCGCGCTGTCCGCGCTCTGATTACGCGTATGGCTTCAGAGAAAGCCATCATGATTTCAACCCACACGCTCGAAGAAGTCCCCGCAATGTGCTCGCGCGTTCTGATCATCGATCACGGACGCATTGTTGCGGATGATAGCCCAGAGGCGCTTTCTGGCGGAACACCAGACGGCCTCGAGACAGCATTTCTGCAACTGGCTAAGAATGGGGACACGGCATGAACCCGTTCCGTCATTTTGCCGGGCTCAGAGCCGCTTACAAGCGAGAGCTAAATGCGTATTTCAGCTCCCCCCTCGCTTTCATTTTTATCGCCGTGTTCCTCATCTTGATTGGTGTCTTCACATGGGAGCTATCGCGTTTCTTTGATACCGGTGCAGCCGATCTCGGCCCCTTCTTTTACTGGCATCCCTGGCTCTACATGTTGTTTATGCCGGCGCTCGCCATGCGGCTCTGGTCGGATGAGATCAGCATGGGGACGTCAGAATTGCTCCTATCCCTACCGATTGAGCTACCGGGATTGGTCGCGGGCAAGTTTCTCGCGGCGTGGACCGTCGCCCTCATGGCCATCGCGCTAACCGCGCCCTGGTGGATCATCGTCAATATCCTCGGCCCGGCCGATAATGCCACGATCCTGACCAGCTATCTCGTCAGCATCTTGATGGCAGGAGCCTATCTCGGCATTGGCGCAGCGCTTTCAGCCTTAACGCGTAGCCCCGTCTTGGCGTTTGTCCTCGGCGTCGTGGTTGCTTTTTTACTGACCGCAGCAGGCTGGCCTCTCGTCACAGGAGCGCTCAGTGGCGTGCTCGGAACTGGCGCAGGGGACGCCATCGCGCAATTCTCTTTCCTAACCCACTTTGAGACCGCCCAGCGCGGCGTACTCGACCTTCGAAGTGTTTTATACTTCATCGGATTTATTATTCTCTGCTGCAGTTTGAACGTCATTTTCGTGGCCCATAGGCGGAGCGGTGCAGCATGACGCCAGCCCGTTATCTCTTTTTCGCCAGCACTTTGCTGATCGTCATTTTCGCCGCTTTTGTGCTGCTCACAAATAAAGTACTATCAGGGGCAAGGCTGGATCTGACGGAAAACCGCCTCTTTACCCTCTCAGAGGGCACGAAGGCGATTGCCTCAGACCTGTCTGACCCCATCGATCTGACGTTTGTCTACACGCGCAGTGTCGGTCAGGAGTTCCCAGCCGTGCGCGCCTATGCCGTTCGTGTTCGCGAATTGCTTGACTCCTATGTCACGGCTTCAGGCGGCAAATTGCGGTTACGTGAAATCGACCCTGCCCCTTTTTCAGAAGCGGAGGATGAAGCGCTTGCATCGGGCTTGGTTGCCGTAGACACCAATGGCGGTGACCCGCTCTATTTTGGCCTGATCGGGCGCAACAGCGTTGATAATGAGCGGGTCATTCCGTTTCTCGCACCGGAACAGGAAACACGCCTCGAATATGATCTGACCCGCATGATTGCGCGTCTGGATCGCGCTGCCCCGGCCCGGATCGGCCTGATCTCTACGCTGCCGGGCATGACCTCCGTGACCGAGGAAGCGGGCTACACAATTCTAAGGGAAATGAACAAGACCTTCGACGTCGAGACCCTGCCTGAAGACTTCCTGTCGATCCCGAATGATATCGATGTCCTTTTCCTCGCCCATGCCCCCGATCTGACCGATTGGCAGGCTTGGCAGATCGATCAATTCTTGCTGAGGAAAGGCCGCGCTCTCTTCCTCGTCGATCCAGCGGCGAAAACAGCGCCGGGCGATGGCCCCTTCGGCATGACCAATCGGCGTATTCGCTCCGGGCTTGGACCATTTGAATCGAGCTTCGGTGTGAGCCTTGATCGCCCCGCAATCGCAGACACGGGCACGGCGCTATCGATAGAGGCGGCCGCGGGTGAAGGGCGCACAACGATCCTGCAGCACCCGCTCTTCCTCTCCATTCCCCCTGCCCTGATGTCGCAAGACAATGTTATGACCAGCGATCTGCGCCGCTCAGTTAATCTCGGGGCGGCCGGGAGGTTCATCCTCGCGGCAGATGCAACACTCAACCGCGAAATTTTGCTCGAATCCGGCCCGACGCCAAGTGAGATCAACCCTGATCAGGCTGCAATCGATATGGCGCCAGACGCCGTCCTCGCCGCTTATGAAGCGGGCACCGAACGGGCCATACTCGCTCTTAATCTCACCGGGCCTCTCACAACGGCGTTTGAGGCTGGTCGACCCGCGGCCGACATCCCGGCAGACCCTGTTCTTGCAGAGCTGGCACGCGCGGCAGAACTCAACGCGCAGGCCCATATCTCAACAGGGGAAACTAACGCTCAGATCATCCTCATCGCCGACGCTGACCTTCTTGATGATGGCCTCTATATGAACCTTGAAACGGGCTTGCCCTTTGCTGACAATGCAAGCTTTATTCTCAACGCGCTTGATAGCCTATCGGGTGGATCCGACCTGATGAGCCTGCGCGCGAGGGCCCCCGGTCTGCGCCCAATGCGCCGGGTTGAAGACATGCGCAACGCCGCGCAAGCGCAATTCTTCGCCGAACAAGCCCGCCTTGAAGGACGCCTCTTTGAATCCGAGCAACGCCTACAAGAACTGCAAAGCATCAGCGCCAATGATGGTTTCTTTGATGGTGATGTCAGCGCGCAATTAAACGAGGAAGAACGCGCCGAGCTTGCCGCCTTGCGCGAGGACATAGTGATCACACGCGGCGCACTGCGCCAAATTGAACGTGATTTCAGGCGCGATATCGACACGCTTGAGCGACGCCTACGCCTTTTCACCATTCTGGGCGGCCCGACATTTCTGGGTCTGATTGGCCTGTTCCTGTGGTGGCGCAGACGGAGCAGCGAGTATGCGTAGCCCAGCTCAATCCCGAAAAACGACTGTGGTCCGCCTCGCCATTGTGGCCACCTGTCTCTGTGGACTAATCGCCCTTATGGCTCTGATCTCAGCACCGCAGACAGACACCCATGCAGATATCGGCAAACCGGTACTTTCAGGCTTTGCCGAACGCCGCCTTGAGACAAGCCAGATCCGGTTCACCATGGCTGATGAACGCTATACGATTGCACGCTCGGACAATAGCTGGGTGATGGAGGAAGAAGACAGCTTCCCGGTGCGTCAGGATCGTCTCTCTGAACTCGCGGCAGGATTAGAAACCCTCACATACGGGCCGCGCAGAACCGCCGCTTCGGCAAAGCATGATCAGCTTCGCCTCGGTCATCCGAGCGATGGCGGGACAGGCGTTCTGATTGAGATCATCAATGCATCGGGTGAGCGCACAAACGCCGTTCTGATCGGACGCAAAAACGGCCAACTCTATGTTCGTGAACCAGACGCTGGGCAAACCTATCGCGCCGGAGGCGATCTCCCCCCCTTCTATAATCGTCGCGCTTGGCTCGACTTTGATATTATCGATATTGCGCCGGACTCGATCCGTGCGCTTCGCGTGACAGATGCCACAGGCGCATCGGCTTATTTCGCCCGTCCTGTTGGCGGGGATGCCCGCAGTTTTCGAACTGCTCCGCCCTATCAGGATTTTGACGTTGCCAGCCGTCTCGGTTTATCGACGACAGCGCTCGCGATTACTCGATTTAACCCAGACGGGGCAAAAGCGAAGGACCGCCTGACGACTCCCCCCATTGCAAACCATATCAGTGAGACCTTCGATGGCCTTGAGGTCGATTTAAACGCCTATCGGGAGCCTGACGGGTTATGGGTCACGCTTCGCGCCATTGAGGCGGGCGAAGGCGCACGTCGCGCTGAAGCGATCAACCAGAAAGTCGAGGCATGGGCTTTCCGATTGTCGCCGTTTGATTGGCAGGATTTCACCCCGGCGATTGCTGACCTTATGGTCAGCCCCCAGCCCTCACCAGAAGGGCAAACCGAATAAACGGCAGGGCCATCTCCGTCATCGCGCGATGAACAGGGCCTTTGGCGCGTTTTCGAAAATACCGGGCCAACCCGTCTGCTTTATGATGCGCAATCACGCGACTCGGCGCTTCGGATGTTGAGCCATAGTGGAGCGCGCCCGCATGCGGTTGATAGATCACGCTACCGCCCATCTCGCGACATCGAAAGCACAAATCAACGTCCTCAACATGAAGGAAATAGCCTTCATCAAAGCCCTCTAGTGCCTTAAAGCTCTGCTTGGATGTCATAAAGAAGGCTCCGGATATGACATCCATCTCGATGGACTCATCCGGCGACGCTGTGTGTTCAAGCGTCCAGGTCTTGAAACCGACAAAACTTGTCAGGGCGCGCCAAAGCGTCAAATCGCGGCGTCGCGGTCCGCGCTCTTCTATGCCTCTCAAATTGAAAATTTTACCACCTACAATCCAAGGCGTTGGTAAGCTCTGTGACGCTTTTAAAAGTGCCGCCACAGACCCGCGCTTCAGCACAGCATCGGGATTAAGAATCAAATAGTGGTCCCCTCTGGCTTTCCGCGCCCCTAAATTCACCGCCGCACCAAATCCGATATTTTTCTCGGTGAGCAGCACTTTCACGTGCTCACGCCGCTCTGCAAAATCCTGCAACCAGCCTCGCATGGCCTCGGAATTTCCATTGTCGATGACAACAACAGCATCAATATCGGGGTCACCAGACACCGCGTAGAGACACTCTTTCAGGCGAGGTCCTGTATGATAGCTGACAATGATCGCACTGATGCGGGTCATGAGTCTGCTTCATATCGGCCATGTAGAATGATGACGGCAGCGGTCAGGGCGACAGACGCCCAGAACGCTTCATTCCACATGCTGTATGAGAACGTAAAAAAGGTGAGCGTGGCCCCAAACAACCCGGCTCCGGCATAGCGGGCAATGTGGGGAATTGGCCCTAACCGATAGAGCCGGAAACCAACCAGAAAACATGTAATCGCAGCCATAAGAGCACCGATAAATCCGATCTCTGCCCAAATCTGCAAAGCCATATTGTGAGGATGGCCCGGCACCACCGTATAGGCTTCCCAAAGCGTGCTCGGCAGATTTGTATCCGCAGAGATTTCAGCCATCCGCTCGGGATAATCCGCGTAGGTTTCGTTCCAGCGTTTCGTGGCCTCAAGCCCGTGCCCGATGACGGGCGCCTCATCTAATCGTAATGTAACAGCGTCCCAAGCATGAATGCGCGACCAAAACGAGGCCGGGAAGGGAAACCCCGTACCCCGTAGAGCCTGTGTCAGCACCCCTGAAATATACGGCACCACCATAATGTAGAGGCCAAGAGACGAGAACAAGACCAAGAATCCAGAGCGGGGCAGAACCCATACCGCCAAACTGGCTAACCCAATCATGATCGTCGCAAGGAAGGCCGCCCAGGAGCCAATCATAAATCCGGCGACCCCAATCACAATTGGCCAGGCAATTGCCGCGGCACGATAGCTTCGGCTGCCCTTGCTCCATAGCCATGCTGATAGAAGCGGCAAAATCAGCATCATGGAGTTCACATTGCGCATCATGTTCTGAGGCATTGCTTTAACCGGATCGCTCATGGGTGCCAGAAGCTGCAAAATCGCACCCATAAAGAGCGCAGTCACGATAACCCCAACCATCTGAACGACGGTCATGGCCTTGAAGAAATCTAGCGCTCTTGGAGCGTAGGCATCGACTTGGGTCGCGGCAAAGATCACGCCGCCGATGCATAGAGCCGTTAGTCCAAGGCGAATGCTGGCATCATCCAATTTGAAGTCATTCGTCGCAAAGCTGCCATCAAATAGGCCGCGTTCGGTCCCCGACCATGCCGAACTGACCATCACCCACAGCATAAAAATAATGAAAGCCAGAGCATAAAGCGGCAGCGATTTCGGGCGCGCATAAAGCAGAACAGGAATCGCGGCGAGCGCGACCCCTGCTGTAAAGCCTTGCCCCCCTAAATAGGCGACGACAGGCCAGAGAATGAACAGCCCAGCGAGATACGCGGGATAACTCATACTCAGACCCGTTCTAAGCCCCATCCATTGCGCGTTTCAGGTCAGGTGCAAGCGCTTCATGCGCCAGCATCTTTACGCCCTCATCGAGACTTACAATCTGCTGACCTTTTGATCCGAAACGGCGTAGCGCCATTGTGCGCTCTTCCATTTCGCGGCCACCAACCACAGCAATGATCGGCACTTTACGAACCGAGTGCTCACGGACTTTGTAATTGATCTTCTCATTTCGCCCGTCGACTTCGACGTTTAGACCGGCCTTTCGCAACTGCGCCGCAACCTCTTCGGCATACGCATTATGCTCTTCTGTGATCGAGGCGACAACGACTTGAACAGGCGCAAGCCAAAGCGGAAAAGCGCCTGCATAGTGCTCAATCAATATGCCGGTAAATCGCTCCAAAGACCCAAACAGCGCTCTGTGCAACATGACCGGGCGATGGCGTTCACCGTCGCTGCCGATATAGGTCGAGTCAAAACGCTCCGGCAGGGTGAAGTCGACTTGCAGGGTTCCGCACTGCCAATCCCGACCAATCGCATCACGCAAAACAAATTCCAGTTTCGGGCCGTAAAACGCGCCTTCTCCGGGATTGAAGCTGTAGGGCAAGCCCGTGGCTTCCAACGCATTTTTAAGCGCCGCTTCAGAGCGATCCCAAACCTCATCGCTGCCGATCCGCTCTTCTGGGCGATCAGAGAACTTGATCGCCACCTCGTCAAAGCCAAAGTCCTTATAGATATCAAGGATCAGATCGACGACAGTCAGACATTCTTGCTGAAGTTGTTCTGGCGTACAGAAGATGTGGGCATCGTCCTGGGTAAAGTGGCGCACCCGCATCATCCCGTGCAAGGCACCCGACGGCTCATAGCGGTGAACCTTGCCAAACTCTGCAATCAAAAACGGTAGCTCTCGATAAGAGCGCTGACCGTGATTGTAGATTTGCAAATGGCCGGGACAGTTCATCGGCTTCAAGGCATATTTGCGATTATCCGGCATGACAGTGGAATACATATTCTCGCCAAACTTCTCGGCGTGACCGGATGTTTCCCAGAGCGAGTAATCCAGCAAGTCAGGCGTGTTCACCTCAACATAGCCCGCCTCATCCTGACGGCGGCGCATATAATCGATCAGGCTCTGGAACAGCGTCCAGCCCTTTGGATGCCAGAAAATAGAGCCCGGCCCCTCTTCCTGCATATGAAACAGGTCCATGACGCGCCCGAGCTTACGATGGTCACGCTTTTCGGCTTCTTCCAGCCGTGTCAGATGCGCTTTCAGCTGTTTCTCATTTTCCCACGCAGTTCCGTAGATCCGCTGCAGCATCTGATTGTTGCTGTCACCTCGCCAATACGCTCCAGCAAGCTTCATCAGCTTGAACGCTTTCGGCAGGCGCCCTGTGGAAGGGATATGCGGCCCGCGGCAGAGATCAAACCAGTCGCCCTGCTTGTAAATTGTCAGCGGCTCGCCCGGCCCGATAATGTCGTCAATGATCTCAACCTTATAGGTCTCGCCCATCTCATTGAACGTCTCGACAGCCTTGTCGCGATCCCAGACCTCTCGGATAATCGGATAATCTGCATCGATGATCTCAGCCATTTTCGCTTCGATCGCTTCGAAGTCCTCCGTCGAAAAAGGCTCTTCGCGGGCAAAATCGTAATAGAAACCATCATCGACCACCGGGCCGATTGTAACCTGTGTCTCAGGATAAAGCTCCTGCACCGCTTGGGCGAGCGCATGTGCTGTACCGTGGCGGATCATAAACAGGACGTCAGGATCACCACTGGTGAGAATTTCGACTTTCGCATCGCCTTCGAGAGGCCGCGTTAAGTCATAAAGTTCATCATCGACTTTTGCGGCCATGGCTTTTTTGGCCAGAGATTTCGAAATCGACTCCGCAATCTCGAACGGGCTGACACCAGCCTCATAGTCGCGTGCGGATCCATCTGGGAGCGTGACTTGAACCATTTTTTTCACTTATCGCTTTTCACACATTCAATAGCGGCCTGATCTAAAGCCTCAACGATCATCGCTTTAGCGAGACGCTAACCATAAGCCTAGCCATACAGAGGGGTCTATGTGCGAATTGTTACCGGGAAACGAATTTAAATAAGGATGTCGCAGCAGCGTGAGGCCCAAAGCCTCAAGCGCATGACCGGACACCCCGGCCGGTTCGCGTCGTCGTCGAATGAAAGATCACACTCATTTCCATGTCGCGCATATGACGCTTTCGCCGCAAAAGATCAATGCTCAACCTTGTCAGGTCCTGTCCAATCGCCATAGCGCCACGGTGCCCAGAACGGCACGTCCGGTTTTATATCAGGCGCAGGATCGTTGCCCATCGTCCCGCCAGGCCGACAGCGGGCCAACCGCGCCATTGCCATCCAAAATGCTGGCCAGATACCATGGCGACGCATACATTCAGCCGCATATTCGCTGCAGGTCGGATGATGCCGGCACTGGGCTCCAAACACCGCGAAGACGGGCGATAGCGTGTATTTGTAGGCTTTTAAGAGACCCGTCGCCAAAGCTGAGCGAACCCGTGACACGTTGCTAATCCCTTTTGCCTCTATGTTGCGCGGGGCCACGAGGTGTCTCTCCATCAGACGGTTTTCGACGCGGCGGTCGCCCTGTCCCTTTGCCCTTATAGCCGTTTCCTTGTTCTTTGTGATCCGCACGGCCGTCATTGCTGCGCGGTTTATCTTTACGGCGAGGATCGATCTCCCGGTTCGGTTTGGCGCCGCCTCTTCCAACGAAACTCCGCCCTTTCTGGATCGGCCTACCCTCTTCGTCGCGCAGTCGTTTGGGTCTTGGGGGAAGGCTTGCGGCAATCAAGTCTGCGCGCTCTTTCGGCTTCAAGAGCCGCCACTGACCTTCTGCCAGATTTCCCAGCTCAAGCGGGCCGATCCGCAAGCGCATCAGATCTGTTACTTTAAGCCCGACCAGATCGCACATACGTCGAATTTGACGCTTGCGCCCCTCTTTCAGAATAAATCGAAGGACTTGCCCCTCTTCCTGAGTGACCTTGGCAGGCTTCAATTTTCGACCATCAAGCGACAATCCATTGCGCAGCAGGGTCAGCTTGCCAGCGGTAATCTTGCCTGAAACCGTGACGAGATATTCTTTCTCCAAAGCGTGATGAGGTCCAATGATGGCCTTCGCCAAGACACCGTCTTCTGATAGCAATAAAAGCCCGTGGGAGTCCTGATCCAAGCGTCCAAGAGGCGCGAGGCTCCGACTGCTAGCACCGTCTGCGGCATCGGCTGTATTCTTCCTCGTAATCAAACGCACGGCGGGAATTTGATCGCCTTCAGGCTGGGCGGATACATAATCGACCGGTTTATTCAGAACTGCGGTAAACTTCCCTTCAATCGCTTTTTGACCACGCTCTGACAGGGTCAGCGTCTGCCCCGGCTCGATCTTATGGCCGGGCTGTTCAATAGCGACCTCATCGACCTTTACCACTCCCGCCGCAATCAGCGCTTCGGCCTCACGCCGGGAGCATAGACCGAGCTCAGCCATCCACTTGTTCAGCCGTAAAGGTGCATTGCCACGATAGGTATGTGAAACAGACATTGTTCGCCTTTCGGCGTTCAGACTGACATCGTCAACTTAGTCGCTTCAGTCGTTGAACTCGTCTTTTACGTCCTCAGCGGTTTCCTTAACCACTTTACCGGCGGCTTCCACGTCTTCACCAACACCAGCAATCGTGTTGCAAGCCGCAAGGAATGGAAGGGCGAAGAATAGTGCGATTATGGCCTTCATCGGAAAACTCCAAAGTTTCGACATCACTGCTTATAGTGCACGCGCGGACATGGCGGAAGCCCTGATCCACCCCTCAATTCTCCCGCTGCAGGGTCGCAGGGCTCTTTCACGATGACAGTTGAGCCAACAGCCCCTTGGTCGAAATAGCGGCGTTCAATGTAACGATCCTGCTCACCGCGTCTGAATACCTCATCTCTGACTTCATCAGCAACATGGGTCAGACCGCGCCCGGCCGCGCTCACATCCTTACCGACACCGGCAACAGTTGAGCAGGCGGGAAGCAGTAAAAGGACTGTTAGAGTTGTAAAAGCGACGCGCATCGGAGACCCCTTGAATTTATGGTTTTATCCGTGAGGTTAATGGCCCCTGCAACTTAATTCGCCTTACAGGTGAGGGATCACACCGCGCTCGCCCTATTCCCAAATCCTTCGACTCCCTGCTAAAGCGCAGACAACAGAGGAGTGGCTATGAAAACCGCTGTCATTGTCTTTCCCGGGTCGAATTGCGACCGTGATGCTCAGGTTGCGCTGCGCCAAGCCACAGGCCACGAGCCCGCTATGGTCTGGCATAAGGATGGGACAATCCCAGACGACACTGATCTCGTCATGGTGCCGGGCGGATTTTCCTATGGCGACTATCTGCGTACCGGCGCGATGGCCGCCAACAGCCCCGTCATCGCTCAGCTCCATCGCCATGCGGAGCGCGGCGGCTACATCCTCGGTGTTTGCAATGGGTTTCAGATTCTCTGCGAAACAGGGCTGCTGCCCGGCGCCCTGATGCGAAACACCTCACTCAACTTCGTCTGCAAGCCGCAAATGCTAAAGATTGAGAGCGCTAACTCAGCCTTCACCAGTGCTTATTCAGACCAGACTGAAATCTCAGTCCCTATTGCCCATCATGACGGAAACTACGTCGCCGATGAGGACACACTCGACGCGCTGGAAAGCGAAGGACGCGTCGCGTTTCGCTATGTCGACAATCCAAACGGTTCAGCCCGCGATATCGCCGGTATCCTAAGCGACAATGGCCGCGTCCTCGGCATGATGCCCCATCCAGAGCGCGCCATAGGTGGCCATGAAGGCGGAAGCGACGGCAAAGGCGTCTTTGAAAGCCTAATGAGCGCGGTTTAGTCATTCCTTGACGTTCACGACAATTCGAGTTTCCTAATCCCCGTGCTGCGTTGGGAGGCTTAGCCATGTCGTACTTACAAGAAACTCAGGACGCAGGCCGGGAAATCTTCCCTGATCTTGCGAGGGCGTGGGCGCTGATCGGGATCGCTTTGGTCAATGTTGCTTATTTTGCCTACCCCTTTGCAGGCGCGCTTTATGCCGATGGCGGTATGAACACCTCGGTCGATTTCGCGGCCTATTTCGGTGTGAACGCGCTTTTCTTGTCCAAATCCTACACCCTGTTTTCCTTCATGTTCGGGGTCGGATTTGCCTATCAAATGGCGTCAGCTGAGCGCGCTGGAGCAGGTTTCGCGGGGCGATACTGGCGTCGGATTATCGGGCTCTTCTTTTTCGCAGCGATAAATATCACCCTCTTCTTTCAGGGCGATATTCTGTTCATCTACGCGCTGCTTGGAATTTTTCTCTTTCTGTTTCGCAAGACGAGCACGAAAGGCCTCATCCGTTGGGCGATTGGCCTCTACACCGTACAGGTCATCGTTGTCCTCTTCAGCGCATTCGGCATCACAATGGGCCAAGCCTTCGCGCCAGAAGAGATGGTACAGGCACAAACCGAGATGACAGAAGCTTCGGCCGCTTATGTCGAGGCCTTCCGAAACGGCGGCTTCATAGACACGATCCACGCACGTATTGGCGAGTGGGCCGGTGCCATCTTTTACATTCTGCCCGGACAGGGCTTTGGCGCGATGGCGTTCTTTCTGTTCGGCCTAGCTGCTGTTCGGAACGACCTGATCTCCAATCCTGCGGCTCCGTTCTGGAGTAAATGCAGGCGCATCTATCTCCCCATCGGCCTTCTGATTAGCGCGATTGGCGCGTGGTACGCCACAAAAGGGACCTCGATGTTTGATCCGCAAATGATGTGGGGGAACCTCCTCATCGTCATTGGCAGTCCTTTTGCGACAGCAGGCTATCTCGGCATTCTCGCGAAATGGTCACTCTCGACCGACGGCCCGATTAAGACCTTCTTCGCGCGCGGCGGGACAGCGTCTCTAACGGCCTATCTGCTGCAAGGTCTGCTCTTCACGCTCATCTTCTATGAGTACGGCCTCGGCCTCTATGCGGAGATCGACGCTGCCGCTTGCATCTCCATCGCTTTGATCGTCGCGCTTTTAAGCATCGCTTTCACCAGCCTCTGGCGTGCCAAGTTCAAGCGCGGCCCCTTAGAAGCGATCCTGCGCGGCTGGACCTATATCGGCACACGCTAAAGCACGACAAAGTCCCTTCCGAATCCCTGCTGCCCGCGCTAAAGGCCGGACATGACAGACACATCCGCGATTATCGCCGCCATGCAAGCCACGCAGACGTCAGCCGACGCTGCTGAACACGGCATCAATGCTGAGGAATGGGATCGCCTGATCACCCGTTTAGGGCGCGATCCGAACTTGGTCGAACTCGGCATTTACAGCGTGATGTGGTCAGAGCACTGCTCTTATAAATCCTCACGCCGCCACCTCTCCAAATTCCCGACCAAGAATGAGCATGTCATCCAAGGACCGGGCGAAAATGCGGGCGTCATCGACATTGGCGACGGACAGGCTGCCATCTTCAAAATGGAGAGCCACAACCACCCGTCTTACATCGAACCCTATCAAGGCGCGGCCACTGGCGTCGGCGGCATTTTGCGTGACGTGTTCACCATGGGCGCGCGCCCGATTGCGCTGGTCAATGCGCTGCGCTTCGGTGACCCCAGCCACCCCAAAACGCGCAGCCTCGTCGAAGGTGTCGTCGCGGGCATTGGCGGCTATGGCAACTGCGTTGGCGTCCCGACTGTGGCCGGCGAGACAGAGTTCCACAGCGGGTATAATGGCAACATCCTCGTCAATGCGATGGCCGTTGGTCTGGCTGATCAGGACAAGATTTTCTATGCGCGCGGCGCTACGCCCGGCAACCCGATCTTCTATGTCGGCTCAAAGACCGGGCGCGATGGTATTCACGGCGCAACAATGGCGAGCGCGGAGTTCTCAGAGGGCGATGAAGACAATCGTCCAACAGTTCAGGTCGGCGACCCATTCACTGAAAAACTCCTCATCGAAGCCTGCCTTGAACTCATGGCGACCGACGCCATCCAGGCGATCCAGGATATGGGCGCGGCGGGCCTGACATCGTCCTCCGTCGAAATGGCCGATAAGGGCGGCATCGGCATTGAGATGGACCTCGACAAAGTCCCGCAACGCGAAACCGGCATGAGCGCCTATGAGATCATGCTCTCAGAGAGCCAGGAACGCATGCTGATGGTCCTCAAGCCCGGCAAAGAGCCGGTCGCGAAAGCCATTTTCGACAAATACGATCTCGACGCTGAAGTCATCGGCATCACAACCGACACGGGCCGCATGGTCCTGAAACAGTTCGGCGCAACCGTCTGCGACATCCCTGTCCCCCCGCTCGCCGAAGATGCCCCGAATTATGACCGCCCTTGGGTCGAGCCGAAAAAGCGCGCGCCGCTGGATACTTCCAAATATCCGGAGCCGGAGGATTATGGCGAGGTTTTGCTCAAGCTTATGTCGTGCCCCGATATGGCCTCCAAACGCTGGATTTGGGAACAGTATGACCGCCACGTCATGGGCGACACAGTCGACAGCTCACAATCACAAGGCAATGCCGCGATCGTGCGCATCCACGGCACTAATAAGGCGCTTGCCATCACGTCCGATTGCACACCGCGCTACGTCGCCGCTGATCCTTATGAAGGCGGCAAACAAGCTGTCGCAGAGGCCTATCGCAACCTCTCAGCCGTCGGCGCAAAACCCGTCGCGATTACGGATAATCTCAATTTCGGCAATCCTGAACGCCCGGAAGTCATGGGCCAGATCGTCAAAGCGATTGAGGGCATGGCAGAAGCCTGTAAAACGCTCGATTTCCCCGTCGTGTCTGGCAATGTCAGCCTCTACAATGAAACAGACGGCGTCGGCATCCCGCCTACCCCTGTCGTCGGCGGCGTCGGCCTGATCGAAGATGTCAGTAAGATTTCGACTTTAAAGGGCGTGCAGCCGGGCGATGTCCTGATCCTAATCGGTGAGACGACAGGCCATCTCGGCGCCTCCCTCTACGTCCGCGAAATCCTTGGCCTCGATGGCGAAGAGGCCGGCCCGCCGCCGCCTGTGGATTTGCAGGCTGAGAAACGCAATGCGGATTTTGTGCGCTCTTTGATCGAGCACGGTCTGGTCAACGCCGTGCACGATGTTAGCGATGGCGGGATTGCATGCGCAGCAGCAAAAATGGCGCTGGCGAGTGGGCTCGGGTTTATGACTAAGAGTCATCCATTCGACATCGAGCTACATTTCGGCGAGGCAAGTAACCGTTTTCTACTATCACTTCATCCTAACAATTGGCTCAAAGTCATGGAGTCAGGAGACCAGTCCAAAATTGATACTAGTTCTGTATATGGCGAATTTGGCTTCGCCGAAGTCGATGCTTTTTCATTTAAGATGATGGATCGAACTCTTACAGAAGAAAAAGTGACTGATCCCAACGATTTGCCCAAAGTCGTAAGAGAAGACAGCGTCGCCCTCTCGCGCCTACGCAAAGCCCATGAAGGCTGGCTGCCTTCCTTCATGAACACAGTCGACTAGCACCCCAATTCTTGTCGCCCAATCCGGCCTGTGTCACACAAATTGAGGAGACATAGGGTAAGAGGAGTCGTCACCATGGTTCGCGTGACCCTTGGCGCGTGCGCGCTTGTTTTGATTACAGCGTGCTCGAGCGAAACACCGCCTGAGGACACAAGAAGTGCCGCAGATATCGCGACCGCTGAGACAGTCGCCCTTCCCCTGCCTTTGGCCAGTGGCACAAGCGCGGCGATCACAGCCGACGACATGGCCTTGCGCATTGAAACACTGTCAGATGACTCGTTCGAAGGCCGTGGGCCCGGCTCTCCCATCGGCGAGTTAAGCGCGGACTGGATCGCCCAAGAACTCGCCCGCGTCGGGGTTCAGCCAGGCGGTGAAAATGGCACCTATTTCCAGACGGTCGGCATGGTCGAACAGACGCTTGATGAAGCCAAATCCAGCCTGTCTTTCAACGGCGGTAACACCGCCATGCCGATGACGGTTAAAGAAGACACTGTCCTCTGGACCAAACGCCAAAGCGTGAACGAGCTCGATTGGGCCGATAGCGAGCTTGTCTTTGTCGGATACGGCGTGGTCGCGCCGGAATATGGCTGGAATGATTATGCGGGCCTCGACGCGACAGGCAAAACCGTGGTCATACTCGTCAATGATCCGGGTTATGCGCTCGAAGGCGACCTCTTCAAAGGCAAAGCGATGACCTATTATGGCCGCTGGACCTACAAATTCGAGGAGGCTGCACGCCAAGGCGCGACGGGCGCGATTGTGGTCCACGAAACCGCCCCAGCGTCATACGACTGGGACGTGGTCGCCAATTCATGGTCAGGCGCGCAGGCCGATTTGGTTCGCGCTGATGGCGGCGACAGCCGCACCGCATTTGAGAGCTGGATCACAGTCGAAACCGCCCGCACGCTGTTTAAAGAAGCCGGGCTCAATTTCGAAGAGATGAAAACCGCCGCGAAGACCCAAGGCTTCACGCCCGTCGACATGGGCGATCTGAGGACAAGCGGAAACATCGTCCAAAGCGTCTCAACCACCACGTCACGCAATGTGGTCGGTGTCCTGCCCGGCAAAACGGCACCAGACGAACATGTCCTCTTCACCGCCCACTGGGACCATCTCGGCAAAAAATCCGAAGAAAAAGCGGGCGAACCAACTCAAGACTTCTACCGCGATGAGATTTTCAACGGCGCGGTTGATAATGCCACGGGCACCACAGCCCTCATCGAAATCGCTGAAGCGATGGCCGCTCAGGAGCTTGACCGCTCTGCCCTCTTCCTAGCGGTCACGCTGGAGGAAAGCGGCCTGCTCGGCTCGGCCTACTATGCTGAAAACCCAACCGTTCCGATGCACCAGATCGTCGCCGGGCTGAACATGGACGGGATGCTTCCCATCGGACGCACCAAGGATATGGTCGTCGTTGGCTATGGCGCGTCAGAGTTGGAGGATCGTTTGAAAGCCATCCTCGACGAAGACGGCCGCGTGATCGTCCCTGATCCAAACCCGCAAGCCGGTTTCTTCTACCGCTCAGACCACGTCTCCTTCGCCAAGAAAGGGGTGCCGATGCTCTATGCGGATGGCGGCTTTGACAAATTGGATGGCGGCGTTGCCTCTGGTCGCGCCTTCGCAGACGTCTACACCGCGCAGCGCTATCATAAGCCTATGGACGAGTATTCGGACGGCTGGGACATGTCTGGTTTTGAGGAAGATGTCACCGTTCTCTACGAGCTCGGCCTCGGCATCCTCAACTCAACCGATTGGCCAACCTGGTATCCCGGCAATGAGTTTGAGGCCGCCCGTAAAGCGTCCCTAGCAAACCGGGAGACCTAAGCTTGCTCTCTTACCAGCACGGCTATCACGCAGGAAACCGCGCCGATGTGCTCAAGCACTCGGTCCTGCATGCCGTGCTGGAAGAGGAGGCCAGGGCCAACACGCCGCTGCTGTATGTCGAAACCCATTCTGGCCGTGGCTTTTATGATCTGACAGGCGATAAAGCGACAAAGACAGGGGAAGCAGGCCTCGGTGTGCTGGCCATGCCAAAAGCCAGTAAAGCTGCTCGCGCGCTGCAGCCCTGGCTCAGCCATGTCCAAGCCAAAGGACCGAGCTCATACCCCGGCTCGCCCGGCCTTGCGGCGCAACTCCTCGGTCCAAACGCCCGCATCGCGCTGTTCGAAAAACATCCGACAGAACACGCTGCCCTCGCCCAAGCGCTTCGCAAAGAAAACCGCGCCATCATCCGTAAGGAAGATGGTTATCGCGGCGCCCTTCGACTACAGCCTCGGCGCGGGGAGAATATGCTAATTATGCTCGACCCCAGCTATGAAACCGACGCTGATATGGACGCGCTGGCCAATTGGGTGCCGAGAGCGATGACCAAGTGGCCGAAGGCCCGCTTTCTGATCTGGTTACCGCTTTTCGCAGATGCCCGGGAAGATGAGTTCGGCGCCTTCCTATCAGAGTTGGATGAAGGCTTCGTCGCTGGGTCGCGCTGGGCCAGACGCTCTCAGGATCCGTCAGCCCTTGAAGGCTCAGCCATGATCGGATTGCGCATCACAGGTCAGGCCGCGAAGCGGAGTTTTGCGATTGCTGCTGAACTCGACAAACTCTGGTCGTAAGCTAGGATCAGGCTGTTTTCTGATCCGCAGTCATCACTGTCCCTGCCTTTTCCTCTGAGACCGGATTAATATAACTTGTTGGCGGCAGGATAATCGTTGCATTTGTTCCTGCCCCAATACGGCTTTTCAAGATCACATCGCCGTCCTGAAGACGTGCCAAGTGGCGACTGATCGTCAGACCAAGACCAGCCCCACTTGTTTCTCGGCTCAGAGAATTATCCTTTTGATAGAACGGCTCAAACACGCGCTTGAGATCATCCTCGCTCAGCCCAGAGCCAAAATCACGAACGGAAATATAGGGTCGGCCGCTTTCATCCAAACGCGCTTTGATCGCGAGACGCGAACTGTTGCCACCATGTCGGAATGCGTTGGACAGCAACGAAATAAGGATACGCTGGGTGACGAATTCATCAACATACAACTCCCGTAATTTTGGGCTGACACTGACCTCTAGAGCCGAATAATCCCTAACGCCTTCAAACTGCGCTGCGAGCGAGACGGATTTCGCGATCATGGCGCGCACGTCAATGCGCGAGGGCTTTAACCTGAAACGGTCGAGGCCGACTTTTGAATAATCAATAATATCATCAATCAAGCGTAAAAGGTGCTCGCCATGAATGTGAATGTCGTCGGCATATTCTTGCACCTCATGAGGTTGTAGCTCGACCAGAGATCCACTCGACATCAAAGTCGAATTTCCAATGATAACATGCAAGGGTTGGCGCAATTCATGGCTCATCGTGGACAGGAAGCGTCCCTTCGCCTTATCGGCTTCCTCCGCCTCGCGTCGGGCTTCCACAAGCTCGCGCTCGCGCTGTTTCAAACCGGTAACATCTGTATGAACAATGACTGTACCGCCAGATTCCACATCGCGCACAGACCGGAGCAACCAACGGTCCTGATGCCTGACCGTGCGCGCACCATCTGTAACGGCACCAAAGAAATCGCGCTTAAGATCGGTTGAAAAGCAATCTTTGTGGCGATCATTCGCCAGAACGAGTTGTCCGTCCTGACCATAAAACGCGAACGTATCATTCGAAGCATTGATCGCTTTTGAAAGTGTATTTGTCGCCTGTAGCGTCTCATAAGCGCGTGCAATCGAGGCTCTAAACTGCTTGTAGCTCATAATACTGCTATTGGTCAGGGCGATCAGTAGGAGAACGCTCATAATCGTGACGGGCACAGCGAAATCGCCATCATAAGTCATGAACGCAAAGGTGGGCGACATCAGGCAGGGTATTGAAAACCGCAAGACATGGCGCGGCAGAGGCGTGATAATACTCGCCACACCAGCCGCCATCCCGGCGTGCATCACATAAAGGAACAGTGTGAGTTCGCTTCCCCCTGATGGCGCTTGGAACAGTAAGCTCGTGGATCCCCAAAGAACGCCGGCAAAAAGAGAGGCGTATTCGGCTTTCTTCAAATAGCTTCCGGAGACCGACTTGGGTTCGGGGGACGACCGTTTACGCCAAAATCCATAAACTTGGAGCAGCCCGAGGAAGCAGACCAGCCCCGTCCAGCCACCCACAATATAGGGTGATGTCGACCCCCAAGCTGTGACGGCGACAAGCAGTGCGGCAAGCGTGTTGATGAAGCCCATCTGCAGTTGTTGCTTGGTCAAAAGGATTTGCTGGCGCAGATAAACGTCAGCTTGCAGACCACTTGTCGCCTTCGGGAAGGGCCGCAAAAGGGCTAAAACGGTTGCAGAAGGGTCTCTGTTAGCACGCATTCCGCGAAACATGCCACAATGTGCTTAAGATCAGGCGAAACTGCTGCGCGAATTGCACTTTTCATGGTAATAAAATCAGAATAATTGGGGTAGAGTATTAATGATGAAATTTACGAATAATAGCGAGTATAACGCACCCGGGGGCCCAGCAATTTCACCGTCTGACAGCAGGCTTGAACACGATAGTCGCATTGCCATTATTGGTGGTGGTCCGGCTGGTTTAAGCTTGGCCCGGCTGCTTCGTGAACAGGGTTTTACCTCCATCACAGTGTTTGAGGCGCTCTCCCAAGTCGGAGGCAAATCTTTCACCTATCTGCACGGTGATACAGTCGTTGAGATGGGCACCTGCTACGCGACCTTATCTCACAAGGTCACCAACCGCTGGATGAAAGAGTTTGGCCTGAAAATGACAGGGCTGAAAGAACAACGGTTCGCAGGCGATAAATTCACCAGCTACATCCGCAAAGGCCCCGGGCCAAACCTGTTTGTCCAGCTTTACCGTTATTGGACAGATAAGGCTAAACTCCAGAAAGCGCTGAAAACGCCAAATCCGCCTCAGTGGGCTCTCGAACAAGCCGCAATGCCAATCGGGGAATGGCTTTCTGAACGCGAGCTCGGAAAAATTGAGCACTTCATGCATCGCTCAACGACAAATATCGCCTACGGTTTTGTCGATGAGGCCTCCACCGTCCAAGCCCTCGACTGGAATGATATGAAGCTTCTCATCACAGGGCTTCTCAAACAGCTTAAAATGCCAGAAATTGGCTGGGCAGAATTTTGGAACATGGTTGCTGCTGACCTCGATGTCAGGCTGAACAGTCGGGTCAAAGAGATTGATCGTAGTGGGAGCAGCATCCGTGTCTCTATAGAGGATGGTGACGCTTTTGAGTTTGACCAACTCGTTTGCGCGATCCCTCTGGATGACTTCGGCAAGCTCGCACAGCCAACTCAAGACGAAGATTTTGTGATCAAGTCAGTTCGCTGGAACGGCTACACGACCACGCTCTTTACCGCTGACAACTGGTTCACCGATGTCGACACTGAAAGCTACAAAGAAGCTGTATTGCCGGGCGCAGAGCTAGGACAGCTCTTGTCGGCAAGACATGATGGTTTCGAACCCGACCTTGGTGGCAATGTCTATCTCTCAGGCCAGCTCTCGGGCGATTATACCAGTGACGAACTCAAAGAGATTCTGCGAGAAGATCTCACCCGTAAAGGTGCGACGGTGACGAATATCATCCTCCAGAAAATGTGGAAGTATCATTCATTCTACGATTTCGACGCGATTCGTAATGGCCTTCTCCAGACATTGAAGACTATGCAGGGTCGCGATAGGACATGGTATACGGGGGCAACGTTTTCATATGAAGCTGTATCACACATCACCAATTTTAACGCTCAACTGGCGCGGGATATGCAGGCAGTTACACTCACCTCATAAGGGAGTGCCAAAGTGAACCTGTTTCTTCGCCTTCTTCGCGTTTTCTTTGGAGCTCTTTTCTCCACCAAAGATGGTAAGATCACTGATCTATACAAGCTAAGGTTCAGCGTCTGGCTGACGGATCAGGACATGTTCGCCCACCTCACGAATAGCCGTTACTTCTCTTTCAGCGATCTCGGAACGATCAACTTCATCATCCGGTCTAATTGCTGGAGCACGATGCGAAAGCGGGGCTGGATTCCAGTGATTTTATCGGAAAAAGTCGTCGTCTCGAAAATGCTCAAATTTCCTCAGAAATTTCGTCTTGAGACACAGATCACATGCTGGGATGAGACCTATGTCGGTCTTCGCCACAACTTTGTGCGCAAAGATCGCATTCATGCCACGGTCAATGTCCTTGCGAAATTTGCCGCGACGGATCGATCTTTTGTGAACCCGAAAATGGTCCTGGAAACTGTCGGCCATGACACCACGTCGCCAGAGCTGACCGAAACGTTTATTGAGCTTCGCGACGACGTCCTAAAGAGCAAATCGAGCCAGAAAATTTCAACTTAATGTTGATTTAATAGAAATTGTAGATAATTTCCCCTATTAAGAGAGAACGGGGATTATCATGCAACGAAACTGGCGCGAACCGCATCTTATGATCGAGCATGCATTGGAAACATTGTCCAAGTTCGACCTGCACAAGCTCGGTGTCGATCCGTCCAGTTTTGAGGGCAAAGAGTTCCCGCTTCTGATTGAAGACATGCAAAGCGCGCTGAGAGCTCTCAAAGCAGACTGCATCAGAATGGAGCGCCTGTCGGCAGATCGAAGCTGGCAAGTTCGCCCCATTCCGCCCCTGAAGCAGGCCAATAGCGGATAGCGTTCAACTTCTTGCAGCAAATCGACCGGTTTTGGTTGATCCGATCCTGATAATCTTTACCTGAGGGGCGTTCTTCGTCTTAGGATCAGGAGTGCTGCGGCAGTGACCTCTCTTACCCATCTCGACCGGCTTGAAGCCGAGAGTATTCATATCATTCGAGAGGTGGCGGCTGCCACTGAAAACCCCGTCATGCTGTACTCCGTCGGTAAAGACAGTGCCGTCATGCTGCATTTGGCTTTGAAGGCGTTTTATCCCGGCGTGCCGCCCTTCCCGCTCATGCATGTCGACACGACCTGGAAGTTCAGCGAGATGATCGCCTTCCGTGATCGTAAAGCCAAAGAACTCGGTCTCGACCTGATCGTTCATACCAATGAGGAAGGCGTCGCTCAGGGCGTCGGCCCGTTTACTCACGGTTCAGCGCTTCACACCGACATCATGAAAACATCAGCGCTGAAAACCGCGCTGACAAAGTACAAATTCGACGCCGCTCTCGGTGGGGCGCGTCGCGATGAAGAAAAATCCCGCGCCAAAGAACGCATCTTCTCCTTCAGGACTGCAGAACACCGCTGGGACCCGAAAAACCAGCGCCCCGAGCTGTGGGACCTCTACAATGCCCGCCTCGCCCCCGGTGAGAGTGTGCGCGCCTTTCCTCTGTCAAATTGGACGGAACTCGACATCTGGCAGTACATCCGTCGCGAAAAGATTGAGATCGTGCCTCTTTACTACGCGGCTGAACGCCCTGTCGTGAATTGGGAAGGCACCGACATCATGGTCGATGATGACCGTGTGCCCGAAGACCTCCGCAAAACCGCCGTGATGAAGAAAGTCCGCTTCCGGACACTTGGGTGTTACCCCCTCACAGGCGCCGTCGAGAGCGAGGCTGATACGCTTGATGAGATCATCAAGGAAATGCTGCTGGCCACCAGCTCAGAGCGTGAAGGCCGCGTCATTGACCGCGATCAGGCCGCCTCGATGGAGAAAAAGAAGCAAGAGGGGTACTTCTAATGAGACAGACAGACCTCGAAGCCATCGCCAAAGATGTCGGCGCTTATCTTGAAGCGCACGAAAACAAATCCCTGCTGCGCTTTATCACCTGCGGCAGCGTCGATGACGGTAAATCCACCCTGATCGGCCGTCTGCTCTACGATTCCAAGCTGATCTACGAAGACCAGCTCGCAGCCCTTGAAGCCGACTCCAAACGCTCAGGCACGCAGGGCGAGAACATCGATTTCGCCCTCTTGGTTGACGGACTCGCGGCTGAGCGCGAGCAAGGCATCACCATCGACGTTGCCTATCGCTTCTTCTCGACTGACAAACGCAAATTCATTGTTGCCGACACACCCGGTCATGAACAGTACACCCGCAATATGGCAACCGGAGCCTCCACAGCCGACGTCGCTATTCTAATGATTGACGCGCGCAAAGGCATCCTGACCCAGACCCGCCGCCACGCCTTCATCGTCTCCAGCCTCGGCATTCGCAAACTGGTCCTCGCGGTCAATAAAATGGATCTGGTCGACTATGACCAAGACACGTTCAATCAAATCAAAGCTGATTTTGACGCCTTCGCTGAGACCCTTGGCCGAGACGTGGACATCACACCCATTCCGCTGTCGGCCTTGGCGGGTGATAATATCACCGCGCCCCAGGGCAACACAGACTGGTACACAGGCCCCAGCCTGATCGAGTATCTTGAGACCGTCGAAGTCGGTGATCGCCGTGACAAGGGTCCGTTCCGGATGCCGGTGCAATGGGTCAACCGACCCAATCTGGATTTTCGCGGGTTCTCAGGCACAATCGTATCCGGCCATGTCAAACCCGGCGATACGCTTCGTGTCAGCCCGAGCGGCCGCGAAGCCGTCGTTAAGCGGATCGTCACCATGACGGGTGACCTGCCGGAAGCTGTCCCCGGACAATCGATCACGCTGACGCTTGACCGCGAAATCGACGTTTCGCGCGGTGACGTCCTGTCGTCGAAAGACAGCCCTGCAGAAGCCTCAAATCAGTTTCAGGCCCGCATTCTCTGGATGGCAGACAAGCCGATGTTACCGGGCCGCCGCTACCTTGTTAAAATGGGCAGCAATATCGTTCCAGCAACGCTCAACCGGCCTAAGTTTGGCATCGATATCAATACGCTGGAAGAGAAGCCCGCGAAAGAGCTGGAGTTGAACGAGGTCGGCGTCACAACCCTGTCGCTCGACAAGCCCATCGCTTTCGATCCCTATGATGATATTCGCGGTATGGGCGGCTTTATCCTCATTGACCGCCTGACGAATGATACGGTTGGCATGGGGCTGATCGACTTTGCACTACGCCGGGCCAGCAATATTCACTGGCAGGCCATGGACGTCACCCGTGACGCGCTGGCTGAGCAGAAAGCCCAGAAACCGGCTGTTCTTTGGTTCACCGGGCTATCCGGCTCGGGCAAATCGACCATCGCAAATGCGCTCCAGAAAAAACTGTTGGCACAAGGCAAGCACACCTTCCTGCTCGACGGGGACAATGTCCGCCACGGTCTCAACCGCGATCTGGGATTCACCGATGCTGACCGTGTTGAGAATATCCGCCGGGTTGCCAATGTCGCTAAACTCATGAGCGATGCAGGACTGATTACGCTGGTCAGCTTTATTTCGCCCTTCCGCTCAGAGCGACGCATGGCGCGTAATCTGATGAGCGAAGGCGAGTATGTCGAAATCTTTGTCGACACGCCTCTGGACGTCGCCGAGCAGCGCGATGTGAAGGGCCTCTACAAAAAAGCACGCGCCGGTGAGATCAAGAACTTCACTGGGATCGATAGTCCATATGAAGCCCCTAAAGAGGCTGAAATCACGATTGATACTGTCGACCAATCCCCAGAAGAGGCTGCGGATCAAATTTTGTCATGGCTTGAGGCGGAAGGCTTTCTGAGCACCGAGTAAAGCTGGACTATAATAGATCGTCGAACCGCGCCCCGCCAGAAATCTCAGCTTAGCCGCCAAGGCGTATCGTGTCTTTAAAAACTACGGCGCAGGACTAAGGGTCTGCAATCTGGCATTGCGCTGCGCGAGGCGCTCGCGTTGGCGTGCGCTCGCGAGTTGCCACTCACCGCCACGTGGGAAGCGATAGAAAATGTGCGTGCCAATTTGGCGCGTCTTAATCAAGCCAGAATTCCAAACAGGATTGACGTAAGTCGCATGATAATGCGTGGCCTCACGGGTCTGTTTCTCATTCAGTCCCATCACAACATGGCTCGCAATATTCTGGGCTTTTTCCCAACGCCAGCCTGTTGGCGTTTTCCCCATCGCGCCATCACACGTAAAGGTGAACTGGCAGCCCGTTGTTCGCGTTGCGCCTTGGAAAACGACATCACAGATTGTGTTCGGATAACGGTGATCCTTCACACGGTTCACAATCACTTCTGCGACTGCAAGTTGGCCTTCTGTGCGCTCACTACGCGCCTCGTAATAAACCGCTTGCGCCAAGCACTGTGTTTGCGCTGCCATATCTTCTGCTTGTGACAAATGAATGGGTTCGAAGCTTCTCAAATTTTTCAGCGCCGCACGATCACGTTCCAGCGCTGAGATCTCTGACAATGCAGAGCTTGGGTCGCGCTCCAATGAATATTCGACACTGCGAAGCCAGTCCTGACGTAGAAGTGACGGTGCACTTTCGTCTGCACGGATCAGAGCACCGGCGTCTTGAATCTCTGCAAATTTGGCATTCTTGACGCGCCAGTCATGGTCAGCAGTCTGCAGCGCTGCGCTGTGCGACATGAGAGGTAGGCCAGCAATCAACCCTAGTGCGCACACAATCCCGAATGCCGAGCGTGTCTTGATCCGCCTCTGCTCATCTGGCGCTTGGCGTTGCCACCATGCGGACAGACGAGACATGGAAGATTGCTCGTTCAGATTTGAGAGAGGAGACTGCATTTGAAAGTGACCACCAATTTGCGACCTTCTTTATAAGGCCTACAACTTGTTCAACCCCGTTATTTACATCGCGCGCAATTGCGCTTCAGGTGTGCAGATATTTGATCGACTTGCTTCAAATCAACCAAAACTCTGCAAACGTTACAGACTTTTATTATAAACTTGCAGGCTGAACTCGGGATGAATCTCCTATTAGGCGAGTCAATTCACGCGCAAACTGTTGCATTTGTTACAGTTTCGAGACGTCTCTCCCAGCAAATACGTCATCTGCAATTTTGCAAATGTTGCTCAAATCACACAGTTTTGACAAACACGTCCGGCGTCTCAGCTTGTGCATAACCCGTAAATTTGTCGGAATCAGGCCTCTTTCAGGGCAGCATGAGCCGCTGCTAATCGCGCAATTGGAACACGATAAGGCGAACATGAGACATAATCTAAGCCTAATGTGTGACAGAACGTGACTGACGCCGGATCGCCGCCATGCTCGCCGCAAATCCCAAGCTTTATCTCATTGCGCGTCGCTCGTCCGCGTTCAGCTGCCAACCGCACAAGTTCCCCGACGCCGTCCTGATCAATCGTGACAAACGGATCCTTTTCATAAATCCCTTGGCGCTCATAATCACCTAGGAAACGTCCGGCATCGTCACGGGAAATGCCCAAAGTTGTTTGCGTCAGGTCATTTGTTCCAAAGGAGAAGAACTCTGCCGTGTGCGCGATCTCACCGGCCTGAAGGGCGGCGCGTGGAAGTTCGATCATCGTGCCAACCAGATACTCAACCGAAACACCCTGCTCGGCAAACACAGCCGACGCCGCTTCATCGACTACACGCTTCAATATATCTAACTCTTTGCGCGTCGCCACCAATGGGATCATGACTTCCGGTTTCGGCGTGATACCCCCAGCCTTTGCCACCGCCACAGCGGCCTCAAAAATCGCGCGCGCCTGCATCGCGTAAATCTCGGGATAGGTAATCCCTAAGCGACATCCGCGATGACCCAGCATCGGATTGCTTTCATGCAGCGCATTTGCCTGCGCTTTGAGCGTCTTGATATCCACACCGGAAGAGGCCGCGACCTCAGCCATCTCAGCCTCAGAGTGCGGCATGAACTCGTGCAGGGGTGGGTCAAGCAGTCGGATCGTGCACGGCAACTCGCCCATAATCTGGAAAATCGCCTCGAAATCAGAGCGCTGCATCGGCAACAGTTTCGCAAGCGCGGCTTCGCGCCCAGCCTTATCACCCGCCAAGATCATCGCGCGCACAACAGGAATGCGCTCCGCGTCAAAGAACATGTGTTCGGTGCGACAAAGCCCGATCCCTTCGGCCCCAAATTCCTTCGCCACAGACACATCGCCCGGGGTCTCAGCATTGGTGCGCACCCGCAGCGCACGCACCTTGTCTGCCCACGACATCAGCAAGCCAAAATCGCCTGACAAATCAGGCTGCTGCATCTCGACCTCGCCGAATAGAACCTGTCCCTCAGCG
>JBCCDF010000005.1:0-28849 GCA_039030935.1 Pseudomonadota bacterium | reverse complement strand
TTGGCTATCTCTTTGACACGTGGCGCTGGCCCAAACTCTTCGCCATCATGCTTCTGGGCCTCTGGGCAGGTCGTCAGCTTGTACGGGGAACGCTGCTTGAGAACACCAAGCTTTTAGGAGCTATTGTGGTTATTGGCGGCCTTAGCGGCATGATCGCCGGTCCCGTCCTTGCCAGCCTGAACGGGATTGGATTTGGCAGGCCATATTCGATGCAGGGTTTGTATGCGGTCATTGCCTATACCTTTGCCGTCATTCCGCTCGGTCTGGCCTACGCGGCTGGGTTCATCCTTTTATGGCGTGTTGCCCGCCCGGTTCTGAACATACTGGCTGCACCGGGTCGTATGGCGCTGACAAACTATCTCGGCCAGACAGCGATTGGCCTGATTGTTTTTCTTGGGATCGGCTTTGATCAAGCGGGCCAGTGGTCAATCCAGTCACTTTATCTGCTTGTTGGCGCTGTTTATCTTGGCCAGATCCTGTTCTCCAACCTCTGGCTCAGTCGCTTTCAATATGGACCTTTAGAGTGGATCTGGCGGGTACTGACATACGGCAGCGCCCCCACGTACGACGTGAATCTCAAACACAAGAAAGTTCGGCCAATTACTGAGGAATAAATGCTACTTCGGCGCATCACTAAACACGTGAAAGCTCAAAACTGGTTCGCTGTTTTCCTCGACTTCTGCATCGTTGTGGTTGGCGTCTTCATCGGTATTCAAGTGGCGAACTGGAATGAGGCTCGGGTAGACCAAAGAGAATTGGCTGGGCAATTGACCAGTCTGAATATCGAGTTTTCTGAAAATCTCGACAGGCTCAACGCTTTTCGCTCACGCCTTGACCGTCAAATCGATGACACTTCGATCCTCCGTGAAGTGATAGCGGGTAAGCGACCAAACGTGGACATAAACGAGATCGATAAATCACTGATGAACATCGTTTCAATTCCTAATCTTACGATTGACAGAACCACGCTAGACGAACTCGCCCGAGGAGGGGGGCTGCGTCGCCTAGAAGCACTAAGGCTTCGCGAGCTCCTGGTCGAATGGGATGAAACCTATGACGAACTTCGTCGCGTCGAGAGAGATGCGATCGAACAGCGAGACGCCAACGTTATCCCTTACGTGCTGAAAGAGGTTTCGTTTGGCGCTTTGGGTGAGCAATATAGCCTCTCAGGAGGCTTAGTAGGACCCTCACACTTTCACAACACGCTCGAAATGTTTGAGGGCAATCGCGAGCTCGATAATCTCGTCGTTCTCCGGCTTGGCTTAATTTCATCGTGCCGAATTTTTGTCGATGAATTGATCACAGAAACACGGGCGGTGATCCAGCGTCTCGAGGCGGAAGGTTTAAGCCCATGATCCTCCGTCGCATCAAAGCCCATGTCGAGAAAGAGAACTGGTTCGCGGTTTTTCTCGACTTCTGCATCGTGGTGATCGGTGTGTTTGTCGGCCTTCAGGTACAGGCGTGGGCGCAGGAACAAGACCGTAAGCGCCAAGAAGCCGTTTATGTTTTGCGACTTTACGATGAGGTCGCAGACCTCCAATCGGTGCGTCAGCCGCTTCTGGAGGTGCGCGAGAGGATCTACGCCAACCTCCTCTCTGCAACTCCGGTGTTCTTGGGCGAAACCGACCGGTCTCTCACCGAAGCCGAATGCGATAGCATTGCAATGTCATCGGTCATTACCAACCCCACAGACGATCTGGCGACCTTGATTGAGCTCCAGCAAACGGGCGGGCTCGCATTATTTCGCGATGAAAATGTGCTGAGTGCAATCCGCACCTATCTTCTGACGAGAACCCGGGCGCGCGATGTTCACGATGGGGTCGTGCGATCGGTTGACGATCTTATACCGGATCATCCCATGGTTATCCAACCCACGTCTGAGACAGACCTCTCCAAATTGCTATCCGGGTTCTTCGTCTGCGATCTGACAGCGATGCGCGAGGATAACGGCTTCACAAACACCGCATATTGGAACGCCGCAAATTACAAGGCGCATATCGAATTCAATCGGACCGTGACCGAGAGCCTTGAGGACCTTCGGCAAGCTCTAGAGGCCTTCACCAAGAAAACGCATCAACGTGAGTCGACCCGATGATCTTCCGCCGCCTTGAAGCCTTTACCAAAAGCATAAACCACTTTGCAGGTGTGTCTTATGAGGAGACTGCTGGATGACCCTCGAGCAAATTGCGCTAATCGCTCAAATTGTCGGCGTTGTCGTTGTCGCTGCGACATTGATTTATCTGACGATACAAGTGCGTCAGGGTGCTGAGCAAATGCGTTCCGAGTCTCGGCAGGCACAGCTCGCAAATGATCAAACCGGGGTTTATAAATTTGTTGAGTTCCCAGACCTGGGGCGCATCGCCTCTCAGCCAGAGACTCCCACATTCGATGAGAAAACTCAGCTCTTTTTCTGGATGATTGGCCAGCTTCGAGCCCGTGAATTCGAGTATCTTCAGTATAAGAGCGGGGCAATGACAAAAGATTCCTGGGAAACCTATCGCGGCGTGATTTTCTTCGTGCTGGGTACGCCTAGGACTCGCGCACTCTGGTCGCTTTGCAGCGCCTATTTCAATCCTGAATTCGTCAAAATGGCTGATAATATGATCCGTGACACGCCGCCTATTCGGCTCTGGGGCGAGCTGTCAGACATCCAATGAAATACGGAGTACCTCCATGATTCACCACCGCATCAATGCTTATGTCGAGAAAGGAGATTGGTTCGCGGTCGGGATCGATTCCGCATCATCGTTTCGGGTTTGCGTGTAAGATGGGGCGACAAATGGGTCTAGACTTCGTGCGAGCTGATCTCGAACATCACCGCGAATTGCTCATACATTTCAATATCGAGTATCTCTGCTGGGCCGATGATTCAGTGCAAGAACACTTCGGGCTTTCGCTGCCAAGTCTCTTGGGAATGCCTATCGCTGATTATGTCCACAGCTCATTAGACAAGCTGTGTGGGGCAACGCCGCCAAACGGTGTCGTTTATATCGTCTTCAATGGGGAAACAGCGCTAGGAATGGGCGGGCTTCGCCGCATACGAGACGGCGTTGGTGAAATAAAACGCATCTATGCTTCACGTGCGAGTCGCGGCGGAGGAATAGGCGCAAAGATCTTGGATCGGCTCGTAATCGACGCGCAGAATTTTGGCTATCAAGAGCTAGTGTTGGATACTGGCCCCTTCATGACGTCCGCTCATCGCCTTTACGAGGCGGCGGGGTTTGCAGATATTCCACCCTATGCAGAGGCAGAGGTGCCTGAAGCGCTACGATATGACTGGCGCTTCATGCGCTGCCGACTTAGCTAACAGATCGAACGCCATCGGTGAATTGTTGATGGTCGTATTGAGGCCTACATCGAAAAAGAAAAGCGATTTGCGATAGCTAGAGCCTAGCGCTCGTTACAAAAGAGCGAGAGCAGCTCAGTTTAGTTCCGTCAACAAATCATTCCGCAACGTGAACACAATGAGTTGTGCGACAGAGTGAACGCCAGCCTTAGACATGATATTTGTGCGATGCCGATCCACGGTTTTTGGGCTAATATGTAAGCGTTTGGATATATCGGAATTGTTCAATCCGTTTACGATTAAGTCCAGTATCTGAAACTCACGAGGCGTGAAGCTTGGCCCATCTGTTACCGTATTTAACCGCTCGAGTAGTGCTGGATCGATAACGCGCTCACCCTTATTTATATCTGACAGAGCGTCCAGGACGGCTCTGGCATCACAGTCTTTCGAAATAAGCCCATCCACACCCGCTTCATAGAGTTGCGAAAGCAAGGCAGGGCCTTGGCTCGCGGTTAGGATAAGAACTTTCGTTTTGGGTGCCCAGCGTTTGACTTCAGCAAAAGTTTCAATGCCGGATGATAACGGCATTTTGAGATCGAGGATCAGCAAGTCAGGTCGTAGCGCCTTTACCTTGCTAAGCGCCTCAATTCCATCTTCTGCCTCACCAATAAGCTTGAAGCGCAGATCTCTTTCGAGCAGTTCAGCCAGACTGGTACGTATCAATGGGTGGTCATCGGCGATGACAACAGAGGAAACCGGCACGAGGGATTGCTTCTCCTAATTCAAACAGCGTGATAAGCATCACCCGATGAGGACAATCAGTCAAATATTCAGTGGGTTAGTGTTACTCCTTGTCTTGTTGATAAATGAAGCTCATGGCGAAACGCCTTTGTCCCTGACCCCGGGAACAACAATCGGCGCGAGTGAGATAGAGCAGAATGCAAAATACCTGCTGGCGGATCGCGGAGCCATATCCGTAGAAGATATATTGCTCGGGCAGGCCCCTGCCTTCCAAAAACTGGCGGGCCAAAGTGTCGATTTCGGATATACGAAATCGCAAATCTGGTTGCGTTTGGACGTACGCAATTCAACATCAGAAAGGCTTGATCAGTTCCTTGTCTTGCATGCTCGCTTTATGCATTTTCTAAGGGTTTACATCGTTCAGGATGGTCAAACGACTGTTTTGCTCAAAGACGGTGAGCATCTACCCTTTACCCAACGCCCAATAGACTATCGCAATTTGGCCACACCCCTATCTCTGGATGCCAATGAAAAGGCGACGGTGTACATAACCTTTTGGTCAAATGGCGCGACGGAGATGCCGATCAGCGTTGAAACGACGGAAAGCTTTTATCGCCTGAAATATGGCGCGGATCTGCGCAACTTTACGATTTATGCCGCAGGCGCAGCAATGATTTTCTTCACACTTTTATCCATGGGGGTCATGCGGTGGCGCGTTCACCTCGCTTATGCGCTCTACTTTGGCTCCGTATTGCTCTTTTTAGCGCATACTAAAGGATACACATTTCAGCATATCTGGCCGCACTGGCCAGAATGGAATGCATACGGGTCTTTATCCCTTGGATATGGCCTATCGATAACCGGTGCGATCTTTACGATTACCGTTCTCGACCTTCGTCGATATCACCCTATGGCGTACAAGGCGGCGCTCATTCTCATTGTGGTAAGTGCTTTGATTATATGTACCGGACCCTTGTTCGACACGGCGCAATTGAAGCGGTTCGGATTCATCTTCAATTCTTTGACGATTGTTTTCTTAATCTATTGTGGCGTGCTTGCGGCGCTGCGGAGACAACCTGGTGCAAAGTTTTTTGTCGCCGGGTGGTTGGCTTTATTTATTGCAGGAAGCCTTTCCTCCATTACGCATTGGATAAGTAGCGCTTTTTCTGTTCAGGACACCCACGACTTTATTTCAATTGCCGTCCTGTTTGAGGCTGGCATGTTGTCATTAGCGATTAACCGCCAAGCAGCGGTATTGAGACGGCAAAACCAGGATGCAATGCAGCGTGAACTGATTATGACCCAAGATCTTCTTTCTGCAGAAAGGGAGAAAAGTGAGGCCATGATCCGTGCTGAGAAGCAACGCCTCCAGCTAGCTCAGGCAAGCCATGATGTTCAGCAACCGCTTCTTTCGCTGCGTGCCGCGCTCTCACGCGAGAGCCCCGCTGGAAAACCACCGGAAGAAATCCAGTCGAGCATTTCATATTTGGAGGGTTTGATTGGCCAATTTCTTACCAATACGCGTCCGCATGAAACGGTAGAGACTCAGTCAGCTGAAATTGCTTCATATCCAGTGACTAAAGTGTGGCAGCACTTGAAAACCATGTTTAACGATGAGGCCATTGCTAAGGGTATCCAGCTTTCCTGCGTACCATCCTCATATGAAATCAAAACAGAGCCTATGGCAGTTTTTCGAATAATGTCTAATTTAGTCTCAAATGCCATCCGCCACAGTGATGGGGACCGAATTGTTGCCGGGTGCCGCCGGGTTTCTGGCGGGGTAGAGCTACAAGTCTGGGACAATGGCGCTGGAATAGCACCGGCCGAAATTACTGTACTGAGAAAGCGATATAGTAAGGCACCTCAGTCTGATGGGGAAGGATTGGGACTCGCGATTATCGACGAGTTGGCGACAGAATTTGGACTTCAATTCAGAATAAAATCCTGGCTGGGAAATGGCTCCAGATTTGCGCTTTTTTTACCAGACTAATCGTCATTGCCAGCAGGTATAGACCAATCATTCAATACAATGCGCCGTTTACCTCTTGTCTAATTGAATATCTGCACAGACATTCATTTTGAAGCTGTATTCGTGGGGTGAATCCCCCATTTGAAGCGGTTTATGTCTGATTTTTCTTGCGAATGAGCAGACGACAGGTTCCCTTTTTCACATCGCAGCCAAGGCCTTGGTGCCTACCGCGCTGCACTAACGAAAAAGGAGCCAGATTATGTTTGGAACAAAAATCTCTAATACTGCCCTGCCGGTGGGCTTCGCGCTTATAGCTTTTGCGGCAGCCCCTAATGCGAGTGCTCAATCCACGCAGGAAAATGCATGTTATAATGCGGTACAAGGTAAAATTGCCTGGGACAAATCGGGTCAAAATACTAATTGGAACCCGAACAATGTCAGGAAACTGTGCCGCGGCGCGACCGATTATCGTGCGCCCGTTAATTGCTTTCGTATGCATATGAATACCGGGTCATACGAATGGGGTCGCGCCATCAATCAATGCCAAAAGCTATTAAATGATCCCAATGCCGTCGAAGAGTTTGCTTCTAATACACAAGCTGCCCTTCGACATGTTGGCGAAGGGACAATCTGGGCCGCTAATCAAGCTGGTGAGGCCTACTACGAGTGGACTCAAGAGGTCGCCAGCGGCGCTCGGACCTATGCCGATTGGGTTTCTAATTCTGCAAACACGGTTGGCGATGCCGTAGGGACTGCAACGACTGATGTTGGTAGTGAGATTGGAACAGCGCTTGACCGCACATTTGGCAGCTCAAGCTTACGAGACTTTGAGGTCGCAATCGATTGTAACCACTCTGGCATCGACAATGAAGACACCAGCAATCGAATTACTGTGCATTTTTATTCTGGTAATCGACATGTCGGGTCCCGGTACAAAAACGGCGTGAGATGTCCTTCAATCGGTGCTGATCCAAGTTTCAACATACAGTCTGAGTGGCAGATCACGCATATTGAGGTCAGCACGAATGGCGACAATGCGTTTTATATCGACGAACTGCGAATTTTTCAAAATAACAAGAAAATCGAGCATGCTGGCAAAGATAATGGTCGCGGCTGGTGCCTCTCTACAGATACAGGCGACGGCAATGGGTCTTGGAAAAACTTCGTCTCCAAGTCCGGCTGTAAAGCAAGCCACAAGTTCACAATCGGATAAAATGAACAGATCGAGATAAAGCGCCAAACCGCGTTGAGGGAAAATTATGACTACCATTCAATTATCTTTATCGCGGTTCTGGATCGCTTTTTTGCTAATCTTCGCGCTGGCGCAGCCTTTTGGCCTAAGCTATGCCAGCGCGCAGTCTTACGAGGAACAAGTCTGCCAAGAGTGGGCGCAGTTGGGCTATTACATAGACTATTCAGGCAGGGTCGCACCGCTAACCGATAAAAACTCTTTTGGCTATAAACTAAGTAACCTTCAGGCCCGGCGTGTATGCCGAAACACGCATAGCGCCATAAAAACCTACGAATGCCTGAATGATTATGTTCGTGCTAGCCATACGGTTGCCCAAGCGACTGAAAGTTGTAGGCATGCCACCTCAATTTCAGAGACATATTTTCAGTATAGCTGCGAACGCGAACCCTATACCCGTAGTTTCGCGTTCGAAGACTCTCCTCTCAAATTTTCAAATGCCGATCCTTTGCGGTGCTCGGTTCCTGAAAGCATGAGAAATGCGGCAACCGACTATCTCTCTGCGGTATTCAAGGATGCCTGCAAGTCACATGATGTTTGCTATTCTGCCCCTTGGCGAGAAGCTGGTTGGCTAGAGGCAAGCAACCTTAACGCCAAAATACTTTGTGATGATGATTTTAAGACTGATATGCTCAGAATCTGTCGCAACTCTTGGCATCGGAATGGATTTGTGAGCTACATCGACTGCTCTGTAGCGGCGGAAGGATATTATAGTGCCGTATTGTACGGCGGTGACAGCGCTTGGGCGAATGGTCAGAGCAATAGCGCGGCAAATGCGTGTTATACCCAACATGTTCTCAAAGCTCCCTCAACGGGTGCTATTTCCAACGCCGTCTCGGAGATTGGAGGCTGGGCCAATCTGGAGTTTGGAGCTTCTGATCCGAACTCATATCGCGTCGATATTGATTGCTATCACATTGCTCTTTCGCATGAGGACACGACGAATCGCGTGACCGTGAATTTCTTTGCAGGCACTCAGTTCGTTCAAGGCATTTACCGCAATTCTCTATCCTGTCCCTCTGTGGGTGCCGATCCGAGCTTTGAGCTGCAAACACCGGAAAAAATCACGCACGTTGTCATCGAAATTGATGGCGATAACGCCTTTTTCATGGATGAGCTAAAAATGTATAATGGCACAACGAAGACTTACCATCATGGTAAAGATGATGGACGAGGCTGGTGCCTTTCAACCGATCCTGCAGACACGGATGGTTCCTGGCGTAATTATGTCTCTCAGTCCGGCTGCCAGCCTTCATTTGAGTTTGCCTTTGACGATGGTTCAGGCGGAACGCAGAATACGCGAGGCAAGATCGAGGATGCAGGCGAGGCCGTGGTTGATGTCACTGAAGGCATTGGCAGCGAGATCAGCACAGAAATTGGACGCCTTCTTGGCCGCGGTGATTCCCGCGAGTTTGAGGTCACGCTAGATTGTTATCACACAGACATGGATAACGAGGACACGAAAGATGAAATTCGGGTCCACTTTTATTCAAAGCAAAAGCATATGGGAACGAGACGCCGTAATGGTGTGAGCTGTCCATCTATCGGGGCAGACCCTAGTTTCACAATACAATCAGACCGTCAGATATCCCATGTTGTCGTTGAAACAAACGGCAGTAACGCCTTCTTCATCGACGAAATGCGCATCTTCCAGGGCGGACGGAAAATCCACCATGCCGGGAAAGACAATGGCCGTGGTTGGTGTCTCTCGACAGACCCCGGTGATGGGAATGGTTCATGGAAAAGCTTCGTGTCAAAATCAGGATGTAAGGCCAAGCATATATTCAGAATTGACTAAGATTCTGAGGGCCGTGCGTCGCATTTCAAAGCGTACATTTAGGCATATTTGCTTAGTGTATGGGAGGGACTTATGCGCAATAAGTATGTAGCAAATGCAAGAGGTACAATCGGCTTTTGGGGCATTTGGAGCCTGACTGTCGGGTGCATGATTGGCTCAGGCATTTTTCTCTTACCAAGCGTTCTTGCTCCATATGGTCTATTTGCGCTTGCAGGCTGGCTGATAACCGGAGCTGGGGCCATCGCAATCGCGATTGTAATCGGTCGACTCGCTGTTAGGTCCCCGCGCTCAGGCGGCCCAGCCATCTTTGCGCGGGATGCGTTTGGGGATTTTGCTGGTTTTCTTGCGGGGTGGAGCCTATGGGTCTCTTTGGTGATTGCGATCCCAGCTGTAGCCATGGCGTTTGTCGGGTATGCGGGCAGCCTGATTCCAGGGATTGCTTCCAATATATTCGTTCAGATCAGCATCGCAGCACTGCTCATATGGACACTCACTTTAATAGCGCTGCGCGGTGTCAAGGAAGCTGCGATGGCAACAATTATCTTGACCATTTTAAAGCTCCTCCCGCTTGCGGTTGTGGTTGGATTGGCGGCGTTAATGTCGAGCCCGGCAGAGTTACCCGCGCTCGAAATGCCGGAGGTCGGGATTGTGCCAGCTTTGGCATCGACTGCGCTTTTGACCATGTGGGCATTTTTAGGCCTTGAAGCTGGAGTTGTCGCAACTGATTCTGTAGCAGATCCTAAGCGCACATTACCGCGAGCGGTTGCACTCGGGGTCATCACGGTCACACTTGTTTATATGAGTGTAACGGTCGCCGTCATGATGCTTGTGCCGCCTGAAGACCTCGCAAAATCTGAAGCCCCGTTCGTGGATTCGACCCGCGCTTTAGGTGGATCAGGTGTCGCGCTGGTTGCAGTGGGGGCAATGCTTTCAACAGCAGGTGCACTGCTCGCGGTTTTGTTTGTAACAGGTCATCTAGCCTATGGCATGGCAAAAGACGGTCTTGCGCCAAAGATTTTCGCTAGGAAGCATGGAGCGGATGTTCCACGCTCAGCTTTACTTTTAGCCGCGACACTTGGGTCAGGGTTGTTGCTCCTCAACATGTCGGAGGGGTTGCTGGGGGCATTTACCTTTCTGCTCATGATGTCGACAGCAACCGCCTTGTTGCCTTATTTGTTGTGTGCCTTGGCAGAGTTGAAACATTCATGGGGAAATTCCCTCGCGTGGATTACCCTCGCCTTTATAGCAGCGATGTATTCGCTTTTCGCGTTAGTCGGCTCAGGGGTATCCGTATTGCTTTGGGGCGCTCTTTTATTAATCGCGGGTGTTCCAATTTTTCTAGTCAGCAGGCATGAACGCGAAGGTGAAAGTTTCTGACTGTCTCGGCAAATCGGGTAGGACAGCCTTTATCTATAAGTATTGTATGGAGAGATTTTCATGGACTTCTGTCGCAAATTCAGCGCACACGCCCAGCTTAAACCGGCCCATTAAAGAACAAAACCTGCACAAACTGCCCAGATATTGCCCAAGTGAATCGGTGCTTTTCTGCTTTGTTCTGCGCTTTTCGGTAGGTTCAGCCCATCACAAAAATCGGCCAAATCGACCGATTAAACCAATAATAACAATACTTTAGGCTGGTGCCGCGAGAGAGAATTGAACTCTCGGCCTCATCATTACCAATGATGCGCTCTACCACTGAGCTACCGCGGCCTTTGATTTTGTCGCGATTACCGTATGATATGGGATGTGAAAAGGTGGTTTATGAGACTGGACTGTGATGATGGCTGAAAAGACACCGCTCAGTGAGAAAGAAAAGCGCTTAAAGGCGGCTCTTCGACAGAATTTGAGGCGCCGCAAAGCCGCCGCTCGCAAAGATGCACCGGCAAAGAAGCCATCCGAAACGGGTGATCAGTAGCCTCAATTTGGCGTCTCTTCCCGATTAGTATGCATTTTCTAATTCGCTCCATTATTTAATGAGATCATGGATATAGGAGCATAATCATGGCTAAGAAAACCAAGAAAAAAGACAAGAAAATCAAAAAGGATAAATCTCTGCGCAACAAAGCGCGTGAGACTGGAAAGGCGCTTGAATCCGGCGCAGTTGAAGCCTCTCGCAAGATTTGGCTCGCCGGCATTGGCGCTTATGGCATGGCTTATGATGTTGCCCGCAGCGGTGCTAGCACAGCGACAGAACAGTCGGTCGAAGTGTTTGAAGATTTGGTCAAGCGCGGCGGCGAGCTTGAAACTGACGTAATGGCTCGGCTGACGGATACCAGCGTCGCAAAATCTGCGTCACGCGGTGCGAAAAGAGTTGTTGATACGTCTCAGAAACTTCAGGAAAAAGTGCGTGAGCGTTTTGATGCCAGAATGGCACGGATGCGTGACCTCCTCGGTGTCAGCCGCGAAGGCTCGACCGTCGACAAGCTCGCCCGTAAGCTTGAGCAGCTTGAAGACGAAGTGGCAGCCGCAACCAAAGGCGCTATGAAAAAGGGTGACCAAATGCTGAAAAAGCGTTTGGCGCGTCTGTCTGACGAAATCGACGCGTATGTCGGCGATAGTGCTGATGAGAAGCCTGTTAAAAAAGTCAAAAAATCCGTCAAGAAAGCCGCGAAGAAGGTTGAAGCGAAAGTTGAGACGCCAGTAAAAGCCGCTGCTAAAGTCATCGCGGACGACCTGACTCAAATCAACGGCGTTGGCCCTGCAATGGTGAAACGTTTGGCCGATGAGGGCGTTGTTTCTTTCCAGCAGCTCGCTACGCTGAGTAAAGACGAAGCCGAGGTTCTAGACGCAAAGATCGATGGCAATGGCCGTCTGATCCGCGATGCGTGGGTCAGCCAGGCGAAGGATCTATCTAAGGCTTAGTTGAGTGCGATTGGGGCGCTTTAGCCGGTTTAGGCTGGAGCGCCCTAATTTAGCCTGCGAGGTTTTGATATCGATCTATAATCTCGGCGTGAAACTCGACAAAATCGCCACGAAGATAGGGGGCAAATAAGAGAAGCGCTCTTAGAACGGTTTGATGAATAAGCTGCGGTGATGGCGCACGGGATTGGTCCAGAGCATCTTCTTCCAGCCAAAATGTCAGGGTCGCCAGCAGCTGGTCGATCAGGACACTTTTCAGCTTCGATCCATCGACCAAAAGTGTCTCATCGCCAAACGTCTGAAGCGATTGATCAATATAATCCCCCAATCGGGCGTTCAATCGAAGCAAGCGTTTGTTCAAATCAGGGTAACGCGCCGCCATCAAGCTCAGGCTGCGATAATAGAACCGGAAGTCGTAGATTTCTTCGAGGAGAATATAGAGAAAGAGCCAGTGCTCTTCGAGCGTATTCAGGCGACCATCCGCGCCACGCAGGATGACATCGAACTCTGCTTCAAAGTCATCAAAAAGGGCATGAATAAGCGCGTCTTTCCCTTTGAAATGATAATAGAGGTGACCGGGACTGATCTCCAAAGCGTTTGCGACATCAAGTGCGCTGATCTCGGCTTCCCCTTCCTCATTAAAGAGGTCGAGGCTTGCTGACAGGATGCGATCACGCGTCTTCATAAAGGCTAAGTACCTGAAATGGATGAGAAGCTCGATAAGAAATTAGATAAGTTCTTTCATGTCAGAGTTGATATTATTTAGGGATTATGCGCTAACGGAGTGACCATAACCGAAACACTAGAAAGAGTTATGGGTTGGAGGATGTGATGAGCAATGAGAATGACATTGCGGCGAATGCTGCGGAAAGTACCAATGCGCTAAACCCGCTTTTGGGCGGCATCAATAGGCAGGAACTCTTAGGCGCTGTTGCGATGATGTTGCGTTCAAGCGTGACCAATCCTGTGACCACGGCGAAATACGCGGGCAAAATCACCAAGCAGAATACAGAAATCCTGTTCGGGAAGTCCGAGGTCGCGCCTGACCGTAAGGACCGCCGCTTTAAGGACCCCGCATGGGCGCATAACCCGTTTTATAAACGGGGTATGCAGACCTATCTCGCGACGCAGAAGAATCTTCAGGATTGGGTTACTGATCTTAAAATGAACGAATTGGAGCATGCGCGTGCGAAGTTCGTCATGGGCATGATCACAGATGCACTGGCCCCAACCAACTCGCTTGTCGGCAACCCTAGCGCGCTGAAGCGCGTTGTTGATTCAGGGGGTATGTCGCTTCTGAAAGGCCTGAAAAACGCTTATTCAGACATCACCAAGAATGGTGGTATGCCGTCGCAAGTGGATGGTCGCCCATTCGAAGTCGGCAAAAATCTCGCCGTATCCAAAGGCGATGTTGTCTGGCGCGATGAAGTGTTGGAGTTAATCCAGTACAAGCCACTGACCGAAAAAGTCTACGAGACCCCGTTCCTGATCATTCCACCGCAGATCAACAAATTCTACGCGATGGACCTGACACCAATGACCAGCATGATCCAGTTCTTGCTGGCCTATGAGCAACAGGCATTTACGGTCTCGTGGCGTAACCCGACAAAGGAACATGCTGACTGGGGCTTAGAGAAATACATCGACTCTTTGTATAAAGCCTCGGAAGTTGTTCGCCGGATTACAGGTTCTGAAAAGATCAATATCTCCGGTGCCTGCTCGGGCGGTATTACGACAGCGACGTTTGCAAGCCTCTTGGCAGCCGCTGATGATGACCGGATTAATTCACTGACCTTCATGGTCTGTGTCCTCAACCCCCGTCAGGATGACAGTGAGATCGGCGAGATTGCGTCTGAAAACAGTCTCGAAATCGCGCGACGTTTATCGCGTCGCAAAGGGGTTTTGAAAGGCGATGATCTTGCGCGCATGTTTGCATGGATGCGGCCGAATGATCTGGTCTGGAACTATGTCGTCAACAATTACCTGATGGGCGATGATCCGCCACCTTATGACGTCCTCTATTGGAATAATGATACGACAAATCTGCCAGCGCAGCTGCATTCAGACTATCTCGACATGGCTGTTGAGCAGCCTTTCGATCATCCTGGCGAGGTCGAAGTTGCTGGGCATATGGCTGATTTGTCCAAAGTGACGTGCGATGCCTTTGTCGTCGCAGGCGTGACCGATCATATCACGCCATGGAAGGCGTGTTATCGCACAACGGATCTGCTTGGCTCGGATAATATCGAGTTCATTCTATCCTCAAGCGGGCATATTCAATCGCTTATCAATCCACCGGCAAATCCAAAAGCGAAGTATTTCACAAATCCGGATATCAATCTTGAAGCCGATGATTGGGCAACAAGTGCCACTGAAGTGCAAGGCTCGTGGTGGCCACGTTGGGGAGACTGGATCAAAGAGAGGGCAGGGCCGCTCAAGCCAGCCCCGCAAGGGTGCGGCAATGACGAATTCCAACCGATCTGCAGTGCGCCCGGTGAATATGTACTTGAAAACTCGTGACCTGATCGTACACTCATAACATGACTGATCTAGATAATTCACAACTAGAGCGTGCGCCTGACATCTTGCACTGTCAGGTTGGACCGGTGACCTTAAGGACCGCCCATTGGCCGGCGCCAAAAGGCTCACCTCATTTACCGCTCTTATTCTTCAATGGCATAGGTGCAAATCTCGAGCTTGCGATCCGTTTAGGCGACATGTTCCCGGATCGCGAAATCATTACCTTTGATGTGCCCGGTGTCGGTGGAAGCGAAGTGACACGCTGGCCCTATCGGCCATGGATGTTAGCCCGCTGGACCCGTGAGCTGTTGGATCAGTTTGGCATTGGCGACGTTGATGTCATGGGTGTGTCTTGGGGCGGGGCGATGGCGCAGCAATTTGCGGTGCAGTATCGCAATCGCGTTGGTAAGCTTATTCTGTGTGCGACCACAGCCGGCATGACGATGATACCAGGTCGTCCAGCCTCACTGCTGAAAATGGCGGATGCGCGCCGCTATACAGATCCGAATTATATGCGCGATAATTTTGCGACCCTTTACGGTGACCTCGCGGATGACAGTGCGGGCAGCCATGTTGCGAACCTGATGCCGCCAGACCCCAAGGGCTACATTTTCCAGATGTTGGCGTTCGCGGGTTGGTCGAGCCTCCCCTTTATCCGTTTTCTTAGAATGCCGGCTTTGATTCTGATGGGTGAGAAAGATGCCATCGTGCCCGTCGCGAATGGGCATATTTTGAATTTTGGGCTCCCCAATAGTCGTCTCACAGTGATCCCAGACGCGGGTCATCTCTTCATCGTCACCAAGATGGAAGAGACGCGCGATATCATTATAGAGTTTCTGGAAGAGCCGGGGTTTGAAGCGCAGGCCGCTTAGCGGGTACCCACCTAAGAGCCGTCCTCGTTGACGACCCCCATCAGCCACGCGCTGACATCGCCTTCATCTTCACCGCGCCAAGCCGACCAGGCTGTCGCTCCAATCATGCCGGAGCGTGTATGCACGCGCTCCACCCATTCATCATCACCGCCCGGTCCCATTTCCAGCGCATGAACCCCCCATAAGAGCTGTGCTCGGCGTAAGCGGTGCTTGTCGTTCGAACTGTACAGAATGGGTACTGGCCCGCGCTGACGGGAGAACCGGATCAGACGACGCGTCGACCCTGTGCGAAGGGCAAGAGCCGTCGCCCCAGCATTTCCAGCCAGTCGGAAGGCGGCATCCGCGATAATGTCCACAGGCAAGTCATCTTTGGCCCCGCCGCTAAACTGATCCATGGCCTCGCGATGATCTTCCGCGCGTTCTGTGGCGCTCATAATACGGTCCATGATCGCAACCGCGGTGGCGGGATGACGCCCGACAGCGGTTTCGGCCGATAGCATCACCGCATCAACGCCCTGATAGATCGCAGTGGCGACGTCGCTGGCCTCCGCGCGGGTCGGAGCCGCATTGTCGATCATCGATTCCAGCATTTGGGTCGCTACGATGACGGGCTTTCCAGCGGCCCTGGCGGCGCGAATGATGCGCCTTTGTATGACAGGCACATCTTCAGCGGGAAACTCGACGCCGAGATCGCCTCGCGCAACCATAACGCCGTCCGTGGCGTCTAAAATCGGGAAAAGGTTCTTGATGGCGGCTGGTTTCTCAAGCTTGGCGATCAAAGGCGCTTTATTTGTGATCAGCGCTTTCGCTTCGAGGACATCTTCAACGCTTTGGACGAAACTCAGGGCCACGAAGTCGACATCTAACTCCATAGCAAAAGCAAGGTCTTGGCGGTCTTTCTCACTTAAAGCTTGGAGCGGCAGGGCTTTGCCACGCACTGTGAAGCCCTTTCGGTCTGAAAGCTCACCGGGAAGCGCGCAAGTGACTTTAGGGGCATCTCCTGCTTCGCTAACCGTAAAGCGGATCATGCCGTCATTGGCGAGGATTTCGTCGCCGACGACCAGCGTGTCAAGGATTTCCGGGTGTGGAACTGGGATGGTTCCCGCTTGATCTGTCGTCTCACCTGCCACCAGCGACAGAGTTTCGTTGAAGCCAAACTTCACCTTGCCGTCGGAAAACGTTCCAACTCTCACTTTGGGGCCTTGCAGATCCGCTAGAATGCCGATTGGTCGACCTAGACGAGCTTCAGCGTGCCGGACCGTCTCCAGCGCCATTCGGTGCTCGTCATGTGTTCCGTGACTAAAATTTATCCGAAAGACATCCACCCCTGCCATGGCCAGCATTTCGACCACTTTGGGCGAGCGTGTACCGGGCCCGAGTGTCGCAAGGATTTTACTCTGGCGCTTTCGGATCAATGGGGCAGGGGGCATAGGTTGAGCCTCTTCTTGATGAGACCCGAATACGGCGCGTTTATAGCGAAAGGCAAGCTTTATCCGGTAACGGCCCCATGACGTCTCTTAATCGTCCCTGAAAAGTTCAAGACTGGGGTGTCGTCGGCTTTTACAATTCCGCGGACAAATGTGATGGAGCGCCCACCGCCGACAATCTCGCCCCGTGCCTCAATCCATGCGTTTTCGGGTGCTCCGGCGAGAAACTCACAATTAAAGGCGACGGTGACGCCATAGCCATCATCGAGCACGCCATCATGGGCGAGCGCAAATAAAGCAAAGTCGGCGAAGGTCATCAGAGCGCCGCCGTGCATAACGCCGCCGGCATTCATGTGCTTTCGTTCAGATCGGAAGGCAGCAACAGGGCCATGCTCATCCTTGCGGAAGTAAAACGGCCCCGCAGTTTCATACTCGAAGGGTTCATTCGGCCAGGTCATCCAGCCAGCGAATTCCCCTTCTTCAACGGTGATGAACTGCATCTATTTTTTCATCCGCCCGGCGACTGTCTTGCGGAATCTTTCACCATATGGCGGGCGGATCATGGCAAGCATCTCGCTCCCTGTCTGGGTGTAGACGGCCTTTTTATGGCTGAATTCATAAAAGCCATCGCGGCCATGATAGGCGCCCATACCTGATGGCCCGACCCCGCCGAATGGCAGATCTTCTTGGGCCACATGCATGATCACATCATTCACGGTGACCCCGCCTGAGGTCGTATTGTTGAGCACCATGTCGCGCTCAGCCGCATCTTCACCGAAGTAATAGAGACCCAGAGGGCGGGCATGGTCGTTGATATAAGCCACAGCGTCACTGGTCTGCGTGTAAGATTTCACCGGCAGAATTGGTCCAAAAATTTCGTCCTGCATGACTTTCATATCATCGGTTGGGTTCAGAACGATATGGGGCGCCATCTTATGATGCGGTTGCTGAGTGAAGTTATCATCGGTCGGGTTAATCTCGATGATTTCCGCACCCTTTTCGCGCGCATCGTCGAGATAGGAATTCAGTCGCTCATAATGGCGCTGATTAATCACGGACGTGTAGTCATCATTGTCCTTGAGCCCGCTGGGGAACATTTTCTCCACAGACGCAGTCGCCGCACCGACAAAGTCGCGCGTCTTGGCTTCCGGAACAAAGGCATAGTCAGGCGCGAGGCAAATCTGGCCGGCATTCAGTGTTTTACCTGCCATGATCCGGGCGGCAGCTTTCTCAAGATCAGCGCTTTGACCGAGGATAACAGGGCTTTTACCGCCAAGCTCCAGCGTGAGCGGAACCAGATTGTCGGCCGCCGCGCGCATGACATGGTGGGCAATCGACGTTGCCCCAGTAAAGATCATATGATCGAAAGGAAGCTTCGAGAAGGCAGCACCAATATCTGGCCCACCGGTGACCACAGCAACTTCTTCTTCGGTGTAGTATTTCGCGATCAACTCTTTCATTAATTCACTGGTGCGCTCCGTGAATTCTGAGGGTTTGATCATGGCGCGGTTGCCCGCCGCAAAGACATTCGCCAGCGGGGCAAAAGTCAGATTGACCGGGAAGTTCCAAGGGCTGATCACGCCGATCACGCCTTTTGGCTGGTATTGGATATGGGATTTCGAGCCGAGGAGTCCGAGTGGAAATTCGGTTTTGCGCTTCTCAGCCTTCATCCACTTTCGTAAATTCTTTTTGGAAAATTTGAGAGCGCCAATGGAACTCGCAACATCGGTAAAGTTGGACTGATCAATCGAACGGTGGCCGAAATCCTCTGCCATAGCTTTTGAAAGCGCGTCACCGTTTGCGATCAGGAGATCTATCGATTTGTCGATCCAGGCGATGCGTTGCTCTGCGCTTGGTATCCCATCGCGAATGTGCGCAGCCTTCTGTTTGGCCAGTAAATCGCCCATACCTTCAGCTGATATCATGTCCAGAGCCATATCCGTTTCTCCCAGATCGTATTATCGTTGACGTAAAGGATAACCGCCTTTGCCTGAATGACAATAAGCGAGCCGGATCAGCGGGCACAAAAAAGGCCCCCACGCAACGCGTAGGGGCCAAGTTATGCTTATCTAGATAAGACGTCCCATTACTAGTCTGCTAGTAATGTCCGCAACATCCACGCAAACTTCTCATGCTTACGCAGGCGCTCCACAAACAAATCTTCTGAGGCTGGGTCACCGATGTCGGCGGCTGACTTAGCGGCCTTGGCCAAATGCGTGGCCAAGACTTCGTTGTCTGCTGCTAAGGCTTGAATCATTTGCCCTGCACTCAGCAGCGATTTTGTAAACGGTTGAATTTCCGTCATTTCCGCCATTTCTTCATATGTCATTGGGGCTCTTAGACCCAATGCACGGATACGCTCAGCAATGTCATCGATGGCCTCAAACAAATCATCATACTGTTCCTCGGTGAGGTCATGGACTGATTTAAACATGGGTCCAGAGATATTCCAGTGGACGCCCTGTGTCTTCACCATGAGGACGTAGCTTGATGATAGAATTTCAAGAACGTCTTTCGCGAGCTTACCGCGCGCTTCATCACTTAAACCAGACTGCGGCTTTGGTTCGTTGATCGTTTTTGTCTCTAAAATTGATAGTGTCATTAAAAGTATCTCCTATTCTTGTGTTGAAAAAGCGCGACCGGAGCAATGCTTAGAACGCAATCGCTGCGACGGAGGCGGCGCCGACTAAGAAAGCGGCGGCTAATATAAGAGAAAGTGTCAGCACACGTTGCTGACTTTCACGAGTCTCGCCCTGACGGGCGTCTTTGACCGGTATCATAAAATCCTTTCTAAACGACGGCAGTATTGCGCCGACACGTAAGATATTGTTTTTAAACGTCTTAATTTCAAGGGCCGGCCCCGGATTTGCAAGTCTGACCCCCACTTTATGCAAATGCCGGGAGAGTTTCCCGCCTATTTCCATATAGCGGGACAGTCTTGCGCGCCTGTACAGGTCAGCCCCGCCACAAGCCTCGCTTGTATTCACTTGCATCACTTGGCTTTTGCTGTAGCGCAGAAGTTATGTACCGACTTGTATACGTTAGCACAGCCAACAGCCATATGAGCGATGAAGATATCGCTGCGATACTGGACATTTCTCAGTCCAATAATCATGAGCGGTATATAACGGGCTTCCTCGCACATAATAATCAGACGTTTATGCAGGCGCTGGAAGGCGAAGAAGAAGAAGTGATGGACATTTACGGTCGTATTGTGAGCGACGACCGTCACTTCGGCGTCGTACAGATTATCGGTGAGAATATCACTGAAAGGGCCTTTCCTGATTGGGCGATGAACTATTTCCGTTCTGACGACCCCGAAGCAGGCGCCATGGTCATTCGTTACGATGATCCTGTTGATGGCCTTCTGCCCAAAGAGATGCCGCGCGAGCTTCTGCACTTGTTCACACGCTTCCTACATATTGAGGTACCCGGCACGTAAACGCTCTGGCAATAGGTCTGCGGTATCAAAAGTCTTCCATTAAAGAGGTAAGACGCGATGGATCGGGACCTGCAAGTGATGATGAGCCGTGTGGCTCGCCTCGGCGAAATGTCCGAGGAAGAGGTTCGCCGGATTGTTGGAGAGGTTTACGAGGACGGAATTGTCAGCCGAGGTGAGGCTGAGATTCTGTTTCGTTTGAACGACCAGCTCGTCAGTGCTGAGCCGCAATGGACGATGAGATTTACCGAAGCGATCAAGGACTATCTGATCACCCGCGAGCCGCCAGAGGGCTGGGTCACACACGAGGAAGCGACGTGGCTGATCGCACAGGTTGACCATATTGGCGATCAGGCGAGCCTCGAAGAAATCGACCTTCTCATTCATGTCCTGCGTCACGCGGAAGGCGCCCATGAGACGCTATTCGACTACGCGATGAAGACGGTGTCTCAGCGCATTATTAAAGACGGGTCTGCAAGCAGCGACATGGTTGAGCGCATGCGCTATCTTGTCTTTGCAAGAGCTGGCGACGGGGCAAGCTGGGTCAGTCGTAATGAGGCTGTGATCCTGTTTCAAACCAATGACGCAATTGCTTTCGCTAAGAATGATCTAAGCTGGAACGACTTTTTTGCGCGTGCGATCGCCAACCATTTGATGGCCCGCGCGCACCCAAATCCGGTTTCTGAGCAGGAGGCGCTGCGTCGCGAAAACTGGGTTAAGGATACCAGCGGAAGCCCTGTTGGCATGTTCTCCAAAATGGTGGGTTCATTCGGCAGCGACTGGTTCAAGAATGTCATGTATAGCAGCGAAAAAGCCGCAGAGGCGCGGATGAAGGCCGCCGATGCAGCCAATCGTGCGGCTGAAAAAGTCACCGACGATGAGAATGCTTGGCTGATGAAGCGGCTCGGTTGGGACAATAAAGTAAGCCCTGCGGAACAAGCGCTGTTGGAGTTTCTACGTGAAGAAATCCCTGGCCTTGTCGAGGGTCTCGCCGTTGCCGCTTAGACCATGTTGTTTCTGAATCTCGCCATCGGCCTGCCACTGGTCATTTTGACTGTGGTCATTCATTTTCTGGGTCTCGTTGGTTTGAGCACGCTTTTGAGCCGGAAATGGCAAGACAATGCTGATCGCTTAGAAACGATGCTATGGCAGGGGTTCAGCGTTGTCTTGGTCGTGAACGGGCTTTTCGCGTTGCACCTGATTCAAATCTCACTTTATGCGCTGGTTTATCTTGGTCTTGGTGAGTTTGAGACTGTCGAAGCGGCCTTCTATTTCTCGATCAGCACATTCACCACCGTCGGGTTTGGCGACATTGTCTTGGAGCCTCAATGGCGGGTGCTTGCTGGCATTGAATCCGCCATCGGGTTTCTATTGATCGGCTGGTCGACAGCCTTTCTAGTGTCTGTGACCAGTCGGATCGGGTCTCTCAGGGTGACTGCTGAATAGCTGTTGTTCTGCCCATTGCTAGACGCGCACCAATGACGGCAAGGGCGATCATGATGAAGCCACCGATGACAAGCGCTGCGGCGCTATCTTGGAAAGTCTCGAAAAATTGGGTGTAGGCATGGATCGCAAAGAACACCAGCGAAGTGATTGAGAGGAAACCGCCACGCGGGGCTCTCACGAAAATCGCGATCAAAAGTGCGGCCCACCCAAGGCTGAAGACCCAGTCTTCTATAAAGACACTATTCTCGCGCCATTCAGATCTTGCGCGCCAGTCATCACCTGCGGCCCAGTGCTCCCCAATGTGATCCCCCCAAAGCGACCCGACCCAAAAGCCAAAGTTCACCATAATAAAGGACGTGCGCGCGGCGACAGTCGATAAGGATGTCCACGTGTCGGCGATCCGGCCTCGAAGCTGGTACAGCCCGAGGGTAATCAGGCCGAACGCAGCAATCGTGATAAAAGACTCTCTGACGATGAGCATGTAGGAGGCGTGCCAATATCCTGTGCCGCTGCCGAGCAATGCCGCGAAAGCCAAGACGGCGAGCGCCGAAAGGAATGCACTTCGATACAGGACCGCACCAGCTGTTGTGATGGCGAAAATCGCAAAAGGAGGCCATAGGAGCTGATTGACCTCATAAGTCTCAGCAGCGATCCAGCCGCCAAGCCCGATCGTTCCCATGATCGCAAAAGCGCTTCCCAGCAGTTGCCAACTTTCATCGCGCTGAAAAAATTTAAGCCAGCCTGCAAGACCCAGCGCGGTTAAGGCCAGCATCAAGCCTGTGATCGCCGATGGCTCAAGCGCCAAAACGCCCGCCGCCACGCCTAAAGCGCCGAAAATAAGTAGCGCGCTGATCCATGTTGCACCGCTCTGCTCCGGTAGGGCGAGCTGCGATAAACGCACAGCTTCACTGTCGTTTAAATCGCCGCTCTTCTGCAATGCACTCAAGTCTAGTCTGATGACGCTCATAACAAACCTCGCTGAATAAGTGAGCGCTCAATAACATAAGTCATCCATCAGCACAAGCACTTACGGAAGGTGAGCGTGGACAAGGCGCGGTCAGGGCCTTAAGTCCGGACACGAACGAAGTGATAGTTACGGGGCTCGGAGCTGTATGTTTGGAAAAATACTGATCGCTAATCGGGGGGAGATTGCCGTTCGCGTGATTAAAACGTGCCGCCGTTTAGGGGTGAAGACGGTTGTTGTCTATTCCGATGCAGATGCAGGCTCCATGGCGGTCGAAATGGCTGACGAAGCGGTCCACATTGGCCCATCTCCAGCCGCAGAATCCTATCTCGTGATGGATAAGATTGTCGACGCTGTGCGCCAAACGGGCGCTGAAGCGGTGCATCCGGGCTTCGGTTTTCTGTCGGAAAACCCAGCTTTTGCGAAACGCCTTGCCGACGAAAACATTACTTTTATTGGTCCAAACCCCCACGCCATTGAGGCGATGGGCGATAAGATCAGCTCAAAGAAACTGGCCGCAGATGCAGGCGTTTCGACTGTACCGGGCCATATGGGGCTGATCGAAAGCACCGAGGAAGCGGTGAAAATCTCAAAAGAAATCGGCTATCCCGTCATGATCAAAGCCTCCGCCGGCGGCGGCGGTAAAGGCATTCGCATCGCCCATAATGATAAAGATGTTGAAGAAGGCTATCCGGCCGTGAAGGCTGAAGCCACAGCCTCTTTCGGCGATGACCGCATCTTTATTGAGAAATTTATTCTGCAGCCGCGCCACATCGAAATTCAGGTGATGGGCGATAAGCACGGCAATTGCGTCTACCTGTTTGAACGCGAATGTTCGATTCAGCGCCGTAATCAAAAAGTCCTTGAGGAAGCGCCGTCTCCGCTGCTTGATGAGGCCACCCGCAAGAAAATGGGTGAGCAGGCCGTCGCGCTCGCAAAGGTGGTCAATTACGACTCCGCCGGCACGGTTGAGTTCGTCGCCAGTGGCACCGACAAAAGCTTCTACTTCCTGGAAATGAACACGCGCCTGCAGGTTGAGCACCCGGTGACGGAGATGATTACGGGCGTTGATTTGGTCGAGCAAATGCTCCGCTCAGCCTATGGTGAGCACCTCAACCTCAAACAGGATGAGCTTAAGATCAATGGCTGGGCGATTGAGAGCCGTGTCTATGCGGAAGACCCTTATCGCAATTTTCTCCCCTCTATCGGGCGCTTGAAGCGCTTCCAGCCGCCACGCGAGGGCGAGCTTGAAGGCGGCACGGTCCGTATGGATAGCGGTGTTCGCGAAGGCGATGAAATCTCAATGTTTTACGATCCGATGATTGCAAAGCTGGTCACACATGGTGGCGACCGCGACGCTGCGCTCGATACTCAGGCCAAAGCGCTCGACCGTTTCTACATTGAAGGCATTCAGGACAATATGCCGTTCTGTGCCGCTGTCATGGACGAAGCCCGCTTTCGCTCCGGCGATATCACCACCGCTTACATCAAAGACGAGTTTCCAGACGGCTTTCAGGGCGTGCCCCCGACGCAGGAACAAACCCTTCTGCTAACCGCCGCTGCCGCTTACGCACATAGCCTGCAGCTGGGCCGCGCGGCGATGATTTCGGGTCGTTTGTCCCCGTTGGGTGAACCCCGGCGGCACTGGACGGTGATTCTCGGTGATCAATACCATGACGTTGAGCTGGACATGGGGGAAGGGGAAGCCACACTCACCCATAATGGTAACGCCCATTCCCTCGTTACGGATTGGGTGCCGGGCCATCACCTGTTTGAAGGCGTGCTCGATGGCAAAGCTTTCGCGGTTAAACTTGTTGATCGCACTGAGGGCTATGTCGTTACGCATCGCGGCGTGCGCCTGACGGCGCTTGTCTGCACGCCGAGCACCGCTGAAATGCACAAGCGGCTGCCCGAAAAAGAGAAGCCGGATCTGTCGAAACTCATCATTTCTCCAATGCCCGGCCTAGTTGTCTCCGTCGATGTTACGACCGGGGATACCGTCGAAGAAGGTCAGGCGGTGTGCATTGTGGAAGCGATGAAGATGCAGAACATTATCCGTGCCGAGGCAAATGCCACGGTGAAAGCCGTCAATGTTGAGGCCGGTGATAGCGTTGCGGCAGATGCAATCATGATCGAGTTTGAATAGAGAGGTCATTGCTATGACCAATCCGCAAAACGCCCCGCACGGGTCGCTGTCGGTCTCAGCCTTGCTGCTGAGCCCTAATGGTCGCATCACGCAAGGCCAGTATTGGGGCGGTGTCGTGGCCCTGATCATCGGAAACATCATCGTCAATTACATCGGCAGTGTCGGTTTACTGCTGTGGGCGTTTCTGGTGTTTGTGGGCTTCTGCGTCTATGGCAAACGCCTTCACGATGCTGGCAAGTCGGCTTGGGCCCATGCCATTGTCTGGGTCGTCGTCCTAATCATCAGTATCGGGTCATTGGTGCTGAGTTGGGACGGAATTCAACAGATTGCGGGCTTGATTGATCCAAACAATCCTTTGAGCGAGGAAGAAATCGTTGAGCGGGTCAGTGCTATGGGGCCCGAAGTTATGATGCAGTTCGTACCGATTATGCTGGGGTCACTGATTACCGGTCTCATTTGGTTGATTTACACGATTTGGCTTGGAACCCTGCCAAGCCAGAAATTTGATAACCGCTTTGGGCCAGGTCCGTCAGGCGACGTCTTCTAATGTCGTGAAACCCACAGAAATATCTGCCTATCAATAAATCATTATCGTTTATTGATAAATATTTTGAAGTCTGTATAGAAGGACAAAGCTGCTAGCGAGTATGAGGATCGCCACAAACAATGACCGATACCCAATCAACGACTTTGTCGCCGATGCGTTGGCTCGATACGCTGTTCAATCCTGTTGGGACAAGCAGTAAGCTTGACTTCACCCGCGCTTGGACGCTGCTGTTTTTTATTCAGGTCTCAGTCGTGGTGATCATCCCCTTTGTCGCGGGCGTCGTTGCCCTCGTCGGTGGAACAGCAGACGCACTTTCAACATTTGCTTTATACGCATCCCCAATCGTCTTTATTGTCACGACCCTCTCATCATACATCATCCATACACGGCGATTGCGTGACGCCTCAAAGCCCACATGGCTCGCGGTACTGATCTTGGTGCCGCTCTTTGTCGGCTGCTTTTTGTTTTACCAAGGTATGACATCGAAAAGCGAGGCTTATGAAACCGCCTATCAGGAGCGCGCGGAGTATCTGAAAAATCCCGACGCGTTTGAAGCCATTAAAGAAAGAGAACGGGCTGAGGCCACAGAGAAAGCGCGAGAACGAGCCCTGAAACGATGCGAGGCTCAACGCGCAAAGGCAGGCGAGGATGCTGAGTTTGAAGAAACCTGCGAAACTCAAGTCGAGAATGAGAGAAGATCGGGGTCCGGCGGTTGGGACAATCAAAGCGAACCTGAATATCGGTCGCCAACACCGTCTAAAACAACCTATATTTTAGAACCAAATCTCGCTGCGATACAAAACGCCGTTATTCCATTGAGCCTGTTCTTGGCGATTTGGTCCTTAATGTGGGTTGCACGCGTGCCTCTTGGGTATCGAGCAGAGTCTGGCGAGATCATCGAGAAACCGAAGCGACCAAAGACACCTTGGGTTCCGCTACCGCAGGCGCTTTTCAGCTTCGAAGGGCGAATGCGTCGTCTCCAGTACATTCTTTATGTCGTCGCTTTTACCCTCTTATCCGTTCTGGTTCAGGCCTTACTACTCTATTTAATTCCCGGGGGTTTGCAGGGACCAGTTGGGTCAGGGATCGCTAACCAAGTTGAACTTTACGGCATCATTCTTCCAATGGCAGTGTTGGGGATGTGGATTGGTTGGTCGATGGCAACCAAGAGGCTTCACGACACAGGACGAGGTATAAAGTGGTTAGTGCCATTTATCCTTCTATCCATAATTTCCATGCCATTCACATTTATGGTAGCCACTGATCCGACATTGACTCAGACGATTACCACTCAGCTTCCCGCCTGGGGGACCGCTCTCTTAGTGATCGTTTCCTTGATCAACGTAGCGCTCTTTCTCTATCTTTTGTTCCGGCCTTCGGAAAAGACCAGCAACGAGTACGGCCTCGGCCCACAGAATGAGAACGTCGCGCTCGCTTTCTAGACTATCTTTGTGTGTACACAGTGAACCAATAAAAAAAGCCGGGCATTAACGCCCGGCTTTTCCTAGTCTGAATGTCAGTCCTTTTAGTGTCTGACAGGCGTCCCATCGGGCGATGTCGGCCGTCCTGAAAGCGTCGCGGCGAGCGCGGCTTCATCATCCTCCGACCACTCTACGGGCGACAAGGGCCGCACGAGGGCTCGCGCTAATACCTCATTGATGTCGGATACTGGAATGATGGTCAGGCCGTCCTTCACATTCTCCGGGATCTCGGCGAGGTCTTTCTCATTCTCTTCCGGTATAAGGACGGTTTTGATGCCGCCTCGCAGTGCCGCCAATAGCTTTTCTTTCAAGCCACCGATGGGCAAGACGCGCCCGCGAAGAGAAATCTCACCCGTCATCGCAACATCGCGGTGTACCGGCGTGTTGGTCAGTAGAGACACCATCGCTGTTGTCATCGCTGTACCCGCACTCGGCCCATCTTTCGGTGTCGCACCATCGGGCACGTGGACGTGAATGTCTGTCGTATTGAACGTGCTCGGTTTAATGCCGAGATCAACAGCGCGCGCGCGCACGAGCGACCCAGCCGCCGAAATCGACTCCTTCATCACATCGCGCAGATTGCCGGTGACTTTGGTGTTGCCACGTCCGGGCATCGAGACCGCCTCAATCGTCAGCAAGTCTCCACCAACTTCAGTCCACGCCAATCCGGTGACAGCACCAATTTGGTCTTCCTTATCGGCAAGGCCATAGCGATGACGGCGGACACCCGCAAAGTCACCGAGATTATCCGGCTCGACCGTAATCTGTGAGGTGTCGTCTTTGCCAAGTTCGCGCACGGCTTTGCGCGCGAGCTTCGCCAGCTCTCGCTCAAGTGCGCGAACGCCAGCTTCGCGGGTATAAAAGCGGATCAGATCCATCAGGCCGGCGTCGGTAATGACCCACTCATCTTCAGTGAGGCCATGATCGTCACGGATTTTCGGGATCAGATGGCGCTTGGCAATCTCAAGCTTCTCATCTTCGGTGTAACCGGCAATGCGAATGATCTCCATGCGGTCAAGTAAAGGCTGCGGCATGTTCAGACTGTTCGCTGTGGTCACGAACATGATGTCAGAGAGGTCGTAATCGACTTCCAGATAATGATCGTTGAAGGTCGAGTTCTGCGCGGGGTCCAAGACTTCAAGCAAAGCCGCAGATGGATCGCCGCGATGGTCCATGCCCATCTTGTCAATCTCGTCGAGCAGGAAGAGAGGATTACCCGTTTTCGCCTTTTTCAGGCTCTGAATTACGCGTCCCGGCATAGATCCGATATAGGTCCGGCGGTGACCGCGGATCTCAGATTCGTCGCGCACACCGCCAAGCGAGACACGTACAAAGTCGCGGCCTGTGGCTTCAGCAATGGATTTCCCAAGCGATGTTTTACCCACGCCCGGAGGCCCAACGAGACACAGGATCGGCCCGCGCAGCTTATTCGTCCGCTTCTGCACCGCGAGATATTCGAGAATGCGCTCTTTCACCTTATCGAGACCATAGTGATCATCGTTAAGCTGCTTTTCAGCTGCGTTCAGGTCAGTTGAAATATCTTTGCGCTTATCCCATGGCAGCGACAGCAACCAGTCGAGATAGTTGCGAACGACTGTGCTTTCAGCCGACATCGGGCTCATCTGACGAAGTTTTTTGACTTCTGCATCGGCCTTTGTGCGGGCCTCTTCAGACAGTCCGGTTTCCTTAATCTTGGCTTCCAGCTCAGCGACTTCATCGCGCTCGCCTTCATCGCCTTCACCGCCAAGCTCGCGCTGGATCGCTTTCATCTGCTCGTTTAGATAATACTCGCGTTGAGACTTCTCCATCTGACGTTTGACGCGGTTTTTGATCTTCCGCTCCATCTGCATCATGCCGAGCTCACTCTCCATCAGGGAGAGAATTTTCTCAAGACGGGCTTTCGCGTCAGGCATTTCCAGAAGCGCCTGCTTATCGCCGAGTTTAACTTGCAGCTGTGCAGCAACGGCATCAGCCAACATGCCCGGATCGGTCAACTCGCCGATGGTGCTGACGGATTCCGGTGGAATTTTTCGGTTGAGTTTCGCATAGTTTTCAAATTGCTCAATCACGGCGCGCAGAAGCGCTTCGATCTCACCGCCTTCAGC
>JBCCDF010000004.1:0-30243 GCA_039030935.1 Pseudomonadota bacterium | reverse complement strand
GTCTCTGCCAAGCCTTGGCCAAGAGAGTTTGACCCCTGATGAAGGCCCCCACTATGTTCGACCCGATGCGCCCACATGATCTCAACCTTGTTCCAACCGTTATCGAACAAACGAGTCGAGGTGAGCGCGCCTTTGATATTTTCTCGCGTCTCCTGAAAGAGCGGATCATCTTTATCACAGGTCCAATTGATGATGCGACTGCATCTCTGGTGTCGGCGCAGCTCCTTTTCCTTGAGTCTGAGAACCAGAAAAAAGACATTGCGATGTATATCAACAGCCCGGGCGGTTATGTCACTGCAGGTCTCGCGATCTATGACACGATGCAATATATCCGTTGTCCAATTTCGACCGTCTGTATTGGCCAGGCCGCTAGCATGGGCTCTCTCCTGCTCTCTGCCGGTGAAGCGGGGTCACGAATCGCGCTTCCGAATGCGCGCGTTATGGTGCATCAACCCTCAGGCGGCTATCGCGGTGTTGCGACTGATATTGAGCGCCACGCTGAGGAAATCCTCGAGCTTAAAAAGCGGCTGAACAACATCTACGTCAAACACACGGGCCAAGACTACGATACAATCGAGCGTAAACTTGACCGAGACACATTCATGACGGCTGAAGAGGCGAGAGATTTCGGAATTATCGACACCGTCTTTGAGCGTCGCACAGACGAAGACGCAAATTCGTAATGTTCATCGTGCGGCATTAGACTTGCACGGCTGAATGAACACTCTAATGTGAAATAGAATATGGGTGGTTCGGTCGCTTTAGCCCCGTGTTAATCCCTGCCCTTCATTGAGGTTGCCTATGGCAAAGCAAAATGGCTCCGGCGATTCTAAGAATACGCTTTATTGTTCCTTCTGCGGCAAAAGCCAGCATGAGGTTAAAAAACTGATTGCAGGTCCGACAGTTTTCATCTGCGATGAATGCGTCGAACTTTGCATGGACATCATCCGGGAAGAAAACAAAACCGCTGGTTTCAAAACCAAAGACGGCGGTGTTCCAACACCATCTGAAATTTGCGACGTGCTTGATGATTACGTGATCGGTCAACCTTATGCCAAGCGCATTCTCTCTGTTGCGGTTCACAACCATTATAAACGCCTCGCCAATCCAGGCGGCGCAGACGGCGTTGAGCTTGCCAAGTCGAACATCATGCTGATCGGCCCGACGGGGTGCGGTAAGACCTTGCTTGCGCAAACCCTCGCGCGTGTCCTTGATGTGCCGTTCACGATGGCGGACGCGACGACACTCACTGAAGCGGGTTACGTTGGCGAAGACGTCGAGAATATCGTCTTGAAACTGCTTCAGGCCTCAGACTACAATGTTGAACGCGCTCAGCGCGGCATTGTTTATATCGATGAGATCGACAAGATTTCTCGTAAGTCTGACAATCCCTCGATTACACGTGATGTCTCTGGCGAAGGTGTTCAGCAAGCGCTCCTTAAGCTGATGGAAGGCACGGTTGCCGCTGTTCCGCCACAAGGCGGTCGCAAGCATCCCCAGCAAGAATTTCTGCAGGTCGACACAACCAATATTCTCTTCATCTGTGGCGGGGCCTTTGCCGGTTTGGACAAGATCATCTCATCGCGCGGAGAAAAGACGAGCATCGGTTTCGGTGCGGCTGTGAAAGACCCGGAAGAACGCAAAGTCGGTGAAATTTTGCGGACGGTCGAGCCAGAAGATCTGCAACGCTACGGTTTGATCCCTGAATTCATCGGCCGTCTGCCGGTACTGGCGACACTCGCTGACCTTGATGAAGATGCGCTGATTACGATCCTGACTGAGCCTAAGAATGCATTGGTCAAGCAGTATCAAAAACTCTTCGAGATGGAAGAAGTTGCGCTGACCTTTACAGACGACGCCCTTAAGGCTGTCGCAAAGAAAGCCATCACACGCAAAACCGGTGCGCGGGGCCTTCGTTCCATCATGGAAAGCATCTTGCTCGATACGATGTATGAACTGCCTAGCCTACGCGGCGTATCAGAAGTCGTGATCAACGCAGAAGTTGTCGAAGGAAACGCTGAACCGCTTTACGTCCACACAGAGACGGTCAAAGCCAGCGAAGCATCATAGCAGGTAACTAAGGTTATCCTTGCAGATGACATATTTCGAGCGATAAAAAGCCTATACGGCACCCCTTATCTGCGTCTATTTCTGAATGACAAAAAACACATTGAGGGTCAGGGAGCTTTGACATGAAATTTTTCGTCGATACCGCTGAGACGTCTGAAATTAAGGCATTGGCAGCGACCGGTCTGATTGATGGAGTAACGACAAACCCATCCTTGATCACAAAGTCGGGCCGCGATTTTAAAGAAGTTATCGCTGAAATCTGCGACCTCACAGAAGGCCATGTCAGCGCTGAAGTCGTCGCGACTGAATGGCAAGCGATGGTCGATGAAGGCAAAAAGCTGCAAGCGATTGCCAGCAATGTCTGTGTAAAGCTTCCCCTCACAATGGACGGCCTGAGAGCCTGTCGCGAACTGAGCGATGCAGGCACAGCCGTTAACGTCACCCTCTGTTTCTCTGCCAATCAAGCGCTGCTCGCCGCGAAAGCCGGCGCAACCTATATTTCACCCTTCATCGGACGTCTCGATGATCTCAACATTGATGGCATGCTTTTGATCGAAGAGATGAGAACGATCTATGACAACTACATGTTTGAGACTGAGATCTTGGCCGCCTCAATTCGTAATGCCAACCATGTCAAACTTTCTGCGCTCGCGGGCGCAGATGTCGCCACAGTTCCCCCCGGTGTTCTCAAAAGCCTCGCCAATCATCCCCTAACCGACAAGGGGCTGGCTGCCTTCCTCAAAGACGCAGAATCAGGTGGCGTAAAGGTTTAAGAGCCTCATTTACGCGACTGATAATAGGGCAATTTCACAATCATTTCTGTCCCCCGGCTTGAGGCGGTACGGATGCGAAACTCACCCTCTTGAAGTTCAACCAATCGCTTCACCAGCGCAAGCCCAAGGCCAGTGCCTTCGCGCAGTCCCGTATGGCTGGCCTGCTCAAAAGGTTGTGCGAGCTTTGCAAGGTCACTCGCGCTAATCCCGGTGCCGCGATCTAAGACAGACAGACACACCCAATGTCCCTGTTGCTGCGTTGAGATATCGACCCTGTCGCCTTCAACGGAGTACTTAATTGCATTGCTAATCAGGTTTTCGAGAATCCGCTCGCAGGCTTTCTCATCGGCAAATACCACGTCGTCCTTAGCGATTGTGCTGACCAGTTCGACACGACGATGTTCTGCGCTTGGGTTCAGCCTCTCGATGACAGAAGTCGCTACAGTGGCAAGATTTACTGGCCCTCTCTCCAAATCGAGTCGGCCGTCATGGGCCTGCATCAAGGCTAGCAACGTATGGACGCGCTCCTGAAGCATCAAAGCGGACTTGTGGATGTGATCTGGATAGGTGTCATAAAGCGCCGGGTCTGGGCCAAGAGTGCGGTCTCGCATGAGTTGCGAAAACCCAAGGATGCTCGTTAGAGGCGACTTCAGGTCATGGCTTAATCCAGCAACATCTTGATTATAGGTGGGCGTAGGGTCAGCTCGGTCGCTGTTGTCTTCGCTCGAAGTCGCAACGGATCTCGAATTTTGAGCGATGACAATGGCGGCTATCATCAAACCAAACAACGCAATAACGACCCAATCAATCATCGTAGAAAGACTCTCAGGGACACGAGGCGTCAGGCCCGAAAACGACATCGCAAGAAGTGTCATGAACATTGCGAGCGCTGCGACAATAGATGGGCGCGCGACTTCCCACGACTTAATTGCGGCAAGTGTCGCCGGATACGCTATAAGTAAACCAAGAGCGATTGATGTCGCTCCACCCGAGAATAATGCCATTAAAGCGCAAATAAAAACTATGGCTCCTTGAACGAACCCTGTTTGGAAAAACGAGAAACTGCCGGTCTGATTGAAATCGTTAATATTGCGGGAAGATTTGTTAGCCATTTTGGGTGAGGTGGAACTTAAAATTTCGGTCATCCTAGGCTTAAAAACAGAGAATACCCTTTGCCGGATGGAAAAGATAGGCCACTATTTCCCGGGGGCAGCGTGCAAGGCAAGATCATGAAGTTCACGGCAATAGCGACGTTATTCACTTCAACAGCTCTACTCGGGCTCTCTGCCTTGGCACAGATTGTCGAAGATCAAGTGCCACAGGTTGAAGAGGCTGCAACAACCACACCTCCTGTCGTTCAGACAGCAACACCACCTCCACCTGTGATTGACCCGCTATCACGCGCAGCTGCCGTCTACGGTACGTATCATGGCGTTGTGACGGATGTAAAAACAGGTGGGTTTGGGTCGGCAAAGGAGATCGACAGTGCCTTGACTAATCTCGGCGGGCACAACTCGGAACAACTAGCCCGAGGGTGGCTCTCTTATTCTGCTCTTGTTGCGTCACAAGACCCTGACTTCCGAGTCGCAGTCCGCGATATTGAAGCCTATTACGGGCGTGAGACCTTGATGCAGGGGCTGAAAAACGATGTTCGCTATGCGCGCAGCTTGAATGGCGGAAGCTCAGCCGTCGGAGCCTCTCTTTCCGCCATCAAGGCAGATAGTCGCCGCCTCATCGGCGCAGCAGCATATGTGAAAGAACAAGCCTACACATTGCAAGGTGCAGGCTGGGCGAAAGGCCGGATTGGCAATTCAAGCGCGAAAGCTGACGGTCTTATGACTTCATCTCAAGCGGGCATTCCAGCCCGCCGTGCATTGGTCACCGCACTGTCTGCGCCGGAAGTCAATTTGGTGCTCGCGCAAGCTGGAAATACCGGATCGCCGTCGGTGTGGGAAACAGTAACCAGCGCGGCGAGCACGATCAGTGCTCCCGCAGCCGTATCGACGCAATCAGCGCAAACCCGACTAAAGCGCGGGCGTGAACCGATCGCAGACCGCATCGCAACCTTAGCCGCATATCGTATTATGGGGTTGGATGCAGATTCAGTCGGTAACGCACGAAAGCTTATGGGGCATCGCAACACGTCACGATGCATTTACACGGCGCAACTCAACCTACAGCAGTGTGTGGCAGCGGCGCATAAGCACTTCGAAGTTCCATTCTGTATCGGTGAGCATGCCCTCGCGGATGTTGGAAAGTGTATTGGTGAAATTAGCCAGTAGAACATCTCAGTATTCAAAACCTTGCCCTTGATCTGAGAGGCAGGGCTTTCTTTTTGTCGGCACTTTTCCCATTTACAGCTCATGACGATTTCGGAACGCGCAATAGACATCGAAGAAGAATTCTCTTTCCTTGAGGACTGGGAAGACCGCTACGCGCATATCATTGACCTCGGAAAGTCCAATCCAGGACTGTTAGAGCACGAAAAAACCGAAGCCACGCGCGTTCGTGGCTGTGCCTCCCAAGTGTGGATGGTCACCGATACTAAACCCGACGACACGCTGGACATTCGGGCTGAGTCTGATGCGATGATCGTGTCGGGCCTCATTGCGATACTGATACGCCTTTATTCAGGCATCGACCGCGCGGCCATTCACACCTTCGATGCCAAAGCATTTCTAGATAAAATTGGCGTCTCCGGCGCTTTATCTGCACAACGCTCTAATGGGCTCGCATCGATGCTCATGCGTATTCAAGAGGCCGCTTCATCGAGCGTCCCTGTTGCCGTAGAGGGTGGCGACAACTCTTTCTCGTAAAGCCAACTCAAGCGCCGTAGCAAATCTATAGCGCGCCGTTCAGCTTCCGTCTCAGTATATGCAAATGTAGCTGCAAAGTGCTTTCGCCCATGTTCGGATACGATCAACGCATAGATCTCATTATAGGCTCGTTCACTAAATCGAGCCCTGGCTTTCTGTATGCGACGCACCGCTTGAAGACGATAAATTGGCTCGTCAAATCCATCTAGAGAGCGACCAGAACGATCAACCCTGCCCCCTAAAGCAAGACCTTGCCAATTCATGCCAGCGACCGTTCCCGCCTTAGCCTCCCAGACCTGGTCTTGGTAAAACCACTCAGATGTACGACGCAAAATAGCCGCCTCTTTCTTATCCGAGTGCGCGTGGAGTACACAGCCAAGTAAAGACCGGGAGGCTTTCTTGGAATGAGTTTCTACAAAGGTCCGAATAGAGGCTTGGAGCGGCTTGCTTCGCTCTAGTTTTGAGCCAGACCAGACATAGCGGAGTGGCTTGAAAGTTCCGAAAGGTTTCAGCTTCGCCTGGTCAACCAAGGAGTGGAAAACACCCGGCGTCAATGTGCCTATAATGCCCCCTCTTGCGTCCCGAGTACGTCTGACACTCAAGACATTTGTATCTTCAACATACACCGCCCCACCTTGTTCCAGCGCCTTGATAAGCCTTGTATCACTCATGCTGCTGCCCTCGCCAATGGCGCGACACGCTTCAGACTATCCTCCATTTCACATATCCACTGATCGAAACCTTCTTCATCACGTTCATGCTCAATCGTCTGACAAGCATGAGCGACTGTTGAACGGTCTCTTCGAAACGCATCCGCAACTCGACCAATGGACCACCCAAAAGCAACATGCGCCAAATACATCGATAATTGTCGACCCTTTGCAGCGAGCCTTGAGCCGCGCCCCTGCGCCATGATTTCGATGCTTTTCACGCCGATGGCGTAGCTAACCAAGTGCGCAACCAGATAAGCTCGCCGCCGATCTGCTACAATTCGTGTTGTCATTTGTGTCCCACCTCTTTCTTGATGAGAACACTATACACGCTTTTTATCGTGTGTAGGATAAATTTCCTATTTTAGGAATTTATTCCTTTATGATCAGGCTGCTACTTCTGCAATATGTGAGGATAGATGCGCAGCACATGTCGGATCTGATGCTAATTTATGGCGCTCAATGATGAATTCATCATGGCATAGAATGACGAGCCGCTTGCCGCAATTGCTGAGTAAAGGCAACCGTAACCAGTGATGCGCACCGTGCTGCGTTGGCTCCATACCCATAACTGGACACCGCTTTTCTAGGATCGCGTAGAGGCCGAGTTTTGGGTTTGATTGAACATCTAGATATGGGACGCGTGTCTTCATTGCCGTACTCTCAAGACGACATGTCAGCTCACCCCCCTCATTCGCTTCCAAGACCGTAATCTGGCCGAGATAGCGAATAACGGCACCGGGATCAAAAGCGCTGCGCTTCGGCAAATCATCACCCTGAGAAAGTGACGACCAATAGTCGAGGAGTGCATTCTGCGCACCGGTCTGTGTGACGGCGTCTTTATGTCTTGACTCGATCATATTCACCCCCTCGGTGATTCGTATGATCAGGCTTCTGCGAGTTCGAATCAGTGATCAATAGGTCAAGGTGAAATTTGTTTACCAAATGGAAATAATTAATATGTTTTTATTTCGCAATATTCTGAAATCGAAATATTATTTCGCCTTGCGCGATCGCCCAAGACCAATCTCTTTTGCGAGCGATGACCTTTTCTCTGCATAGCTTGGCGCAACCATTGGATAATCCGGTGGCAATCCCCACTTTTCGCGGTACTGGTCCGGTGTCATATCGTACTTTGAACGCAGATGACGCTTTAGAGTCTTGAATTTCTTTCCGTCTTCCAGGCAGATCAGATAATCCTCAGTGATGGATCGCTTAATAGGCACAGCCGGTGTTTTTATCCCGACCGTCGCGGGATCTACTGACAATCCGTTTAACGTCGCATGCACGACTCTGATCAATTCAGGTAAATCATGAAGCGGGACTGAATTATTCGCAACGTAAGCGCTTAATATATCGACAGCTCCGTAAATCGTAGACTTATCTGATTTACTTTGTCGCGTGTCTTTGACCATGAGTCCCCCATAACTATAACTGGTCTACTATGCTTGAGAACAATGATATATGGGTGAAAAACACATCTATGACGGTCTTAGCGACCAGCGCACACATTTACCTATGACCGTGACAGCAAAACAACCATCATAACAAAGCCGAGTAACACAGCAGACCAAATCGCCGCGCCACCGTTGAAATCGACCTTGGCGAGTGCACCGCGCGGACTGAACGTTTCCTCAAGCCTGAAAAATATCCGCCCCGATAGCCTATTTGAGAAGGCTGATAAGGCCGGTCCCGTCTTGCGCCAGACAGCGCCAGTCCATACCGCGAAAGCATAGCCCCATTTGCGATAAAACCAGTCTGTATCCAGAATAATTCGCGCCGTCCGCTTCTTTCGGAAGGCAAAGCCACGCAGCACCAGAGACACCAATAGTACGCCGAGAATAAGCTGTAAGACGTTTATAACATTCATTAAAGTGTACGGCTCATAGCCAATAAGAGGGACGCCTGTAACCTCACATGACGCCGGGCTGACCCTCGCTGTGCAGGGCAATAAATTGTACAACCAATCATAGCCAAACCCTGGAATGACATTTGGCAGAGCCAAGAGAACAGAGATTAAGGCTGAGAGCCCCATCGCCAAAAGCATATTGAAAGGCGCTTCACGGGGCCTCTTTCGGCTGTCATGGCCAAACATAAGACCGACCGGAAGACGCAGGCACAGTGCATAAATCAGGCCCGCGATCCCAATCAGTGCAGCACAAGTGATGATTAGACCCATGCTCTGAGCGATCGCGCTCATTGCCATCGGAATGCTGACAGCACCAATAAAGAGGGGAACACCACTTAGACCGACTGCACCAGCAATCGCGAATAAAGCTGTAAACGGCATCGTGCGCCACAGCCCCCCTAATTCAGTTAACTTCGCTGTGCCCGTTGAATAAAGGACAGCACCAATGCTCATCGAGAGTAACCCGACAACAATAAGGCTCATAAAGGCCAGGCCCGCTGCGGCGTTAATCGCGAGGGGTGTCCCTATCCCGACCGCGCAAACCATAAGACCACAAAGCGCATTTTGCCCATAGGCAAGAATTCGCCGTGCGTCGTCCACGACCGCCGCGAACACGACACTGTAAGCCGCCATAAGCGCGCCAATCCAAATGAGCGCACTAAAGCCGGGGAAAAGTCGCGCCAGCGCATAGACTGCAAGAATTGTTGTCAGCAGCGGAAGCAAAATGCCGCCGAGCGTCGTGGTTTTTGGCGTCACGTCCTTCAGCCATGTGTGCACGAGTGGGAAGGCCGCTTTAATTGCAAGTGCGCCAAATAGATATGCCGCTGCTGGGTGAGAAAATGACTCTATCAAACCGGCTTCGGCAAAGCTGAACCCATCCGATTTCTTCTGAATATAAATGAGACCATCGAGGAATAAGACCCCCGAAAGAACGTGAAAGCCGATAAATCGCATGCCTGCCTGATACGCAGCTTTCGTCCCAGCTTTGAAAATGAGGAAAGCCGCAGATGCCGTGCCAATCTCCCAAAAGATGAAGAGGGTCATCAGGTCGCCGCTGAACACGGCGGCAATTGCGGATCCAGCGAAGATTAGAGCCGCGCCTTCATGCGCTTTATCATGACTGTGAAGACTGTACGTCCCGTATAGAAAGGCGGTCAGCAGGAAGCCAACACCGAATATGAAATTCAGACTGTCGACATAATACAGCGTCAATTCTGTATTCAGGAGAGGTATAGTCGCGAGCGCAACGCCTCGATCAGCCATCATAAGTATGGCCAGACCAAGTAGAGGCGCCCCAACGGTGAGACACGCCCTCACGCGTTTCACCGGGATGAAGCAAGTTACGATGCCCAGAACGATCAGAATGAGACCGGGATTAATTGCTGAGACAGCTGACATCATAACCGCGCCTCAACATCATCTGGCTGTGTTTCCGCTTCACCGTAATAGTCAGGATTACGCCCGAGGAGCGCTCGTAAAATAAATCCAGCGACGAGAAAAAAGAAGACAGAAAGACCTCCAAGCGCCGCGTAAAAACCCGTCATGTCTCGCAAATCATCGCTGACTTGCCTCGGTCCAGCCGACAGCCCAATCACAGCAACCAGCAAAACCAGCGTTAGACCCGTCAGGATAACAAGCACCCGCGATGATCGCGTCCAGCCGAACAGTCTTAAGGCGAGCGGGTGATAGTCATGTTCAATATCAGGTGGACGTGTGTCTTGGTCAGCTTTCACGAAACGACCGCTCTCATCGCGCCCAACAGGAGTGTCGCTCATAACGTCCCTCCTTTTTCCCCTAATTGTTCCCCTGAATTCGACACGTTTAACGCTTCTTTTCCTATTGCGGGCTCCAAAAAGTCCGTAAGCGGGCCAACCGCAAGGAACACCAGAAAGCAAAGTGCCGCTGTAAAACACGGCGCAGCGACCGTCAGAATTGGTGCTCCCTCAGGGCGTTTGTAAGGCGCGGGCTCAGGGGATCCTCGAGGCGACATAAGGGCCAGAATGGGAATCGGCAGGAGGTAAGCGACATTCAAAAGAACTGAAATAATAAGGACATAGGGCACATAACTATAACCCGCCTCAGAGGCCCCAAGGAGGAGTTCAAACTTCATCCAATCGCCTGCGAGCGGTGGTATCCCGATCAGCGACAAGGACGCAACCAAGAACGCGATAAACACTAGCGGCATTCTTTTTCCAAGCCCTCGCATATCGGAAATGTTGGTTAGACCGGTAGCAACATAAATCGCCCCCGCACACATAAACAGCGTAATCTTGCCGACAGCATGCGCAGTGATCTGGAGTGCTCCACCTAAGAAAGCATGCGCATTGGCGAGCATCGCTGCGAGTGTCACATAAGCGAGCTGACTCACCGTTGAGTAAGCGAGCCGTGCTTTCAAATTGTCTTTCGTCAGCGCAATCAGAGAGGATACGAGGATTGTGAAACAGGCAATGGCGACAATGATATCTTGCGCACCTGTTCGATTGAGGACGTCTTCCCCGAAGATGTAAACTGCGATTTTGAGGATGGTAAAGACACCAGCTTTCACAACCGCAACCGCATGCAGCAAAGCCGATACAGGTGTCGGCGCGACCATCGCGTTTGGGAGCCAGAAATGAAACGGCATAAGGGCTGCTTTGCCGACACCAAAAGCAAATAGGATCAGCAATACACTGGCGACAATCGGCTCCAAACCATCAGCCTGCGCGAGCAATCCTCCGGGCACGAAATCAAGACTGCCTGCGACGACGCCTGTCCAAATGATGGCCACAAGGAAGAACCCGATTGAGGTTCCCAGAAGCGTCATTAGATAAATGCGCGCACCACGCTGCGCGTTCTCGTCGCCCTTATGCGCAACCAGAGGATAGGTCGACAGGGTCAGAATCTCGTAAAAAACGAATAGAGTGAATAAATTGGCCGATAGCGCGACGCCCATCGCCCCCATCAGGGCGATTGCGAAGCACATGTAAAAGCGCGTCTGATGCCGCTCGCCATTTCCGCGCATATATCCAATCGAATAAAAACTGTTCACGATCCACAGACCGCTTGCGATAAGTGCAAACAAGGCCCCTAAAGGTTCCGCTTTAAAGGCAAACTTAAGACCGGGCGCAGCGCTCCATAAAATCAATTCAGGTGGATTTCCGCGAGCAACCAGTCCCGCGATAATCACCGCAATCCCAAATAGCGCTGTCGCGCCGAGCAGCGTTATAGCTTCTCGCAAATTCGGAATTTTGCCACACAGCCAGATGCCGATCATAATAATCAATGGCACGATTAGCGCCGCTGCAATGGCTATCTCTCCACTCATCGGACGCTCCCCATAAAGAGGGCTGCTGCTGCATCATTGGCAAGGCTCGCAACGAAACTTCCCTGAATACCAATCGCAACGCTTGCGAGCGCAAGAACCCATAATGGCACGAGAATTAGGATAGGTGCCTCATCATGTGGCTTATTCGGGTTCAATGGCGCTCTGAAGAAGACAATTTCTAGAATGCGACCCATGTAAATGACGGCCAACACGCTCGAGAACATCAGGATGATCGCAGCCCACCACCAGCCGCTTTGTAGAAGGGCTGACACAAGCGCGAATTTTGACTGGAACCCAGCCGTCAGCGGGACACCGATTAAGGACAGCGCCGCGATTCCAAATGCCGTCATCGTTAGGGGAGCGGTACGCCCCAAGCCCCTAAAATCATTGAGCGTGGTTCCTTTGTGGGCAAGGACAACTGCTGCGACAGCCATAAAGAGCGCGCCTTTAATGATCGCATGATTGACCAAGTGAAACATGCCTGCTGACACCCCTGCAGCTGTCCCTAAGGAGACGCCTAAGAGAATGTAGCCGACTTGAGCAACTGATGAATAAGCCAGCGTCCGCTTCACATCTGTCTGGAAAATCGCTTGGAAAGAACAGGCCAGCATCGCCGCGATTCCCATCGGCATCAGCACCCAGATGAGGCTTTGGCCTTCAAACATAAAGTCGAGACCAAAAACGGTGAATAGGAAGCGGATCAGCGCATAGATCGCCACTTTTGTCGCCGTCGCTGCCAGAAACATGGTTATGAAACTCGGGCTGTAGGCATAAGCGTTCGGCAACCATTGGTGCAGAGGGAACATCGCTGCCTTGATGCCCAGCCCGACAAAGATAAAGGCATAGCCGGCCATCACCGCTTTGCTATCCGGGATCTCACGCATAAACACCGTAAGTTCAGCCATATTCAGCGTTCCAGTTGCGCCGTACAAAAATCCGACACCAACGACAAACAGCGACGCCCCGATCGTTCCAAGAAGAAGGTAATTGCCAGCTGCTGGAAGCGCGCGTCGGTCTCGCCCGGCTCCAAGCGCGACCAACACATAGGTTGCCAGCGATGAAATCTCCAAGAAGACAAAGAGGTTGAATGCATCCGCCGTAGATGCCACGCCCAAGAGGCCACAAAAACAGATCAAAAACGTCCCGAAGAACATCGCTTTTTTAGCACGTCTAATCTCCGCCTTGACCGTCGGCCAGGCAAATATTGAGGACAAGAAGCCCATCGCACAGACAAGCAGGATCACAACGCTGTTGAGGGCATCAATCCTAAATTCAATTCCGGCAGGTGGCTCCCAGCCACCCATCGCATAAGAAATCACAGCCCCGTCGGGCAGGGCCTGCACTTGTTTCAATAGGACGAGTGCCATGAGCGTTGAGGCGCCTGTCGCCAAGATCGAAACGATCCAGGCAAGCCGTCCATTTGGTAAAAACGCGCAAAATGGACCCGCGAGCATCGGGATCACGACGACAAGCGCCGGCGCGTGGATCGCCCAGCTCTCTGGAACAATCGAGATCAGCGCTTCGATCATGCTGTTCCTACACTTTGTGGCGAGCGCTCATCTGCCTCATCAGCGGCTTGTGCAAGAGCTACGGCGCGATCCATTTCTGCAATCTCATCGACTTCAATCGTCCCATAGGCTTCTCGAATGCGAACAATAATGGCTAATCCAACAGCAAGTGTGGCCACGCCGACAACGATTGCAGTCAGCATGAGAACATGCGGTAGCGGGTTTGAATAAATATTTTCAAGACTTTGCAGCGCTGGATCATAAGTGCTTGCGGTGGGTTCCCCCGCCTCGAATCCAAAATCAAGGTCGGGCTTTTCTTTCTTGCCATAGTCCGCCCCGAATAGAATGGGGGCCGTTCCGCCATCTATACGTGAAAAGGACACATAGATTAGAATGATAGACGTCTGAAAAACGCCCAGCCCGATAAGGCGTTTGATCAAATTCCCGGACGAAAACGCAATGAAAAGCCCAATCATCATTAGCCCGATGATGGCCCAGTAATTTCCGCGCTCGAGGACAAACTCGATCATAGCCTACCAGTCCTCATCGCTGATTTCAGTGACGCGTCCGGCAAACGCGTAGTAAATCGAGACCATGGCGCCTGCGACCGCCATAAGGACGCCAAGTTCAATGATGATAATCCCCATATGCTGACCGACAAATTCTCCGGGCTCTTCACGCAACAGAGCATTGTATTGGAGATAGTTCCCGCCCATCATCATGGACCAGACGCCAACGCCAGCATAGAGCAGAAACCCTAAAGCTGCGACGCCACGAGCAAACCCTGGCGTGACCGCTTCCATTGTCGGTTTGATGCCAAAAATGAGTGAATAGAGCACGATCGCGACCGCTAAAATGACCCCTGCCTGAAAGCCGCCTCCTGGCGAGTATTCACCATGAAAATGAACATAGAATCCATAAATCGTAATGATCGGGATCAAGACTTTCGCAACGACGCGCAGAACGACATGATGGTCAGTCATCAAGTCCTCCTAAGTCTGCATCCTCTGAAGGCTCATCCCGGCCCTGCTTCAGCTGCGCGCCGAGCGCACGTTCACCGAAGCCCAAAAGCATAACGACCCCCAGCCCCGCCATAAACACAACGCCAACCTCGCCAAGAGTATCGAAGCCACGATACGATGCGAGGACCGCTGTGACGACGTTGGGGATGTCAATCTCAGGCTTCGTCCTCGCCAGAAATTCAACGCCGACATGGGTGCTTGCGGGCGAGTTTGGATCGCCAAAGCCCGGTAAATCGATTGAAGCATAAACCAGAACTGCACCGACAGCGATCACGACGAGTGCGGAGATAATGTGACGTGCCATATTCGGTGCGGGTCGTGCCGTTCGCGCTGTTAGGACCATCGCGCCAAGGAACAAAACCGTAGAAATGCCAGCACCGACAGCGGCTTCGGTGAAAGCGACATCCACCGCATCCAAGGCAATGAACCAAACCGCAGAGACCAGAGAGTAAATTCCTGCGAGTAAGACAATTGCAAACAGGCTGCGCAAGCGCGCAATCGCGATCGCGATAATGAAGAGAGTTAACAGCAGCGTGATGTTTAAAAGCGCAACAGACAGATCAATCGCGGCAAGTTGTTCCATCATTGCGACGCCCTTTCTGCCTGTTTTGGGTCTCTCGCTTCTGCGCCAATCAAAGGCTGGAGACCCGCCTTATAGGCGGCGTTGACAAGCGCATGGCTGGAGGTTGGACCTGTGATGAAGAGGAACAACCAGATCGCGACCAGCTTGAAGGCGATAATCCATGTTGGCGCGAGGATGATCATGCCAACAATCGCGACCGTCATAGCGCCTGTGTCAATAACGCTGGCGGCATGGACGCGAGTGTAGACATCTGGAAAGCGCAGCATTCCGACCGCACCGATTACGCCAAGGATGGCCCCGATCAGCAGCAGAGCAGACCCAATCCAAGGCTTAACGAGCAGCAAAAAGGTAATCACATCGCTCATGATCCGTCCTCGCGGCGAACCATCGGGACCTGGAAGGATCGATATCTGAAGAATTTCAAAATCGCGATCGTTGTGACGAAATTGATCAAAGCATACAGCAAAGCAATATCGAGCCATTCCGGCCGACCAAGCAGGAAACCAATCGCGCCAATGAGGAGTACGATTTTCGTGCCAAGCGCATTCACGGCTGCAACGCGGTCATAAAGCGTTGGTCCCCGCAGAGCTCGAACCAGCAAAAGCAGCACAGCCACAACCAAGGAAAGGGAAGCAGCGCCGATCATGATGCTTTCTCTTTCCCATCGGTCGCCAATTTCGAACGCCGATCCATCTCGTCAAACGCACCCGGGCCTGCACTCTCTTCATTCAAAGCATGAACCAGCATGCTGCCGGACTCGACCGCAACCGTCACTGTTCCGGGAGTCAGTGTAATTGAATTCGCAAACACGGTCTTCGCAAGATCGCTCTCACATTGGGTTTTAACCTTTACCAGTGCTGGATTGATCGTCGCGTCTGCGCTCAGAATCGCTTTGATGACCTGCCAGTTCGCCTTGAAAATCTCGACGACCAGCCAGACCCAATAGACGAGAAAATGCGGTAAACGTCCGTAAGGAACGCCTTCGCGATCAATCACCTTTAGCCTTACGGCCAAGATCATCGTAAGAATGATTGAGACGACCATGAGAGAAAGGATCAGCGTCTTATACAGGCCAGATAGTCCGAGCCACAATGCCGTAATAACGATCAATAGCCCAACAAAGTAGCCCACGTGTACCGGAAACCTCCGTCCAAACTCGTTCTCTTACCGAACTAGTATACCGCGTCGGCTTTGACCAGAATTTTCGAGTATAAGACTGACGAAAACGGCTCGCGCAGAACTCTATGAATCAGCTTTCAAAGACCAGTTTCGCAGTTCGTCTGGAGGCTGAGAAGTCACTCTCATCATTTGCTTCTTCATCCATCAGGGCCCGTTTGGTCGCGCTCGGTGAGAAGGAGGATGACAGCGACCAGTTCCAATAGCGAAGGGAGGTTTGAGCCTTCGCGACCGTCAACAGATCATAAGTTTCCAATGTATAGGCGAAGAGTGGATGAAGCTCCCCGTTTTCTATCTTAAGGGGGCGCTTCAACGCTTTCCATAGCTGAGCAAGAGGCCGCTTCTTCAGACCTGTCGCTTTACAGAGAACGGCAAGCCCCTCTCCGCCATGATCGCTCATAATCTTGGCAATGGTGACGGGTTTCACACCCGCAAGATAACCAATCTCTTGAGCTAATGCCGGGTCCATGCCCACTGCCGCGGCCGTGCTCACAGCGTGTTCCAGACTATCATATGGGCTTTTCTCAATCGCAGCGCGATTTCGTTGTCGTCGCTCAATCAACTGAAGCGCTTTACGTGCAACCGGATCAGCCCATTTTTCCTCAGCGGCCATTGCGAAAACATCGCCGCACATCTCAATCATCTCCAGCCGGTCAGCTGCAAATCGGCGCAGAATATCTCGGCGCGTATCGCCGTCTGCCCACCAGAAAAGGATCATGGCCTGCGACGGTCTGAGATCCGTTCGTTTTATCAGCAAGTTACAAAGCCGCTCATGTTTACGCGAACGCGTGACAAGAACATCAAGGGCATGCTCTGAAAGCTGGCTCCCTCGGTTTGTCACGAGCGCTTCAAGCACCGATGGCTCACCGAACTCCGCCAGTTTGTCAGATAGCGCGGGCTGGATAATTTTGCGGCCCGCCATCGCGAGCCGATGCTGGGTCGTGACGCGCTCCACAATCTGGCACAAGTCAGAGGCATCAAATGCCTCATTCTGTTCGAGTATAGGCTGCGCCACTTCAAAGCTACATTGAGCGAGATAGCGCAAGAGACGACGCGGTGCGTCTTTCATAACGGCGAGTCGGCGCGAGCAAAGCGCCCGATCCTCATCAGTCGCATGAAAGAGAATTTCCAACAGAATATCACCCGCCATAGCGCGATCTTGATGAGGAACGTTTGAGCCTGGAATTGAGACATAATCGATGAGACGGCGCATCAATGCCTGACGCGCGCGACCACCGTTTTTCTCTGTGAGAAGGGGTATAGGCTCAACCATCGTTTCGGGTATCCGTGACATACATCACGCTACAGAAGATCACAAAAGCCTTAACAATTAGTCGTAAGTTTCAGCCTTAGATGGATGGATCATGAGGATGAGGACACTGGCTGTCAGCATTGCAATTGCCAATGCAAATAGCTGCCCTCCATCCGTGGCCACCTCATTTGGTTGCAAAGAGATCGGAACTTCGCGCCCTAGAATATCTGGCGACAGGTGCGCGGCAACGGCGCCAGCCAAAAGCAAAAAAGACAAGACCGCGCCGAAGCGTCTCGAATACGGCACAAGCAAAAGAAAGGCTGCCAGAAGTTCCGCAATCGCAACGACGAAACGGCCCGTGGGTTCTAACAAAGCAATCCCTGTATTCTGAGCCATAGTCACAAAGACAATATTCTCACCAGCCGGATCAAACAGTTTGACCTGCCCCTCCGGCGGATTGGGCAAAGGATGCAGTGTTGCCTGCAGAAACATAGCGATCAGAAACAAGGCCAAACCCCAACTTGCAAGATGCCGCAATAGACGCACGTTTCACCCTCTCAATCGCGCTCCAGCTAACATGCCTGTCTGATCAGTCCAACCAAGCAGAAGAGTTGAACAGGCTTTTTTGCTTTTCGCTCACCCTTCTTGTCCATAAGGTAGGGAAAATGGTCGGAAACGCATGAGCATATCTGAAGACGTATCGAAGACTGACGGCGCGCCCGCGATGGACGATGTTGATATGCTCGAAGAGTCCCGCGTCCCGATAAGTGGCATGGGATCGGCGATGAATGCCGGCGCGACGCTGCTGGAGACAGCCCAGTCACTCCTCGCCAGGAAGACTCGGCGCGGTATTAGTATTGAGCTACCAGCCTATTTATCGGTGCAAGCAACGTGGTTCATAGCCTTCGGCCTTCAGATGGTGCTGTTCCCTTACTTGATCACAAATAAGCTAGGACTTGGCGGCGCAGAGCTTGGCCTTGCCAACCTTGCTTTGTCGGCTCCATCCGTCGTGTTTCTCCTCATTGGTGGCGTTGTAGCCGAGCGTGCAAGCGGCAAGTCGCTTATGATCATCCTTCATACACTGGCCGCCGTCCCGGCCTTCGGGCTCGCTTTTGCATTGGCCACAGGCAATCTCTCCTATCCGATTATGATCGCTTACGGTCTGGCCATCGGAACCGTCGGCGCTTTCATGATGCCTGCACGAGACTCCATCCTGAATGAAGTGGTCGAGCGCCGCGGACGGGTCGGGTCTCGTGTGACCCTCCAACAAGGCGTCGCTTTTGCCACTTTGGCACAGTTCGCAGCACAGATCACTGGACTGATCCTGGGTGGCTATGCTGACAAGATCACGATGATGCCAGATTGGCTTGGAGGCTTTGGTATTGGTCCGATTGCCAGTTGGCAGCTTCTCAGTGTTCAGGGCAGCGTGCTGGTCTTGGGGGCTGCTTTCGCAATTATGCTCGCGCGCGGTCGCAAGGTGAAGACCGGACGTTCGGGCCTGACAGCTGCTTTTGGCGATATCGGTGACGGTTTTAAAGTCGTTAGCGGTGATCCCAAACTCTGGGCTATGACGGTCTTGATGTTTGGCGTCGGCATCTTCGTCATTGGCGCTTTTCTGGTCGTTTTACCGATCATCAATCGCGATGTTTATGGCCTTGAGAGCGATGGGATTCGAGATATGTTCGTGACCTTCTGGCTGGGTGCTTTTGTATCTTCGGTTGCGCTCTCACTATTTCGCAACATCAAGCGCCAGGGGCGCCTATTATTGACAGCGCAGCTACTCGGCTCGCTCGCGATCCTGCCAATGATGACCCGTATCCCTCATGAGGGCTTTTTGATTATTGTCTTCGTTTGGGGCTTATCCGGCGGCGTCTCAATCGCTATGAGCCGCTCAATTGTACAGGACGCCGCTCCGAAAGATCAGCTCGCACGCGTGCTATCAATCTATCAATTGGGCTTCATGGCTGGCGCTCCGTTTGGAGCCTTTATCATGGGCTTCTTAGTGGATGCCTTCGGCCCCTATAAGATTGCCATCGTTCCAGCGGCGGGGATGACCCTCCTGATCATCTGGATGATCATCCGCACACCAATCTGGACCCTCGAAAATGAGGCTTACGTAAAGTCTTAGTACTTGACCGAGCAGCCATAGGGCGTCGTGCTGGCGACCGTGACAGGCTGACCTTCAACAACTTGGTTGACGGCGGTCAGGAAGTAAGGGTCTGCATCGGCAATATCGTTAGGGCTTGCAGATCTTACTGAGTCGATCGCGCCGTTATATTTCAGTGTACCCTCGGCATCGATAACGTACATATGGGGGGTCGTCTTGGCCCCGTAAGACCGCCCAATCGCGCCCGTTTCATCAAGGATGGTGTAACTCGGCGTTGCACCGCGTGTTTCATTCAGCTCGAGCGCTTTCTCCGCGCTGACATGGCCTTGCTTACCTGGCGCAGACGAAATCACCTGAACCCAAACCACATCTGCTTCAGCCGCTTCACCTTGCAAGCCCTGCATGTTCTCTGGTGGCGTCGCATAATGCTTTTTTACAAATGGACAATCATGATTGGTCCACTCCAAGACGACTGTCTTTCCTTCGAAGTCAGACAGATCAATTGTGTCACCCTGAGCTGTTAGCGCATCCAGAAAAACAGGCGCATCCGTACCGGGCTCAATTGCGCTCTGCGCTTCCGCAGTCGAAAAAGAAATCAGGGCCGCAGCTGTCAAGGCAACCGCTGTTGCCATGCCGGTCCCAAGTCCAATGTTCCGGCGTGTTACTTCAACCATAGTCATCTCCGCATTTCTCCTCATTTAAGTATGCGATTAACTCTCATCGACAAGGTCTGTAACCAAAGATGTCGAAAGTGTCTCAGGTAGCACCTGGGGCTCTAACTCGCCGGGTGCGTAGTAAAGATAAAGAGGGACGCCTGCGCGCCCATGCTTTTGCAGCTCTTGAGCAATCACAGGGTTAGGACGCGTATAGTCGGCAACCAAGAAGGCCACGTTGGCGGCTTCGAAAGCTTGAGCGACTGGTGCGGTTTGCAAAACCTGTAATTTATTGACCTGACAAATCGCGCACCATTCCGCTGTGAAATCAATGAAGACGGGTCGACCTTCAGAAACCAGCTCCATGGTTCGCTCAGGCGACCATGTTTCGGTTTCATATGAAGCGCTGTAGGTCTTGTCTGCATCAGTCGGGCTCATATCCGCCCCGATCGCTCCCATGATTGGCCAGCCGAGGCCAAATAAAACGGCGAGCGCTGCAACCGCTCTGGCAATGCCTCCAGCAACACCTGTGGGCAGTCTCACGACGACGATAAATGCCCCAATTGTGACGGCTAAAAAGACGACACCCTGTAGATAATCCACCGCACTCACAGCACTGATCAACATAAAGGCGGGTAAGATGATGAGCAGGCCGAGAAGCGATAACAGAATCGCCTTTGCCCCCTGCCCCGCTGCGCGCCACGCCCACAGACCAAATCCGATTAAGGCAACACCAGCGACCAAAATCGCTGCGCTTCTAAAGCCTGATAGAGCCCCTAGAGTTGAAAGCAGCCATGCAGCTGTCAGGAACATCGGAAATGCAAAGAGCTGTTTAAGAGTTTCCATCCAAGCGCCGGGTTTCGGCAAGAGCTTCTGCAAATTCGGCGCAAAGCTTAGCAACAGGAATGGCAAAGCGAGACCCAGTCCCATCATCATAAGAACCGCCACAACCTGAAGAGCAGGCTGCCCGAAAACAGCCCCTAGAGCTGCACCTAAGAATGGGCCGACACAGGGCGCTCCGACGACGGCCGCTAAAACGCCTGTAAAGAAAGCGCCGCTCGCCCCTTGCTTGGAGGCCAAACCAGACCCCACATTCTGAACAGAACTCCCAAGCTCAAACAGCCCAAGGAGCCAATAGCCAATCATCACAATGATCAAGATCAGCGCGGAAACAATTACCGGATCCTGTAACCAAAAGCCCCATGTGGCGATCCCGGTCGCTGCCCGCACGCCAAGCACAGCAGCCGCCAAAGCCGCAAAACTAACAAGCACACCTGCCGTATACCAAAGGCCGTGCGCGCGCGCCTCACCGGCATGGTCACTCGTTGCTGCTGAAACCATGCCCATGGCTTTGATCGATAAAACAGGCAGAACACACGGCATCAAGTTCAGAACAAGACCACCCACAAATGCCAGGACTAACATCAGCGGGAGGTTGACCGCGCCCGTCTGCACGCCTTGAGCACTAGCAGCACCGAGACCCGATGTCCCAGCAATTATATCGTCGGCTGAAGCGGTCACATCAACCGCCACGTCACCAATTTTGATCACGCCCCCCAAACCCTCTGGCACATCGGCGTCAGACTTTGCGGGCGTGAGACGAAGCTGTAATCCATTCGGGCCATAATCGAGGGGTTGGCCTGCTGCATGGACAATCTCATGACCGTTCGGAAAAAATCTTGTGTCACCGCGAAGCCCGGCCAATTGATCGCCAGCAGCGGATAAAACCCAGACATCGCCATCTTTCGTCAGCGCCGCATCACCTTCGAAGGGCGGCGGAACCGCCATCAAACCTTGCTGGATCATGTTGCGACCATAGTCATCAGCGATTTGCGCGCTTCCAACTGACTGCAGCATTCGCAAATCAACACTCTCAGGAATGCAGACATCATAGCAGATCAAATAATCGACCCGCATATCAATCTCGATGGCCCTATCAGCGGTTTCAACGACCGTCACCGGAAAGGCTAAGACAACTGTGTTGGAGTAGCCATAATCCATGATCAGGCCGGGCTCGACCTCCAGAAGGTCAGGGGTCGGCCATGCAAACTCGCCGATACCGCTGAGCGCAGCAGGCGCAGCCCCCTCTGGCCAGCGAATTTCAGGGGGAAGGCCCGCATCGCCCGGATTCTTCCAGTAAATGTGCCATTTGTCCTGCATCTCGAAAGACAGACCGAGATAGAATGTCTCGCCAGGCACTGCGACAGCCCGTTCACTGATCAATTCGACCTTGGCATGCCCACCATCAACTTTTTGCGCCAGCGCAGAGACAGAGAGCGCAAAAGCGACGAAAACGAGAAAGAAAAAACGGTGCAGGATGAGCATGGGCAGCAAACTCCAATTTGCTCACTCTATAGGCATCTCATTGTAAACAAAGAACCCGCCTAACGCGCTTGTGATCGAAACAGATAATAAAAAAGCGGCCCTGAGGCCGCTTTTCGCTTTTGATAGGGTCTAAGCTTAGACCTGAACTTGTGAATTCGCTTCTTCTTCCTGCGACTTCGTCACCGCACGGTTGATCACACGCTGCCAGTTCAACAACGAAATCAAGTGGGCATAGATTGCACCAAGAGCGCCATTCTCACGCAACTCATTGAATTTTTCCATCGGCAGTGCGTTCAACTTGTTTTCGTCGACAGCGTAATAATCAGCGATTTTTTGCTGCTCACCATTCGGTTGGCCATCTTGACCGCGCGGTTGGAACGTTACGGTTTTTGCTTCAAACAAGTCGAGGTCACGAATGACTTTTACAAACTCAGATGTCGCGCGACGTTGACGCTCATATTCTTTGCAAAACTCAATAGCATTCGTCGTAAAGTCGGTTGCTTCGCCATTGTTGAAAAATGGGACGTCGGGTTGGTTGGATACCATTGGCGCATCGCGGTCGACGCAAAGCAGCAAGCGATCACCATCTTGATCATTTGCAAATACGAAGGGATAGCGACGAACGAAGGCTGGGAGATAGAAGTCTTCCTCCGTTCTACCGGCTTCGGTAACAAAGAGATTTTCATTCTGTCGGACGCCCATTACAGCAATTGGTGAATAATCATCACCGACAAATACGATTGGATAGGCCGTGCCGCCCATACCGAATTCTGTAATCGTGACCGGAACAGCATGCGCTTCACGTAAAAAGCCGAAAGGCTGATCAATCTGTTTTACGCCTAAACCGCCATGTTGCTCTGGCGACAAGGGTTGCGGATTTTTGTAAAACATAACATTGCCAGACAAGGTCGGCTGCTGATTGACTTGTGTATTTTCCACCGAGAACTCCAAAGATTTAATGGGCGGGGTGTAACGGATTAGGTATAGAGCGACAACCACTAAGAGGCGTTCAAATGCAGGTGTTTCGGGACTTTCATAAACGAACCGCAATCGTTTGTAGTATCATTGCTCTCGTCATGGCTTGCACAGATACTCAAGGGCCCGTTCGCATCGACGCGAAAGCGCTCGCAGAGGTAGAAGCACTCCTTAATGATGCCGTTCTGACAGAGGCGGCCCTGACACCCGAAGTGACAAGCCGTTTGGGCCTCGACAGCAGTCTAGCCCCAGCGGCCAAATCGCAGTTGAGCGATGTTTCTCAAGCCTCTTTTGAGCGCCAGCGCCTCCTGCGCCTTGATCTCGCAACGCGTCTTAGCCAAGCGGCTGATTTACCCATGGATCAGCCGCTCACGCGCGATCTCGTTCTCGCACGTCTCGCTCTGCGCGATCTGATTGTTCTACAAGCCTCCGGAAAGGGTCATATCAGCCTATCGCAAACGCGCATTTACACCATTGATCCATTCGCAGGCCTTTGGATCGAAGGCCCACAGGCGCTAATTCGCGATCATGTGATTGAAACGGCTGACGACGCTGAGGCTTATGTTGCACGCATGGCTGATTTAGCCGATGGGCTTCAGGATACACGTCGTCGTCTGATTGCAGATGCTGCGACCGGCCACCTCCCTCCGGCTGAAATCTTACGAGAAACGCGCCTGCGAATAGAGCGGCTTATCGCTGAAGATGCATTTCTTATCATTCAGTCGACACTCGAGACATTTTCGTTAGGTCTCCCCGATGACGGATCAAGTACGCATGCCAGTCGCATTCAAGCCGCGCTGCAGATTTACCAAGAAGATCTCTTACCCGCGTATGTTGAACTCGCCCAAAGTCTGAGTGATTTGGAAGATCAGGCCCCTATTCCTCTTGGGGTTTGGACGCAACCCGGTGGGGTGACCCTCTATAACGATCTTTTGCAGGTTTGGGCCGGTTCGACGTCTAGCGTCGGAACACTTTGGCCAAGCTTAGAGTCAGAAGCCGCTATTGAGCGTCAGATTACGCAGACAAATAGTCAGACTGCGCAGGATAACGATCCAGATCGCTTACTCCAAAATCCCGATGACCTCAGCAATCAGGCGGATCCAGTATCATATCTTGAAGCCCGTCTTGCTGGTGCAGCGGGCAGTCTACAAATTCGCGAAAATAAAGACCTAATTGTGATGCCGATGACCGGTCTTAATTTTCTGACAGCCCGTCATGACGATAAGCGTCCAGCGACGATCGAATACGATAGCGAAATCCTTGAGCAATTGCCGACAGACGTATCAAAAGCCCTCACATCGTCTCAATATATGGCGGCGACGCGACTCTACAATGACGCTGTTCAAACCGCCTCGAGACGGTCTCTGATCCGCGCCTATCTGCATGACTCACCGTTTGAAAACGCATGGTCGACATATTTTTATAGCGTCAGCAGTCCAGATGCTCAGAGCATTGAAGCCATAACACGCTTTCAAGCAGCGATTGCAGCGACAGATCTAGGCCTCCATGCAAAACGGTGGACACTCGAAAACGCCAAGGCTTTTTTGGTCGAACAAACAGGCGTGTCGAAAGACACGGCCGAGCAGATAACTCTACGCCTTTCAGCAAATCCCGGACAAGCCGTAGGTGTTTACGTGCACCTAAAGCGCTTTCAATCTCTCGAGACGCGTACGCGGCAGGTTTTAGGATATCGTTTCGACCTATCCTCCTTTTTGGACGTTCTGCTCTCCGATGGACCACGTCCCCTTGATATCGTGGAATCTGATATCGAAAATTGGTACGAAACCCTTATGAATAATCGATAGACTAAGCTGCCAAGGCGAAACTTTGCGCCCCATCAGGGCAAACCGGATCAAGGCCGGCGCCTAAATCTGCCATAACGGCATCAATGCGATCCGCATCGTCTTCAGGAAGAACAAAGACCGCGCGTGCACCGTAACGTTCTGCGTCAGCAAAAGCCCATATCGGCTGTACATCATGGGCCCGACCGCGAAGCTTGCACAACCGAATTGTGCGCAAGTTGAAAGCGCCTTTAGCGGCGAAGAGCGCGACACCACGCATTCTCGCCCAAGGCGCATTTGGTGCCATGCGAATGAAGGAATAGGCTTTGCCTGACTGGCCGTGGAAATTAATCTCTCTCATATCTGTTCTCCGTGTGTTCCAGTTTTATATTCTGTTTTTGTTCTCTTGCAAGATTTTTTTCGTTAATAAGGTCTTAAGAGAACGTTATGCGCTAAAAGAGCTGGTGAAGGAGTGAACTTGGCAAGCAGTGTCACTTCGGGTATAAGTTATGCTCAATTTTAGCAAAAGTGTAGCGGTTTCGCTTCAGATATCTTGAAAGTACCTCTTACACATCTACATTATGCTCATATTGAGCAAAAGGAGATACGCATGGCTCAGCTAATCAATGCCAACTCAGAGTGCCCGACGCCCGTGCCTCTTCGCGCGGCAAGCGCTGCTGCCAGCCGTGGTCTCCACTATACTGATGAGGTGGAGGCCAAAACTGATGAACTCTACCCGCTCGCAAGCGATTTTATTACCCCTATGGAGTGGCCCGCAATTGCGCCGCTTGTAGCCGCTATTAATGATCTGAAAGCGGAAAAAAACGCCGTTATTCTCGCGCATAACTATATGACACCGGACATTTTCCGCCTCGTTGGCGACTTTCGCGGCGACAGCCTGCAGCTCGCGCGCGAAGCCGCGAATGTCGATGCAGACATCATCGTTCAGGCGGGCGTGCACTTCATGGCAGAGACGTCAAAAATCCTTGCGCCCAGCAAGACTGTTTTGATCTCAAGTCTTGAAGCAGGTTGCTCGCTTGCCAGCTCCATCACAGGCGCAGATGTCCGCCTCATTAAACAGCACTATCCCGACTATCCCGTCGTCACCTATGTTAATACAACAGCCGACGTAAAAGCCGAGTGCCACATCACGTGCACAAGCTCCAACGCGGCGCAGGTCGTTGAAGCCGTCGCAGCAGAGTGGAACACAGACACGGTTATTCTCGTGCCAGATCAGTACTTGGCCAAGAATGTCGCGGCTCAGACCGATATCCGTATCATCACATGGCCAGGCGCCTGCGAGGTGCATGAGCTCTTCAGCGCCGATGATGTCGATGCCCTTCGCGAAGCTCATCCAGGCGTGGTGATCCTCGCTCACCCGGAATGTCCGCCTGACGTCCTCGAAGCCGCAGACTTTGCAGGCTCAACGGCCGCGCTTGCAAACTATGTCAGCGATAACAGCCCGGCGAAAGTCGTGTTAATGACAGAGTGCTCAATGTCAGACAATGTCGCTGCCGAAAACCCAGGCGTAAATTTCATCAGACCGTGCAATCTTTGCCCGCATATGAAGCGGATCACGCTTGAGAACATCTATGACTGCCTGATCAATATGGAGCACGAGGTGACGATGGACGAAAACGTGCGCCTCCGCGCGAAAGCAGCCATCGACGCAATGCTAGCCCTGCCGAAAATGGCAACCCCGCTCGCCTTCGAAACCGGCCTCGCCCCAATGGAGATTGAGGTCTTCACGCCCCAAAAACGCCCAGAAAAACACCTTGCAGTCGCCTAATCTCTCCATAAGGTGAAGAAAATAAGAGCATTGGAGGTAGACATGGTGGTGAAAGCACTAGGCGCAGTCGCTTTAGTTATGACCTTGGTCTTGCCTGCCACTGCAAGCCAAAAACGCGATCCGATGGATGTTCTTGGGACTTGGACATTTCAGACCAAGCCCTATCGTGAAGGCCAATGTGTCATGTCAGGAACCATGCATCTCACCGACCACCCCGAGAAAGGTCGCTACAATTGTGAACTGACCGCGGTGGAGGTCTGCAGCATGTGGGGCCGATCAATTGTCTTACAGAGCTGCGATGCGCGTCGTTTCGATGATCAAGTGTCGATCCGCTCATCCATCGCACAAATTCTCGAAAAAAAGACTGAGAACCTGATCTACATTCCTGATAATTTTTCACTCACAGTACAGGATCATAGCAGGATGTGGGGCGCACTCATTTCAGCCGCGACCGCTCCGGTCGAATTCCGTCGCGCTGAAGAGGGCATGTCGTGAAGAGGGTTGCTGCACTCTCTTTCATGATCGTCTTTGCACCCCTCGCGGCGCAAGCCGACGAAGCGGCGAACCCTGCAGGAAAGTGGGTGTTTACGGCAGACATAAGCCCAACCTGCGAGTTTAGCGGACAGGCATTTCTCGAACAGACAGCGCCAAATCGCTATACGGCCGAAATTACCGCGCGCCAAAGCTGTCCGGAATTGCCAGAGGATTATCTGGTCCGACAGGATTGCAAAGCGACCCGGCTCGGGAACCAACTCTCTGTGCGGTGTCAAATTGCTGAGTTTCTAAACGGTTTCGAGAGCGAATTTTATTACCCGGATAATTTCACTCTAACGATCGCCTCGTCGCAGCGTATGCACGGCGCTCTTGTTAGCGCATCGACCGCTCCTGCGGTCTGGACCCGCGACGAAGGCGGCATTTCCTAATCATGGAAAATGTAAACACGTTTCGCGCCCCAGCAGGCGATACATCCGACCGTGTCTTGATCGTCGGTGCAGGCCTCGCGGGTCTGTTTCTCGCCCTGCGTCTCGCACCACGCGCGTGCACGATCATATCCCCTGCCCCACTTGGACAAGCGGCATCATCCGCCTGGGCCCAAGGCGGTCTGGCAGCGGCCCTGCATCCAGATGACAGCGCTGAGAACCATGCCACCGATACCATCGCTGCAGGTGCGGGTCTTGTCGATCCGGTGATCGCCAACCTTATCGCGAGAGACGGTCCCGCCCGGGTGCGTGACCTCATCGAACTTGGAGTGCCATTTGATAGAACGCCGAATGGTGATCTAGCCCTAAGTCTTGAAGCAGCGCATTCCCATCCACGGGTCGCACGCGTCGCAGGCGATCTTGCAGGCAAGGCGATTATGGCGGCACTGATCGACGCGGTGCATGCCAGTGACCACATCACCATCATCGAACAAGCCAAGGCCGTTGGGCTGCTGCAAGATGATAATGGGCGGATTGCTGGGATTGTCATGAGCGGTCCCGATAGGTGTCAAAATCCTATCGTCGCGCCGGAAACCGTCCTCTGTACAGGCGGATCAGGGGGCTTATTTCGTGTCACTACAAATCCAGCACAAGCTCGCGGCGACGCCCTTGCCATGGCCTTCAATGCGGGTGCTGTGATCGCTGATCCTGAATTCGTTCAGTTTCATCCCACCGCAATGGATGTCGGCCTTGACCCCGCCCCTCTGGCGACTGAAGCACTTCGGGGAGAAGGCGCGATCCTGATCGGCGAAGACGGCACTCCATTCATGGCTCGCTATCACGAACAAGCTGAACTCGCGCCGCGTGATGAGGTTGCGCGTGCGATCCACACGGAGATTGCAAGTGGCCGCAAAACTTATCTCGATACACGCGATGCGATTGGCCCTGAGATCGAACATCATTTCCCGACCGTTTTCGCGGCCTGCCAAGCCGCAGGTATCGACCCTCGCGTCGCACCAATTCCTGTCGCGCCAGCCATGCACTATCATATGGGCGGCATTGTCTGCGATATGTGGGGCCGCTCCAGCCTGAGCGGGCTTAGCGTTTGTGGAGAGTGCGCCAGCACAGGCGCGCATGGCGCAAACCGTCTGGCTTCAAACTCACTTTTAGAAGCTGTGGTCTTCGCCGCGAGGATCGCTGACCGACTGCGCGAGGCAAAGTTTAAAGCGGCCGGGCCGAGCTATGCCAGGGTCTCTGCTGATCTACCCGATCCGGCGCTCCAGACCTTACGCAAAAGCATGGCTGATCATTGCGGCGTCGTCCGAAGCGAGACTGGCCTCATGACAGTGCTGCAAACCATAGCAAAGCTCAAAGACCAATTCGGCTCCGCTCGCGCTCTGAGCGCAGCTCATCTGATTGCAAGTGCGGCCCTTAATCGACAAGAAAGCCGTGGCGGCCATTTCCGGTCTGACTTTCCGCGAAGCTCGTCAGTCGCAAAACAAACTTTCTCGACGGCCAAAACAGTGGGCGCTGAAAGGTCTCTGACAATCGCCGAATGACCCATATCACCCCGCCGCCTCTCCCCACGATCATCCTTGATCCGATTGTTCGCTTAGCGCTTAGCGAAGACCTAGGCCGTGCTGGAGACCTGACCACGGATGCCACTGTCCCCATAGGAACTCAGCTCACGGCGCATGTCCGAGCGCGAAAATCAGGTACCCTTGCGGGGATGGACACCGCCGCGCATGCCCTTCATCTTGTTGACGCAAAAACTAAACTGACCCTAAAGCTCAACGACGGAGACGCACTGACCCCTGGTGCAACAATAGCCGTTATGGAAGGCGATGCTCGCTCCATTCTGATGGCTGAGCGGACGATGCTCAACTTTATAGGTCGTCTCTCGGGAATAGCGACCTTAACGTCTGAATTTATTGAAAAAATCACGCATACAAACGCGAAGATCGTCTGCACTCGTAAGACCACGCCGGGCCATCGCGCTGTTGAAAAGCGAGCCGTTCGCTGTGGCGGTGGAACATCGCATCGATACGGTCTCGATGATGCCATCCTGATCAAGGACAACCACATCGCCGCCTGCGGCTCCATCGCCGACGCCCTTCAGCGCGCTCATGCTTATGCAGGACATTTGCGAATGATTGAGATCGAAGTGGACACACTTGCTCAACTAAAAGAAGCCCTGCCGCACAAACCCCACGCCATCCTGCTAGACAATATGGAGCCGGAAACGCTCCGCGAAGCTATCGACATTGTTAACGGCCAATGCGTGACTGAAGCCAGCGGTGGCATAACGCTCGATACAGTTGCTGCAAAAGCCGAAACCGGCGTCGATTACATTTCCGTCGGCGCGCTGACCCATTCGGCGATAAACCTTGACGTTGGTCTTGATATCCTTTGACCTGTCAAAAACATAAGACGGGAGGATAGACCATGGGAGAAGCCAGCGGTCGAAAGAGCATTTTTATCACAGGCGCAGCCTCAGGCATTGGGGCTGAAACAGCGCGCCATTTCGCAAGAAAAGGCTGGTTTGTCGGCCTCTACGACATTGACGAGCG
>JBCCDF010000003.1:0-32408 GCA_039030935.1 Pseudomonadota bacterium | reverse complement strand
GTTGAGGGCGTCCCGGGTCTATACGAACCCGTGCACGGGTCGGCGCCCGACATTGCGGGCCAAGGCTTAGCGAACCCCTGTGCGGCGATCTTGTCCTTGGAAATGGCGCTACGATGGTCCCTCAACCGAGAAGAGGCAGCTGACCGAGTTTTCAAGGCCGTTGAAAAGGCGCTAGAGAACGGCGCACGAACTCGAGATCTGGGTGGGTCACTAACCACAGAAGAGATGGGTAACGCTATTATCGCGGCGCTTTAAACGCTGCGGCCCACGATAAAAGGAGCGTAGAATGAGTGATGAGATGCCGGATCGGCTCAGCCTGAATCCTCAAAGTCCATACTACAATGGTGCGCTTTTGGATCGCGGCGTTGGCATCAAATTCAACGGAGAGGAAAAGACCAATGTGGTTGAGTACTGTATCTCTGAAGGGTGGATCAAAGTCGCGGCCGGGAAGGCTGTCGACCGCAAAGGTAACCCCCTTACGCTCACTTTGAAGGGTAAGGTTGAGCCCTATTTGGAGAATTAGAGGCCCTCATTACTCTCTCTATCGCGCCGATCTTCGCGGTCTCGAAGTTCATCGGTAAATGCACTGGCAAAAACGCCTGCCGGTAGCGCAACGACGCCGATGCCCGCCAGAGCAATGATGGATGCGAAGAACCGCCCCAGCGCTGTTACAGGATAGACATCGCCATATCCAACAGTGGTCAAAGTCGCCACAGCCCACCATATCGCACGAGGAATAGAGCTGAAATCTTTCTGCTGCTCGCCGCCAACGCCTTCGATAAAATAAAGTGCAACAGCAGCGATGTAGACAAGGGCTAGAGCAATCGCGAGCGCTGTTAGAAGCTGGCTGCTGCTTCGTCTGATCGCTGATCCAAAAATTGCGAATGCAGGAACAAAGCGGGCAATCTTCATGAGTCGGAAAAGCCGGAAAACGCGCAGAGCTGTAATGGAAACGCCAAGCCCAAAGAGCATCACGATCAGTTCTGGCAAAAAGGCGAGCAGATCAGCAATGGCGTAGGTCGATCGCATATATCTGACGCGACCCCGTATCCCTTTATAAGCAGTGTCGACACCTGCAACCCAGACCCGAATAGCGTATTCAATTGCAAAAATAACAACAATAAGGATATTCAGCACGCCTATCGAAGCAGCCCAGCCTGACGAAGCCATAATCGACGGCTCGGTTTCCAGCGCCAGCAGCAGGAAACTAAAGAGAACAAGACCAATCACGCAGAGGTTCAGAAACGACGTACCGCCTTGCCGCGCTTCAGGCGCAAGTTGATTGTAGAGCGTCTTCTGTAACGTCATGGCGTCGAGCGTTAAAACAGAGGAATAAAAACTCTGCTAACCGCGCAAGACGCCATCCGTTGCCTTCGTCACGGCCGCAATAACCCTATCGGAAATGGCTTCTATATCTTTGTCTTTCAAAGTCTCACCACGAGGTTGCAGCGTGACTTCGAATGCAACAGATTTATAGCCCGGCTCAATCCCTTTGCCTTGATAAACATCGAAGACTGACGCATCGGTCAGGAGCGTTTTGTCCGCACTTTTCGCCGCTTTCAGAATATCGGCTGCGCTGACGTCTTCGAGGACAACAAATGCAAAATCCCGACGAATGGGCGTCAGATCCGCTTTATCCAAGACAGATTTCGTTTTTGTAGCTTTCGCTTTCATTTGCGGGAGCGCATTCAGATTGAGTTCGAAGGCGTAGAGCGGGCCTTCGATCCCCATCTTTTTAAGAGCGCCTGGGTAGAGGGCTCCAAAATGGGCAACAGTCACCTTTGGCCCAAGCTTTAGGCAAGCGGCCTGACCGGGGTGCCAATGTGACTGACGGGGTTTATCAATCTGGAAACGATCCGGTGATTGACCCAAGCTTTCGAGCACTGAGAATAGATCCGCTTTCGCCGCATAGCCATCATACGGCGCGAACGTCTGCCAATGGCGTAGTTTTGCCGGACGCACCAATGCGGAGATGACCGTCCGCTGATCCTTGGGGCCATCGCCCATATAGATTGGGCCAGCTTCAAATAGATACAGCGCGCGCTCGCCATTGTCGGCACCCTTCTGCGAAGCCAGAGCGAGATTTGCGAGAATGCTTGGACGCATCTGATTAAGCTCGCTCGCAACGGGGTTCGCAACAGCGAGTGCGTCATCACCGCCGCCGAAGAGCTCAGCGAAAGCTTTCGGCATGAAGCTCCATGTGACCGTTTCTAGGAAGCCGCGGGACGCAAGAGTGCGTCTTGCAATTCGAACACGATCCTGAATTTGAGTCGTAACAACACGTTTGCCATCCGTCGGGGCGGGCAAAGAAAGTGTTGGCAAATTGTCAAACCCTTCAAGGCGCGCAATTTCTTCGACGATATCGGCGGAGTATGCCATGTCAAAGCGCCAGCTCGGGACGTCGAGCAACCACGTATCTCCGGTATCCTCAATCGTGAACCCAAGCGCCTTTAAGGTCTTTTTCATCGCGGCTGACCTGACCTCAAGACCTGTGAGGCGCGCCACATCGTGTTTGTGGAACTCAACTTGAGCATCTCTTATCGGTGCAGCGCCGGCGATATGCCCTTTAGATGGCGCGCCTCCACCATACTCCATGATCAAACGAAGCGCGAGATTAAGTCCTTCAACACATGAGGCAGGATCCACACCCCGTTCGAAGCGGTAACGCGCATCTGAAATAATGCCTGTTACACGGCCTGTCTTTGCAGTGCGCAATGGATCAAACCAAGCGCTCTCAATGAAGACATCCGTCGTCTCTTCACTGACAGCTGTGCTCTCACCCCCCATAACACCGCCGAGGCCAATGACGCCACTATCGTCTGCGATGACGCACATCTCCGGTGTGATAGTATATGTCTTCCCGTCGAGCGCTTCCAACGTCTCCCCATCTTCACCAAGACGCGCAACAACCGTGCCCTGAAGCTTGTCTGCATCATAGGCGTGAAGCGGGCGTGCCCGGTCAATCGAGATATAGTTTGTAACGTCAACCAGAAGATTTTTAGGCGTAATGCCGACCGCTTTCAGGCGCGACTGCATCCAGTCTGGAGAGGGACCGTTCTTAACGCCTTTAACCAGCGCGCCCGCAAATGTGGGGCAAGCCTCATGGGCAGGAAGCTCAATCTTGACCGGACAATCATAGTCACCCTGAACTTTCTTTATCGGCTGATCTATGAAGGCACCGGCACCCGCAGCGGCGAGATCGCGAGCGATCCCTTTGACACCAAGCCAATCAGGGCGGTTCGGGGTAACTTCAAAGTCTATGACGGGATCATTTAACCCCAGCGCATCGGCGGCTGGCGTCCCAAGCGAAATTTTGCCGTCAAGATCGGCGATCCCGTCATGATCCTCACCAGCGTTCAGTTCTTTCGTCGAACACAACATGCCATGGCTTTCGACACCGCGAATTTTGCGCGGTTTCTTGTCCAAATTGAAATCAAGGCCGGGAATATAAGCGCCGAGCGGTGCATAGATCGCCGTCATGCCAGCACGAGCATTGGGTGCCCCGCAGACAATCTGCTTTTGGCCATCAACGGTGTCGACCGTACAGACTTTCAGTTTATCGGCATCAGGGTGTTTCTCAGCGGCCTTTACTTTTGCAACTGTGAAGGCCGCTAAGTCTTCAGCTGGATTTTCGAGATGCTCTACCTCTAAGCCCGCTTTGAGCATATAGGCCAAAATCTCGTCTAATGAGGCAGATGTGGCGAGATAATCTTTCAACCAAGAGAAAGGGAATTTCATTGGGAGACCTCTTCGGATACGGGCGCCGGGGTCGTGACACGCGCCAGACCAAACTCTTCAAAAACATCGGTTTCACTTTGCGGGCATGTCTTGACGGACCGCGCGCGCGTCACGCCCATCGTCTCAATCCAGCACTTCTGGAACACTGAGCAATAGCAGATTTCAAAATCCAGATCGCCCCATGCGAAAGCCGCAGCGTTCAATTCCTCACGCGTAATTTCATCATTGTCCCACTGTAATCTCAACACGTCGAATCCGTTCCCTGGGGCGACAGCGCGTCCAACCAGCCCAGCCCAGGAAATCGTAAATCCCTCCGGAAGGGTATCCCGATACGGATCAAGGGATGAGACATACTCTTTATTGTCGACGACTTGGACGGATTCGATCAGCGCAGGCCCCACACCGCTATTTTCAAGGCGAAAGCCGATAGAGACTTCATCTTGCTCTGTTGAAACAAAGCCATCAAACTGCAGGACCGGGAAAACCATCCCGTCCTGTTGAGCACGCATAACACGGCTTTGATCCCACGCTACCCAGATCGCTATGAGCGAGCTAAAAAGCGCGCAAATAGCGACAAAGAACTCGACTTTGTTCCCGTTTCCCATGGCGGTATCCTAGCTTAAGCCGCCGCTGACACTTGGCGTGAGCCAAGGTTTAAATCCATAATGACGCGTCCAAGCCGCATCGGCTTCGAAATAGGGACGCAAATCGGGCATTCCGTATTTCAGCATGGCGAGACGATCGACACCCATGCCGAACGCGAAGCCCTGATACTCGTCAGGGTCGATCCCGCAATTTCGCAGCACGTTGGGATGTACCATGCCCGAACCAAGAATCTCCATCCAGCTGTCTCCAGCCCCGATTTTGATCGTCTGGCCGTCTTTGGTGTATTTCACATCCATCTCGGCACTCGGTTCTGTGAACGGGAAGAAGTGCGGGCGAAAGCGCGCCTCAACATCATCGACCTCGAAGAACGCTTTTACAAAGTCGATCAAACAGCCCTTGAGGTGGCCCATATGGATCCCCTTTTCGATCACCAAGCCTTCGACCTGATGGAACATCGGCGTATGCGTCGCGTCCCAGTCATTGCGATAGACACGGCCCGGCGCAATGATGCGGATAGGCGGCTGATTGTCTGTCATTGTGCGGATTTGGACCGGTGAAGTGTGCGTGCGGAGGACTTTCGGCGCACCGCCCTCGGGCGCTTCCATGAAGAATGTGTCGTGAGTTTCGCGCGCGGGGTGGCCTTCGGGGAAGTTCAAGGCTGTGAAATTATGCCAGTCATCCTCAATGTCGGGGCCTTCGGCGACGGAGAAGCCCATATCGCCGAAAATGGCAGAAATCTCTTCGAACACCTGCATGACAGGGTGCAGGGCCCCGACCTGTTCCGGAGGGCCTGGCAAGGTCATATCAAGCGTTTCGCTTGCTAGCTGAGCCTCAAGTGCAGCAGCCTCAAGGACAGCTTTTCGCGCTTCGACAGCCTCAGCGACACGTGTCTTGAGGGCATTCAGCTTAGGCCCCATCTCCTGGCGCTCTTCAGGGCTCATCTTGCCGAGTGTTTTCATGAGGCCTGACACGCGGCCTTTTTTACCGAGTTCAGCCACGCGGATAGCGTCTAGAGAGGCCAGATCACTTGCGCTCTCAATCACATTTAGCGCTTCAGTTTCGATGGTTGTGATATCGGACATAAAAAGCCCCGTCGGTCATTAAGGACGAACGGGGCCTTGTCCGACCCCGCTCACAGGCGGTTCGGATAGCGGAGAAAGCGTGCGGTGTGAACCGCTTTTAAGCCATCGCGGCTTTAGCTTTCTCCACGAGTGCTCCAAAAGCTTCAGGTTCTTTGATGGCGAGGTCAGACATGACTTTACGGTCCATCTCGATACCCGCTTTGGTGAGGCCACCGATAAAACGTGAGTAGGTCATACTGTCATCATGCTCGCGGACGGCAGCATTGATGCGCTGGATCCAAAGGCTGCGAAAGCTGCGCTTTTTAACCTTGCGACCGACATAAGCGTACTGGCCGGCTTTCCAGACAGCGTCGTGCGCCGTGCGGAAAGTGTTTTTGCGACGACCGCGATAGCCTTTAGCGGCTTTGATAATTTTCTTATGACGCGCGTGCGCCGGGACTTTGTTACGGGAACGGGCCATTGAAAGGCTCCTTACTTAAAGACGGTTCAGATCAGGGACTATTTCAGGCCGTTTGGCAGAAACTTTTTGATGACACGCTGGGTGTCAGCTTTGGCGACAACTTCCGTGCCGCGGTTTTGGCGGATATATTTACCATTGTGGCTGATCAAACGGTGACGCTTTCCTGCGACGCCGTGCTTGAGTTTACCGGTTGCCGTAATCTTGAACCGCTTTGCAGCGGCCTTTTTGGTCTTCATCTTCGGCATTTTGATCTCCTAAGGGCGTAAAAGCCCGATTTTCAGTTATTTAGAGCGGGCAGGCATGCCTTTTGGCCCGGACCGCTGCGGAAGCGCTGCATAAAGCGTAAAAGGGGGTGGGAATCAAGCTGAGTCTTCAGATCGATTACGATTTGCATTAAACAGCTAAAACGCAAAAGCGAGAGCTACTTCACCGGCGACATGACCATGGTCATTTGACGACCTTCGAGTTTTGGCTCGAGCTCGATTTTCATGTCTTCTTCAAAGTCGGATTTGACCTTGTTGAGAAGCTCCATACCGAGATGCTGGTGAGCCATTTCGCGGCCACGGAAGCGCAGCGTAATTTTGACCTTGTCGCCTTTGTCGAAGAATTCCTTGATCTTCTTCGCTTTCACTTCGTAATCGTGATTATCGATGTTTGGGCGGAATTTGATCTCTTTCAGCTCTTGGGTCTTTTGCTTTTTCTTGGCGGCAGCTTTTTTCTTCTGCGCCTCAAAACGCATTTTGCCGTAGTCGATGATTTTACAGACCGGGATATCTTGATTTGGAGAGACTTCGACGAGGTCGAGACCGGCTTCGCGGGCGGCGTCTAGAGCGGCTTCAATGGGCATTTCGCCCTGTTTTTCGCCTTTTTCATCAATTAAAAGGACGCGGGATGCACGGATATCTCTGTTTGTGCGGGGGCCGGTGGGTTTGGCGCGCTCAGGGCGGCCGTATGGTCTGCGGGCTATGGCGGATCTCCTATATTGCCAGTGTTAGCCTGATGAATATGCCATTTGTGGCGTTAACATTCAACCAGTGTCTTGTGTTTGAAGTCCTCCCTCTCCCCCTGCCCAACCGCCCGCACAGGGTACCATTGGGGTGGTTGGGCAGGGGGAGAGGCAGGACAATGATCAATAGACAAAGTCAAGCAATCGCGTGTAGACACCGAGTGTTGCCGTTTGCAACTGCTCTTTGCTGAACCGTGCCAGAACATAGTCGCGACCCGCTTGTCCCATGGCTTCGCGTGTCCTTTCGGGCAAATGAGTGAGCGTACGGATCGCAGCGGCGAGCGCACTGGCAGAACCCGGCTCAACACGGATACCGGTCTGACCTTCAACGACCGTTTCGCGCTGTCCCCCGTGATCGGCAACGATGACAGGCTTACCCATGGCGGAGGCTTCTGCCGCGACGCGCCCGAAGGCCTCTGGGCGCTTTGAAGGGGCAAGGACAATATCGGCGAGGGCGTAAGCTGCAGGCATATCCTCGCAATGGCCTGTGATCGACACGTTTGAGGTCAGGTTGCGCGTTTCATTCGCACTAGCGAGATCTTCGCGATATTTTGCGCGTCCCTGATCGTCTCCGGGCAGGATCAGATGGAGCTTTGCGCGTTCTTCAGGGTCAAGGAGAGATAGCGCCTCAATCGCAACCTTCTGGCCTTTCCAGTCTGTCAGTCGGCCGGGCAGCACAAGGGTAAGTCGAGTATCGTTTTCAGATATTCCCCAAGCGGCCGCTAGCTGTGATTTTCGCCGCATGGTGACCTTACCCGGATCAAAAACAGCAAAATCAACGCCGCGAGGGATCGTCACGAGACGGTTTTTTGGCGTGCCGTGGACCTCGTGAACGTGGGCCGCCGTCCATTCAGAATTCGCGATAACAAGATCGCCTTTGGCCATGACGGAATTGTATTTGCGTTTCAGGCCTGAGATTCCTGAATAGGCACCGTGATACGTCGTCACAAAGGGCGTGCCTGTTTGTTGCGCGGCCCTATAGGCACTCCAACCCGGCGCACGGGAGCGGGCGTGGATCAGATGAATGCTGCGGTCTTTAACCAGACGCACGAGCTTTCTGGCATTGGCACGGATTGTAAGCGGATTTTTCGAGGCGGCGTTCATGCGGATCAACTCACCGCCTGCAGCGTCCAGAGCGTCTTCTAGACGACCACCTGCACTCGCAACAAGAGCCTTTCCGCCCGCACTGACGATGGCTTCCGCCATTTCAACCGTTGTGCGCTCAGCGCCGCCAGCGGCAAGGTCCGGGATGACTTGCAGGATGGTTTTGCCGGAGAGGTCAGGCCACTTGTTGCTCATAAGTGTTTCTGTAACGGGCTTCGATGCGGAAACAAATGCTTGGTTCAGTCTGGCTATGAGTGCTAATCGATTGTGATGACGCAATACCTGACCACACCTCAAAATCGCCAGATCGCCTATCGCTACTCATCGCCAATCTCAGGGCCGACTTATGTTTGGCTGAGCGGGTTTAAGTCGGACATGTCTGGGTCAAAGGTCACGCGGTTAGAGGCTTGGGCGAAAGGCGCTGGGTACGGGTTTCTCGCCTTTGACTATTCCGGGCATGGACAGTCGGATGGCGCGTTCGAAGACGGGACAATTTCTGTGTGGCGGGAGGACAGCCTTGGAGCAATCCAAGAGCTGACAGCAGGACCTTTAGTCTTGGTGGGATCGAGCATGGGCGGGTGGATGGCGCTTTTGGCAGCCTTAGCGCTGGGGGATCGGGTGCAAGCCATAACACTCATCGCGCCAGCGCCGGATTTCACCCAGAAACTAATGTGGCCTGAGTTTTCGGGCGAGCAGCAAGCCGAAATCATGGAAAAGGGTCGCACGCTGCGGCCATCTGACTATGACGAGCCTTATATCATCACCCGTGACCTCATCGAGGACGGGGTGAAATGGAGCCTTCTGGATGCTCCCATCACTCTAGATATACCGATCCGGATTTTGCAGGGTATGCGTGACGCCGATGTGCCTTGGCAGCATGCCTTAAAGTTGGTTGGGGCAATTGAGGGCGGTGATGTGATCCTGCGTCTGATCAAAGACGGCGATCACAGATTATCGCGCGAGGACGATATTCAGCGCTTGATCACGGTTTGCGCCGATCTGGCAGCGGTGTAGAAGTCCCCTCAAGCGGTCCCGTAGCTCAGCAGGATAGAGCAACAGATTCCTAATCTGTAGGTCACGCGTTCGAATCGCGTCGGGATCGCCATTCGCCCTTCAAAATCAGCCCACAACGCCTATTTATGCAAAAGCGCGATAGACACTATGCGCTCTTAGGGGAGAGACGCCGCCGATGGTCGGGGCTATTAGACTTCCCAAGCTGAGTTTTGGAACAGATGCCGCATCCTGCGGGTCTAGGACATGACAAGGAGGATTAGACATGGCGAATAAAGCCGCAAGCCGAGCGCTCACCCTTAGCCCAGAGCAGGGTTTGAGCCGCTATCTTTCAGAAATTCGAAAATTCCCAATGCTCGCCAAAGATGAGGAATTCATGCTGGCTAAGCGTTGGCAAGAAGGCGAAGACCCAGAAGCTGCTGAGAAAATGGTGACGTCGCACCTACGTCTCGTCGCGAAGATTGCGATGGGCTATCGCGGCTATGGCCTGCCAATGGCTGAAGTCATCTCAGAAGGCAATGTCGGCCTCATGCAGTCGGTTAAAAAGTTTGATCCTGACAAGGGCTTCCGCCTCGCGACTTATGCGATGTGGTGGATCCGCGCGAGCATTCAGGAGTATATCCTGCGCAGTTGGAGCCTTGTGAAACTCGGCACGACCGCGGCGCAGAAAAAGCTCTTCTTCAATCTTCGCCGCATGAAAGGTGAGATTGATGCGATTGATAACGCCCAACTGACACCCGATCAGGTCGAGCAGATTGCGACTAAGCTTAATGTGCCTGAAAAAGACGTCATCTCCATGAATGGCCGAATGAGCGGCGGCGATGCGTCTCTGAATGCCCCTATGGGTGCTGAAGGCGACGCGGAGTGGATGGACTGGCTGGAAGATGAAGATTCCAACCAAGCTCAGGAATTTGCGGACAATCAGGAGTTTGATGCCCGTATGGAGCTTCTACAGACCGCTATGGCAGACCTGTCAGAGCGTGAGCAGCACATTCTTCAGGAACGCCGCCTGACAGATGAGCCACAAACGCTGGAACAGCTGTCTGAAGTCTACAACGTATCTCGCGAGCGTATTCGCCAGATTGAAGTTCGTGCTTTTGAAAAACTTCAAAAAGCCATGCAGAAAATGGCGAAAGAACAGGGGCTTCCAATGGGGGTTTAGGCCTACAATTTGCCCTACTAAGCATTTTAAGCCAAAGAGAAAGGCCACTCATACATTGAGTGGCCTTTCTTCATTAAATTAGAGGAGGTCACATGCTGGCCCCGACAGAATGGCTCGGCCTCATTGCAGGTCTGGTGGCAACATGCGCTGCCCTGCCCCAAGCGATTAAAATCATCCGAACACGGCGGGCAGACGATATTTCTTTGACCATGTTCCTAATGGCGCTGCTCGGCGCGATACTCTGGGCAACTTATGGATGGCTTGAGAGCGCACCCAGCATCATTTTTTGGAATATCTTCGCCATCATCCAGTTTTCAGTCATCATCATTTTGAAGCTGAAACACACCAAAAGCGCGTCGGATTAAGCTACTTCAGATTGCCCCAGACACGCAGAGGGTCAAACGCGCCTGTTTCCGCAGCACGGCGTAGCTCTTCCATTTGCAAGCTGACGGGGCTCTGGACCATTTGAGGGCCGTTTCCATAAATGGCCAGATCGAGCCGACAAATGCGCTCAAACAGGCTCTCGGAACGCTCAACAAGATCCAGAAACGCATCCGGCAGCCCAAGACCACGCTGCGCTTCAGCATCGAGAGCGGGCTCATCGCGACTTATTCGATATTTATCCTGGACGGCATCAGTGCGATCCATATCACCGTCCTGAACGGCTTTTTGCATAACCAGCCAGCTGGCCGCCTGCATCAGCCGCGTCGTCAATTCCATGCTCCAAGCAGCATAGGTCAGCGACGCTTCGCGTTTCAGTGTCTGAGATAATTTGCGGCCGGGCCCATCAAGGTAAGCGGCTGTCTCCTCAACCAATGCCATACCGTCAGTGAAGACTTTCTCGAAGACTTTGCCTTGCGCAAAAGTCAGATCGGAAGCGCTTGCTGATTTGATCGATGTTGTCTTAGCCATGGTCCAGTCTGTTACTCTACAGTATCCTAGAAAACTACTCCGATAGCCTTTCAGCCGTCTTAATTCTCTCCACCAAAAAGGGCATCAGCTGCAGATTTATGCGCCGACTTTTTCGAAAGCTCTGCTTCGCAAGCCTCAATCTCAACCTTAAGATCTTCAATGCGTTGCTTTAGCTCATCCACGGAAAGGCGTTCCAAATCGAGCGGTTTAGGCGCTGGAGCTGGCTCTTCATTCAACATGTCAGACCTCATGGGATTGGGTGTGGACAACTCCCCATCACAAAGCCCAATCTAGGTCGAAAGATCAAGAGTGAAGAAGAGAACCTATGGCTCAAATGATGAAAGCCGTCGTCGTTGATGGCGACCTACCCCTTAGACTTGAAGATGTCGAGAAACCTACATGCGGGTCGAAGGATGTCTTGATCAATGTACAGGCCGCTGGCCTCAACCGAGCCGACCTTGTGCAACGGGCTGGGCGTTATCCGCCACCAAAAGGCGCGTCTGAGATTATGGGTTTGGAAGTCGCCGGGACCATCGCGCAGGTGGGGGTAAATGTTAAACACTGGAAAGTGGGAGACCGCGTTTGCGCACTTCTCGCTGGCGGTGGTTACGCCGAATACGCGGCCGTCGATGAAGGCTCCCTTTTGTCGATTCCGGACGATTTGTCTTTTGAGGAAGCTGCAGCTCTGCCAGAAGTCATGCTGACAGTTTGGGCGAATATCTTCGTACGCTGTGAATTCAAGACAGGCGAGACCTTGCTTGTTCATGGCGGAACAAGCGGAATCGGCACAATGGCGATTCAAATGGCTCGCCACAGCGGGGCGGAAAAAATCATAGTCACGGCCGGCTCTGATGAAAAATGTGCAGCTGCAAAGGCGCTCGGTGCTGACGTCACTATTAATTACAAGACCCAAGACTTCGAAGAGGTTGCGAAGGCTGAAGGTGGAGCGGATGTGATCCTAGACATGGTCGGAGGAGACTATGTTCAAAAGAATATTTCGATCGCAAAACTCAACGGTCGCATTTGTAATATTGCTTATATGAGCGGGCCTGTCGTTGAACTGAACCTTCTCCCGATCATGCTGAAGCGTCTAATTTTAACGGGAACCACACTTCGCGCGCGACCGTCTGAAGAGAAGTCAGACCTACGCAAAGCCGTTGAAGAACGGTTCTGGCCGCTTGTCGAACTCGGCGAGATCAAACCCGTCATTGATACGGTCTATGCCTTCGAGGAGGCCGAGGCCGCACAAGCCCATTTGGCAAAAGGCGGTCATATCGGAAAAATCCTACTCAGCCGCACCGTTTCGACGCGCTAGGCAAAGTCGATTAAGCGCGCTATGTAGAATGTGTTAGGATTTACATTGCTTTGAACCCTGACCGCCCGGCCTGATCCGCCGGGCGGACGCGTTTTCAAAGCCTGCTTCAAGGAGGCAACACCATGGCCGATATTCTCATGCCTAAAGCAACAGCCGTCTGGTTGATCGACAATACAACACTAACCTTCGACCAAATCGCCGATCTCTGCGGTCTGCATCATCTTGAGGTCAAAGGCATCGCTGACGGCGATGTGGCTGAAACCATGCGCGGCGTAGATCCAATTTCTGGCGGCGAGCTAACGCGCGAAGAAATTCAGAAAGGCGAGGACGATCCAGACTATCGACTTAAAACCGCCCCATCAAAAATCGCTCACATTCCTCAGCCGAAGAGAAAGGGTGCCCGCTACACACCTGTTGCGCGCCGCGGTGATAAGCCGGATGCGATTGCATGGTTCATTCGAAATCACCCAGAAGTGACCGACGCACAGATCGGGAAGCTGATCGGAACGACGAAAGCAACAATCACAAATGTACGCGAGAAAACGCACTGGAACAGTCAGAACATTAAACCTGTAGACCCAGTGACGCTCGGCCTCTGCACGCAAATCGAATTGGACGAGATTATCTCGAAGGCTTCTGACCGTCGTCGTAAAATGGATGCAGAGCGTGTCGCAGCTGAAGAAGGGCCGGGACTCGCGCCTGCGGAAGCGGTTGAGGCCCCTGCTGAGCCAGAGGCTAAACCCGATGAGGAACTCTCAGCTGATGACGTTTTTGCAAACTTCAAGACGAGCTAAGACGAGACCATCGGATAGTCTGCTTGGGCAACATACCGACTTTGTCGGTATTTTCCGGTGAAGCTCTCATAGAGATGAAATCGATCCGTGAGAAACGGCTCAGAGTGCAAGGTCTGGTAGGTTTCGCTCCATCGGCGCACCATGCTCAGCGGCGTGTCTTTGCAGTAAGCCAGCGTGATGTGCGGCCTAAACGGTCTGTCCTCGCAGTTGAGGTTTAACTGTCGCGCAATCTTGCGACAGTTTTTGGCGAGGTCGGATAATTCATCACTGTCAGCGATCACGGCATGCAAGTTGCTCGGCGCTTTACGACCAAACCAACCAACGCCCTTAAGCACCAGATCCAGTGGGCGAGAGACGATATCCTCTAAGCGGTCAGCGATTTCACCCGCAATCTCGCCATCAACTTCACCATAAAAATGAAGCGTAACATGGAAGTGGTCACGTTGACGCCAGCGAGCACCCGGCAGATCTTCCTGCAGATGCAAAAGCCGGTCAGAAATATGATCTGGGACGGGAAGCGCCGCAAAAATCCGATGCATAGGCTCACCTCGCACGAAACACTCAAATAAAAAGGCCCGGACGCAACAAGCGACCGGACCCCAATTCAACAATTTAAAATCAACTTAGCTTGCAAGATCGTCGAGCTTCCCAAAATGCTCGGCCAGCAAGTAGTAGAAGGTGACACGACCTTTATTCCCGCCTTCGGGCTTCAAAACCTCACAGATTTTCGCGATGGCCGCGTCGAGATCATCATTCGAGTCGGCGAGCCCAAGCTTGCCGCGGCACCATTTCTCACGCACACGCTGAAGCTCCGTTTCGTCTGAACAAGAGACCAGCGAGCTATCTCGGTTGCGCAATGCGATACCGAGATGGCCCACAATTTTTTCTGCCGCAGCTTGATTATAACCCTTGGCGTATTTTTTGACGTTATCTTCGTATTTTGAGGCGTCAGCCATGATACTTCCCCTTTGTTAAACCCTGCAATCCTTAGAGAGTTCTGCAGTGATCGAAGATTTGCCCCGTTCTATTGATCAAGTCAAACAGAAGTCGAAGCGACTCTTAAGGGCATGGATTCGGTTGCGCTTTGTGGAGTTTATTTACGGCAGTCTCCAGCTCATCACTCCACGGCAAATCAAAGGCATCGATACAGATTTTGAGCTGCTCCATGCTGGTCGCGCCAATAATAGTCGAGCACATAAAATGGCGTGTATCGCAGAATTTAATCGCAAGCTGGCTAGGGTCTATTCCATGATCGTCAGCAAGCGTGAGATAACTTTCAATCGCGGCGAGCCCCTCGTCGCTCTCATAACGATCAAGCCTGTTAAACAACTGTTTGCGGGACCCTTGGGGCAGTGCTCCATTACGATATTTTCCGGTGAGATACCCTTGGCCCAAAGGCGAGTAGGCAAGGAGTCCGACCTTCTCACGTACGCACACTTCTTCAAGACCCTCTTCAAAACTTCGATTGACCAAGTTGTAAGCGTTTTGGATCGACACCATTCTCGGCAAACCGCGGCGCTCACTCTCTGCACAAAAGCGCATGACACCGAAGGGTGTTTCGTTGGAGACACCGATGTGCCTTATTCGCCCGGCTTCTACATGGGCATTCAAATGATCGAGAATATCCTCAAACTTTTCATAGGCATGGCTGTAAGCTTTTTCATCCATCTTCCCGCCAAACAGACCAATCGGGCGATCTGGCCAGTGAAGTTGATACAAATCGATATAATCCGTCTGAAGCCGTTTCAGACTTTTACCAACCGCTTCATCGATCTGGTCCTTTGTGTGACGGGTCCATTCGACATCACTGTCTCTGGTCCAGAGCATTTTGGACAGTCCAGCGATCTTAGTCGCTAATATCACGTCCTGCCGGCGGCCTGTTTTCGCAAACCACGTCCCGATAATCCGCTCCGTTGACCCCTGAGTGTCAGGTTGGGGCGGTACGGAGTACATCTCAGCGGTATCCCAAAAGTTCACTCCGCGCTCGAGCGCATAGTCCATCTGAGCATGACCTTCAGCCTCTGTATTCTGCTGACCCCAGGTCATTGTACCGAGACAACAGGAGCTGACGTCGAGATCCGTGCTGCCCAGTTTGCGATATTCAATAGCCATCGGTGTTTCCTCTTATATCAATAGGATTGCACAATATATTCAATGAAAGTGCGTCTCTATTCGGTTCTTCTTGAAAAGCGATAAAACCTGTCGCATATTAATGGCAACCCGTGTGACATATGCACGGCCTTTTGAAAGAGGATAAAATGAACGACTTTAACCCATCTGTCGCCCGCGGACGGACGATGGATGCCAGCACGGACGCTGGCCTCCGCGCCTTTATGCTGGGTGTCTATTCCAAGCTCACGCTTGGTATCGCGCTGGCAGGCATTCTGGCTTTCATCGCCGGAACTGTACCGCCAATCACAAATCTCGTTTTTAATACGCCACTTGTCTATCTTGTGATGTTCGGACCTCCTGCCCTCATTATTGGCTCGATGTTCTTCATGAGAAACCCAAGTCCAACGGGCTCAGCCGTACTCTACTGGGCGCTTGTGACGCTTATTGGTCTTGGAATGGGTGTTTACTTTGCTTTAGCCGCAAGCGGTATTACGGCTCAAACTGCTGGAGGCATTCAGCAATCCCTAACTTACGCAACGATTACAAAAGCGTTCTTCATCACAGCGTCTGCTTTCGCGGCCCTATCGCTATGGGGCTACAGCACGAAACGTGACCTCAGCGCGATTGGTAGTTTTGCGATCATGGCGATCTGGGCCCTGTTTGCGGTCTCAGTCGTCTACGCCATCTTGCCAGCGATTGGCCTGCTTGAGCCATCAGGAACGATGGAATGGGCGATTTCTGGTGGTTTCGCTCTGCTCTCAGCGGTTCTTGTTGCTTGGCAAACCCAAGAACTCAAAGAAGGCTACTATGCCTTTGCAGGTGACCAGCGCAGTATGGCGGTTATGACGAACTGGGGCGCGCTGAACTTCTTCATCATGTTTGTGAATATGTTCCGCTTTGTCCTGATGTTCTTGGCCTCGCGGGACTAACCCTAAACCAATTCGATTTCAGAAAGCCCCAGCCTCACCGCTGGGGCTTTTTATTTGACCCCCGTATCTCTCTGCGCTTTAAGAACAGGATAGGAACAGACGCGGAGACATTCTTGCAGACCGCATTCGATATGGAGCACCCCCTTAACCCTGCTGCAGAGCAGATCGCGAAAGGGACGCTGAGGCTTTTAGGCGATCACGGCTTTGCAGGTGTCACCGAAATGACCCTCGCCAATGGTCGCCGCGCTGATATTGCCGCCTTAGGCACAGGCGGAGAGATCTCCATCATCGAGATCAAATCATGCCTCAATGACTTCCGCACCGATAAGAAATGGCGGGACTACGTGGCCTATTGCGACCGTTTCTATTTCGCTGTTGGGCACGACTTCCCACAAAACGTCATCCCGGCTGAGGTTGGTCTCATCATCGCCGATGGTTTTGGTGGCGCAATTTTAAGAGAGGCACCGCTTGAGAAAGTTGCAGGCGCAAGACGTAAGGCTATGACTTTGAAGTTTGCGAGGCTCGCTGCCACGCGACTTTTACGGTCTGGCTAAGCTGCAGCGCGACGGCCGCCCTTAGAGTCCGGCATTTGCTCCAGCAGAAAATCGTAAAACGTCTCGGCGCGCTGAATGAAACGATTAAATGGGAGCTTCGCCTTAAAGACAGCCTTTGGCGCGATATTCGCTCCACACTTGATCGCCGTCTCGACTGCCTTATCCCGCTCAGATCCAGCCGAACACACAGAAATACGGTGCTTTCCCATATTTGCGATCCGCGCAATCGTCATGTCAGCATCGAAGCTATCAGGCAAAGTCAGATCCAGAACGACAAGATCAAACCGCTCAAGGCGTAGACGATTTTCGGCCTGCATAAGGGTAGATGCCATAACCAAATCGACAGGCACCCTTGCACGTGCAGCCTTGTCAGCTGCAATGATCAGCAAGTCACGAACTGGTTCATGATCTTCAACCCAGAGAACTTTCATCGGATAACCCTTGTAAATCTACTCTAATGCTCTGGCGCTTCTCGCCCGCCCTCTTCTTGAATGTCAGTTCTGCCACACGGGCCTTACGGGATGGTAAAGCGAAAATGACCAAAGTGTTGACAATCTTGCGGTTTCAGCCCGGCTGTCGCCAAGCGATACATATTTATGTTAGAGTTCAAAAATCGGCGGAATGCCAGTGAAGGCGAGGGATATGACAGACGAAACGCTGCCTGTATCAGCGCCTCAATCGGCGTTTCTGGAAGGCATCAAAAAAACTGACAAACACATCATCGATGAGCTGATTATGGAGCGCTGCCCGACTTTTGTGGCGCACTGGTCGTGGCCCATCATGCGCCCGCTTCTCTATTCGATGCTAGGCTATAAAAAGGCGCGAAAAACAGCTGATTATCTTAAAACTGTACGTGGTCAGGACGGCTTTGACTATTTGGCAGAGGAACTCAGCGTCTCGCTGAAACTCGATCATATTGAGCGGATGCCAAAGACAGGCAGGCTGGTTGTCGCCGCAAACCACCCGACGGGTCTCGCCGACGGTGTCGCCGTTTGGGACGCTTTGCGCCGCGTCCGGCGAGACATCGTTTTCTTTGCCAATGCGGACGCTATTCGGGTCAACCCGCGATTTGATGACGTCATCATCCCTGTTGAATGGGTTCTAACCAAAAGAACTCCCGCGAAAACCCGCGAAACGCTACGCTTAGCAAAAGCAGCCTTTGAAGAGGAAAAGTGCATTGTCATCTTCCCATCTGGCAAACTCGCCAAAATGGTTGATGGGCAGCTGACCGAACAAGAATGGATGTCTTCGGTCATCTCATTGGCCCGAAAGTACAAAGCCCCTGTGCAGCCTCTAAACGTCGATGCACTCAATTCATGGTTATACTATTTCTTTGCGCGTCTGAATGGTGAGCTTCGCGATATCACGCTGTTCCATGAACTCTTGAACAAGAAGAAAAGCCGCTTCGATATGACATTCGGACCTCTAATAGAGGCGAGCGCGCTGAGCGGGGATACGAATGCGATCACTGAAAGTATGCGCAATTACGTATCTTATACTCTCAAAGGCCAGCCTCAACTGGACTTTATTCCGGAGAATACTGGAATCGCTCAAGGTCTTTAGCAACCTCAGGGATAGGTCTGCGAGGGCGTCCGTCTGCGTGGATCATGACGGCGGTGATATCGGCCTCAGCAATCAGCTCCTCTCCGCGAAGGCACGCCTGCTGGAAGTACATGCGCACACCTTTAATGCCCATGCTGCGTGTTCTTATCGTCAGAAGATCATCAACCTTGGCGGCGCGCTTATAGTCCACCTCAACGCGCGTAAGGGTAAAAGCTGCCGGGTCCGGGCGATCTAAGAGAGCTGTATGGCTGATCCCGGCATCGCGCAAAAAGTCAGACCGTCCGCGCTCAAAAAAGCGCAGATAGTTGGCGTGATAGACCATGCCTGTGAAATCGGTGTCCTCATAATAGACGCGAAGTTTAAGCCAGTGCTGACCTAAGGCATCAAAAGGCTCGGGAAGTTCAGCACTCATCAGAGTCTAGACTGCATGAGCGCCCGGCATCGGGCAAGACACGCCGGTCCCACCAATGCCGCAATAGCCCGCCGGGTTCTTCGCCAGATACTGCTGATGATACCCCTCAGCGTGATAAAACGCGTCGAGGGACTTTATCTCTGTTGTGATGGCGCCGCGACCCGCCGCATTCAGCGCGCTCTGATAGGCATCACGGCTTGCGAGCACGGTCCGCATCTGAGCAGCATCCGTGGTATAAATGGCGGAGCGATACTGCGTCCCGACATCATTACCCTGACGCATGCCTTGGGTTGGATCATGGCTTTCCCAGAACTGTTTCAAAATGTCATTGAGCGATACGACAGTCGGATCAAAGACCACGCGCACGACTTCAGTGTGGCCTGTCAGGCCGCTACACGCTTCCTCATAAGTTGGGTTCGGCGTGAAGCCTCCGGCATAGCCCACTTGGGTGATGTGAACGCCGTCCATCTGCCAGAACACGCGCTCTGCGCCCCAAAAGCAGCCCAAAGCGACGATAATCTCGGCCATGCCTTCGGGCGTCGGCGCGCTCATATCGCGACCATTCACAAAATGCGTCGTCTCAGTCGGGATCGGATCACCACGACCGGGCAGCGCTTGTTTGTGGTCAGGCAGGCTTGCAGGCTTACGGGAAAAGAACATGATCCATCGCTTTCATTGGCGTCTGACGCTCAATATGGGGCTTTAGCAGTCCACCGCAACGCCTGTGCTTGAGTTCTGTGTTCAGTCCGATATAGCCCGTGCCAAGACGGTGAGGTGGCCGAGTGGTCGAAGGCGCACGCCTGGAACGCGTGTAGGCAGAAATGTCTCCAGGGTTCGAATCCCTGTCTCACCGCCATCAAATTTGTGACATCAAGATAGAGCATAGGCGCGTCAGAGCCTCACCTATAGCGCTCGAATCATGGACTTTCGCCAAGTTCTTTAAACTTGCATCAGCGGTTTGGCTTTAGAAGTGTATTCTATGATCTCATCATTCGCTTCTATCCGGCAGGCGCAAATACCCGCCATCGTGGGCGTTTCTGTCTGTGCCCTGCTCCTGACCGCCTGCACGGATGGCTCAGATCTAAGTAATGCGGCTGAGCGGCTGCAGTCGCCTTATGTTGAGAGTGTTGAGGAAATTCCGCCTTTTTATTACCGCGTTCAGGCGAGCTACACGCTGAAGGAAACCGGCGAACAGATTGACTTTGACTATGTGGTCGCTTGCGGCGGTATCGCGACCCGCTGGACTTATACGTCCCCGTCCCGGATGACCAGCTATCACCCTAAATCGATGTTTCATCCCACCTCAAATGGAGAGGCGATCGGTGTTCGCTCGCCGGATATGTGTAACCCTAAAGCCTGGGGGTGGGAGGATCGGCGTGCGGGCAAAGTCTACACGCGCGAAGACACGATCCCGGATGATTTCCTGCCCGTCACGATCTGTTATCCAAATGTCAATCGAATGGGCTGGGGCATCGGATATGAGTCTGATGTTGCCTATGAGAGCCCTTACGCCAAGATCGCGTTCAATGGGGCATCGATTACGGAATCCAATCAGGAGGAATGGCAAGCCTGGCGTGACCGCGCAGAGGCCAATTATGAGCAAATCGGCGGCCTACCAGGGCCATAGGGCTGGCAGGGTGTTGGTGCTGGGACCCGTCCTGATGAACGCGAGCGCGTTAAGGCGCTTAATGGCGGCTTCTGGATTCAGGCAAATACCTGCCATGGCGCGCGACGACTGCCCCTGCCCGACAGCATCAAGGATGATGTCATCGCTTTGCGCCCCGATCCGCAATATCGATTTTTTCATCCGGGATTTATGGATGATGAAACAGATGCCAAACTCGCAAAATTACTACGCAGCGCGCGCGGCCAATATAATGGTGGCGATTATAGAGACCACCGACATATTAATGATCAGCTTGGTGTCTTCAGGCGCGATGGCGGTGGGCGTGTGACTTACCGATACAGCGAAGGCCAGTATTATAGTGATCGGTTCCCAGCCCTTGTGAAACAACCAAGCGAACTATTGGATCCTGAAGACGAAGCGCCTTTGCACGCGATCATTCTCTTGGACCCCGAATGGGAAGGGTTCTCCTTCTGTGGGTTTGATGAGCCGACACTGTCTGAACTTGACGCTTACTTTGACCGTGAGAGCAATACACTCTCAGTCGGAACACTTGCAGCTTTAGACAATGACAGTTCACTCGTGGAAAATCGGCGGTTTTTAGTGAGGGACGAAGATGAGCTTCTGCCGTTGGGCGGACTGGTCGGACGAACCAATCCACAGATGGGGATATTTTTGGACGAGGAAGGCTACGTCTTTCCTCAGTGTTGTTACGTCATGGGGTAGTTGAATTTAACATTGAGAGGGACGCAAAATGAACGTTGAAGTTTGGCAATACGCCGCGCTAAGCGAACTGGCTTACCGCCGAGCTGGTGAGGATCAGGCGCTATAGCGAGCCTTTGAGTAAGGCCTACCCCAGCAATGCCTTGCTGGTCGGGGGAACACTGATACATAGCAGCGATGGCTGAGGAAAACCCCGACCTTTACAGCAGGATACGCAATTGGATTGAGAGCCATATTGCGACGCATCCAACGATCCCGCTTCTCTTCGTATCGGGCGCTCAAGGCATCGGCAAGTCGACCACGCTGCGCCAGATTGAGAGGGATAGCGAGGGGCGGATCGTTATCCTGTCGCTTGATGATTTCTATCTCTCGAAAGCTGAGCGTCTGAAGCTCGCCGAAGCCGTCAGCCCGCTCTTCGAAGTCCGCGGGCCACCGGGCACCCATGATGTCGAGCTTCTAGATGCGACCCTTGACGACTTACTAGCTCTGCCTGAAGGCTCACACATTACTGTACCGGTTTTTGACAAGCGGCTCGACAATCGACGCGCGCAAAAGGACTGGCGTACTATATCGGCCCGGCCGCAAGCCATTATCCTCGAAGGGTGGTGTCTTGGTCTTGAGCCGCAAGGCTTCGGCGAGAGCGATACGCCCATAAACGCCGTTGAAGCACGCGATAAGGACGGGGTGTGGCGTCGCCATCAGGAACACGCGCTCGCGACATCGTATGCGAAAATCTGGGATCGAGCGGACGGCTTTCTGCATCTTCTGGCTCCTGATTTCGATCAAGTGCTACACTGGCGCAGTCAGCAGGAACTGACCAATCTCGGCCTCGTGGATCAAGCCCTTCCAGAAGATCGCCAGCGATGGGTGGCCGACTTTATCCAGCATTATGAGCGGCTTACGCGTCGCATGTTAAGTGGAGGTCATCGCTCGGGCTATTGTATGTCGGTCAATCGAGATCGAACGCCACAGCCCGTCGGCACCAAAGCGCCGAACTTCATCGTCTTTTCGGATCTGGATGGCACGCTTCTGGACCATGACACTTATGAGTTTAGCGGCGCGAAGCCTGCGCTTGAAGCGGTCAGGAAGCATGGCGGAATGCTGGTCTTGGCAAGCTCTAAAACAGCAGCTGAAATACTTCCCATCAGGGCCGCTCTTGGGTTTGAGCATTGTCCGGCCATCGTTGAAAACGGAGCCGGTATCCTCCCTGCAGAAAACTTCGGCCCCTTTGATGTGAACGCTCAGATTCCGGTCGGGAAAACTAAGGGCACTTATGCTCACCTTTTGATGCAGTTAAACGCCCTTCCCAGTGATCTAAGGACCCAGTTCACAGGCTTTTCTGACCTCACTCACAGCGAAGTCATGCAAGAAACCGGTTTGAGCGACACAGCCGCTGCGCAAGCGAAAGATCGCCAGTTTAGCGAGCCAGGCATCTGGACAGGTAGTGACACAGACCTCAGCCGATTTCGCGACGCCCTTCATGAGCGAGGCATCTCTACGCGCTCTGGTGGGCGGTTTCTGACTCTCTCTTTTGGCGGAAACAAAGCCCAGCGGATGCAAGAAATCGCGTCGCGCTACCATCCCGTGCCCACACTCGCGCTCGGCGATGCGCCAAACGATCTCGAAATGCTACGTGCGGCGCATCGCGGCGTCATTGCGTCAAATCCAAGGGGTGCCCAGATACCGCCCCTTCGTGGTGAAAAATCAGGCAGAATTCGACGGCTTGAACAATCCGGGCCGTCTGCTTGGAACGATGCGGTGCTTTCGTTTATCAAAGAGGTAAATCTGAACAGAGACTGAGGGCGCATCGATTGGCTGATTTTCACCAGAATGGACAAATCGCGACGCTTCATAATCTGCGCACAACGACAACGGACTGGCTGGAGGGCCAGTTACACGAGTTCAGTGAAACCAGAAAAATCTGGCTCATTCTGCCCTCACTTTTCTCCGAGCTAGAAGGTGATGCCCTTCCGAAAATCGTCGATATCCTCTGCGAAGCGACCTATCTCGACCACATTGTCATTGGTCTTGATCAAGCGACAGAAAAGCAATTCAAGTTTGCCCAAGAGTTCTTCTCGCGATTGCCGCAGGACCACTCTATCTTGTGGAATGACGGGCCACGACTGAAAGCTCTGGATGAACAGCTCTCGCGCGAGACCCTTGCGCCTCGTGAGTTCGGTAAAGGCCGCAATGTTTGGTATTGTCTCGGTTATACGCTCGCTTGCGGGCGCAGTGACGTGGTTGCCTTGCATGATTGCGATATCCTGACCTACTCGCGCGATATGCTTGCAAGGCTGCTCTACCCGGTCAGTAATCCGGGCTTTCCGTATCAATTCTGCAAAGGCTATTATCCGCGCACCGCAAACGGGACTCTTAAAGGCCGGGTCAATCGCCTGCTTGTAACGCCGCTGCTTCATGCTCTGTCGGAAGTCTTCGGCGAGTTAGATTATCTCAGCTATCTCAAAGCATTTCGCTACGCGCTGTCTGGTGAATTCGCTCTTCAGACCAATCTCCTCAAGGCCATACGGGTCCCCTCTGATTGGGGGCTGGAAATCGGTGTGCTTTCAGAAGCCTACCAGAACTTAAACGCCCGCAAAATCTGCCAAGTCGAACTAAGCGATAATTACGATCATAAGCATCAACCGCTTTCTGAAAGCGACGCAAATGCAGGCCTTTCACGCATGTCGCGCGATATAAGCAAGGCCTTGTTCCGGAAACTCGCCATTCGCGGCATGGTCTTTCACAAAGAAACCTTCCGGACCTTGAAAGCCACCTATTACCGCACAGCGCTCGACCATATCGAAGCCTATGATGCCGTTGCGACGATGAACGGCTTGTCGCTGGATCAACACCTCGAAGAACGCGCGGTGGAGCTCTTCGCCTCAAATATCGTCGAAGCCGGTGTCCAGTTTCTGGAGACCCCAATGGAAACGCCACTTATCCCGAACTGGTCGCGGATTGAAGCAGCGGATCCGCAAATCATGCAAAAACTACGAGACGCCGTTCAGGCAGATCAAAGATAAAATTCTGCAGCACAGCTCAGGTGTTGGTAATCCAGCGGCACTGATACGGCGCAAACACAATCTCAGTCTGGAGTGGGTCTATCTGCTCCCCATTCAACAGATCAGACCAAGCATGTCCTGCAATCAGGTTCAGCGCCCGCGGCGGCAAATTCTGCTCCTGGTTTGTCAAATTATGCACCGCGAAGACGGATTGATCGCGCGTAAGGCTTTGTCGCCAAAAGCCAAAAAACGCCTCATCCAATTGAATCGTATACTGCGTCGCATTTGGATGAAATGCGGGCGTCGATCGGCGAATGGCAGCGCGCCTCGATATTTCCTGCAGGCTCCTTGAATGCACCGCTTCCGGATCACTCAAAGCGTTCTGAAGTTCAGGATAATGCCAGCGATGGCGATTAATTGATCGTTTGACCGACGTCTTCTCAACAGCCTCATAGTCATTCTCTGTGGCGAGCAGAGCATGGATGTAAATCGCTGGGATACCCTCAAGGGCGAGGACGATGGTTTGAGAACAAATGAAACGCTCGAAATGAAACTCATCGGCACCAGCGATCGTCGAGGTCAGCAGATCAAACAGAGTGATATTCAACTCATAGGGACGCTCACTACCATCCGGCATCGTCCGCATACTGACTTCACCCAGATGCTCGCGGGTCTTGTCCAACATCAAATCAATATCCGTTTCAGGTAAAAGACCTTCCGCGGGACGCATTCCGATACCATCATGGCTCGCAGAGAAATTCAGATAAGCGCATCCGAGAGGCGCTGGCGGCATCGCCATTTGCCAAGCGTTCAAATGGGTCGAAGTTCCCTTAATCAAGGCATGTGCAAGCAGGGGCGGAAGTGAGAAATTGTAAATACTATGGGCTTCGTTTCGCATCCCAAAATAGGAGATATTCTCAGCGTTCGGGACATTTGTTTCCGTCAGCAAAACGATTGGCTCAGCGTGGAAATCCAACAGCAAGCGGATCAACTGGACGATGCTATGAGTCTCAGCTTGATGAATACAGGGCGTCCCAAGCTCTTTCCAAATGAAAGCGATCGCATCTAGGCGAATGATCTTGACGCCATAAGACATGTGCAAGCGGATAATGTTCAAGAACTCAATCAGAACGTCGGGATTTGCGAAATTCAAATCGACCTGATCATGACTAAACGTGCACCAGACATGACGCGGCCCTGAAGCAGTTTCCACCCTTCGAAGTAAGTCAGACGTCCGTGGTCGGACAACATCACTTAGGTCTTCGTCGGGATCGCACTCAAGAAAATAATCCTTATACGGCTCTTGCTGTTGCAGGTAGGCACTAAACCAGGCGCCTTGCGACGAGACGTGGTTTAAGACCAAATCCGACATCAGCTTGAAGTCAGATCCAATCCTCTCAATGTCCGGCCAGTCTCCGAGGACCGGATTGACCCGCTCATAATCTGTCACCGAAAAGCCTTCATCTGAGGTGAAGGGGAAGAAGGGCAGGATATGAACCCCAGAGAAGCCCGTCATGCAGTATCGATCCAGAAAATCTCTTAGCAAATCGAGCGGCTTATGCTCGCCGCTAATGATAGAATTGCCGTAGGTGATCAGGACGACATCATCCTCAGACCAGACACCGTGATTATCAGGCTCACGCGGCTGGTCTCGGCGGTCTTTATTGTCAGGAAAGAAACACTCCATGACACGCAGCGTCAGCGCAGCGATATCATGCTCAGGATAGATGGCTCTCAGAAGGGTCTTTAATCGCGTCTCTAACACACCGAAATCCCAAGCAAATTCTATACCTCGCTCGTATAAACTTCGAATTATAAAAAGCGCGTCGCCAGATGCAGCAACGTTTTATCTGCAAGACTTGCTTTAAAAGGAGTTTCAGTGGTGCGGATGGAGGGACTTGAACCCCCACGCCTCGCGGCGCCAGAACCTAAATCTGGTGCGTCTACCAATTTCGCCACATCCGCACTGGTCGCCCACATAGCCGTAGATGCCCGCAATTGCGAGCAGTTTCATCAGCTTTGTTCGGCTAGAGTCATCCAGACCTTAAAATCGATCTGCTATGTCCTCTTCATCTCTCTAACGCCGTGACAGTCGCTTAGTTTGATTCAATAAGAATGTTGAAGTCAAAGCTCTGACCATTTGGCGGCAGTGGAACTGGCGCGACGCGTTCAATCGATTTTAGCGCAGCTCGATCAAAGCGCTTCTTACCCGAACTTCTACTAATTCGGAGGTTCTCAAGCTCACCTGATGGCAAGATTGTAAAGGCAATCACGGCGCTATCGCGTTTATCTCCTGTAATAGGACGTGCTCGACTAAGATGGCGAAGCACCTCTCCTCGATAATCGTCTTCCTCTGAGTTTCCGATCTCCTGAGCAACATCGCTCCCCCGCGTACTAGACTGGGCGCCTTGATCTGAAGCAGCCTGCGTTCCGGGCTGTGACGGTGCAGACTGCGCATCAGTCACGGTCTCGACCGGTTCTTTTGCAGCATCGTCCCGATCTGAGGGCGCCGTGTTCTCCTGGACATCAGACGCTATTTCTGTTGGCGTTACAGGCTGTGGCTGTTCGGGCTGCGGAGTCGGGGGCGTGGACTCCACAGATGGTGTTGGTTCTGGCTCAGGAAGAAAGTCAGGCTCCGGAAGAGGTTCGGGCTCAGCGATTGGCTCAGGCTCAATAGCAGCTTCTGCAGGCGGTTCTGGTGGCATCGGGCGAACCTCCGCCTCCGCTGGTGCTGGCTCACTCGGCTCCGTCAAGTCTTCGGAGACCACATCTGTCTCTGATCCCGGATTGCCCGCTTCGCTCACGACTGGTGATATGAAATCGACCTGAACAGCGCCGCCTTTAATCCTAATCTCAGGCTCGCTCGTCAGGGAAAGCGTGTAGATAATGCCAAGATGAATGCTGAGCGCCAGACCGAAGGCGATGACGTATTTCAAGGCGCGCTCCGGTATCATGATGGCGCGTTCTCTGTGACGACGAGAATGTCTTGAACGCCCGCAGCGCGAAGTTCTTTAATGATAGAAAGAAGTTCGATCGCCGGCAGCTCGCTATCCGGTAATACGCGCGTTGTGGTCTCTAAACCGTCCCGCGCGGTCAGGAATGCATCGACACTTGGCAAGACAAGCCCGGCATATCTCAGCGTTCCATCATTGGTAATCACAAGGGCGGACCCATCCTGACAACATTCCAGATCCGTCGTCTGAATAAAGCTGACGCCGTCGCGGTCACTATTCGTGAGGGTGCCTGTCACCATAAAGAAAATCAGGATCAGAAAGACAATGTTGATCAGTGAAATCACTGGATCGCGATCTGCTTTACGACGTGCCTTTTTCATACCACGTCCACCAAATTGATCTTGAGCCCCTCAAACCCATTGAGCAGGAGGAGGATATCGATGAGGCGTTGAGTGTTGACTAAATCGTCAACACGCACGTTGACTCCGCCAAGCTCTGAAACACGTCGCTCAAGCGTGCTGCGCAAAGCGCGATCATCAACCACATCTCCATCCACGACAAGCGAGTCTGATCGCACTTCAACGGACAAAATGGCGGTGTCAGATGCACCGCCGGAGCCCTTTGAGACCTGATTAAGCCCCGAAACGCTGACCTCAGAAAATCTCGAGAATGTCGAGGACAGCATAAAGAAAAGGAGCAATAGGAAGATCACATCAATCAGCGATGTGATCGAGGCTCGACGACGCCGTCTTACCCGCTGCAGCGCCATTTAGGCCGCCTCGATTATCTGAGCACTGGTTTTGCTTGGGGCAGTAATGATGTTTAGCGCCCGGTCTGTTCTCAACCGCTCCGCATCAATACGGGCTTCAAACCATGACAAGGCAATGGACGTGGGCATAGCAACCGCCAATCCGGCAGCCGTTGTCAACAGAGCGACCCAGATACCACCGGCGAGGGCAGCAGGGTCAACCTGAGAGCCCCCCTCTTGAAGGGCTTGAAAGGCCTCAATCATCCCCAAAACAGTTCCAAACAAGCCGAGCAGAGGCGCGAGCTGAGCGACCGTATCCAGAATACGAAATCCGTTTTCGAGCTTGCTCAGCTCTTGTTCGGCTTCACTTTCAAGACGCTCTTTTGCGTTGTCTTGCTCAGATATGGAAAAGCCAAGCTGGATAACATCTGCCATAAAATGCTGTGACCCGGATATTCCAGAGGACGCGCGATCCCGCTCACCTTGGTCCCATAGACGCAATGGTTCTTCCAGCGACTGGTCACGCCCGATGCCGGTCTCATAATATTGCCAAGCCTTATACAGAATAAGACTGAGTGTCAGGATTGAAACAATGATCAGAAGGACAATGACAGGTCCGCCCAGCTCATAGACTGCGTGAATAGGTTCAAGAAACGACACCGTATTTTCCTTTCGGTTCAGGACAGTTCACGTGCCCGAAAATGACAAGGCGGAACAGGTGCAAACCGTTCCGCCTCATATTGGTTTTCCGCACGAGCTAGAACAGCTTGGTGATCGTCAACTTGCCATTGAAGCCCGGTTGAAAGCGGGTTGAGAGGTTGGGGATATAGGCTTCATCCGTCAGATTCTCGAGGCCGATACGGAACTCCGTCCCTTTGAGGAAGCCTTCCTGCGGACGCACCGTCGCACGCAGATTAAACAGGGTATAACTGTCACCGGCCTCAGGGACGGTAGTTGGATCAACGTTGACTACATCGCTATCGAACCCGTTGACAACTTCCAGGCTCAGATCTGCAAACGCTCCAAATCGGTATCCACCTGTGACACGAATGCTATCCTGCGCAAGATTTTGCCACTCTGACGTCACGCCAGCAATGCTAACCTGATCACCGTCAGTAAAGTTGGCGTTCATATCAAAATACAGTCCCTGCTCAAAAGCATAAGACCCTTCGATTTCGATACCGTTCGTCTCGACCTCAGAAACGCCGGAGTAAGATGTGACGTCCTCCAAAGTGGTGTCGTAAATGTTCACTTTTAGAGCAAGGACATCACCTTCTGAAAACACACCGACGCGATCAAACGATCCGCCAAGCTCAAACGTCTCTGCTTCCTCTGCCATGAAAATACGGTCGCGGATGACCGGATCGACATTGTCAGTGGCCGGAACATCGTCAATGATCGGCAGACTTGACGTTCGTGCATAGCTTCCGAAAAGCGCAAAACCGTTCTCAAACTGGTAGCGCAATGATGCTCCGCCCATAATCGCCGTGTCATCAAATTCAGCGGGCTCCAATAACTCCGTATCAACATTGAAAGCATCACTTTCGATTGACTGGGTCTCAACGCGAAGGGCGGGTGTGAAGGTTAGACCATTTCCAAAATCCATGACGTCAATCAAGAACACAGCATAGCGCTCATCAGTGCCGCCGGGGGCAGCCGTCCCGACAGCTGATAAGCCACGGTCTAGACGCTCACGATCGATATATTCGAAGCCATACCGCAGCTCGTGTTCAACGCTGCCTGTCTCGACGAAAGACGTGTTTTTCAGGGTCAGCTTAAGCGTTTCAAACTTGTGATCATCGTTCACAACATCAAATCCATCGCGCGCCTGAGCAAAGACGGGAGAGAAAGGCGACGGCATACCAAAACCATTCGTGAACGGAATATAGGTTTGCTCAATTTCCTGGTTTGAATAGGTCAGCGCCGCATACAGATCGACCAAATCATTGTCGATCGGTGAGTATTCATAGATCAATGACGCTGTTTCTGTCTCAATATCTCTATCAACATTCCCGAAAAAGTCGGTCGCCGTAATGAACGTATCGTAGGGAACATCACGATCGGATGACTCCGTATTCGTGTAGCTCAACATAATCGACTGCTCATCGGTAATCGCGAACTTCCCTTTCAAGAGGAAAGACGGCAGCTCGAACTCACTATTGCCGATCTCATCGCCGTTTCCATCCTCTTGATTGTCCTGCTCACGATAAGTGTAATTTGCCAACAATTCGACGCGATCCGATGGCTGCCATGCCACCGTGCCCGATCCGTTGAATCCATCACCATTAGAGGCCGCGCCAAGTGTCAACGCGCCCCCAAAACCAATTTCACCGTCCGTGAAATCTGAGGCATCTTTTGTTTCGAGCTGAACGATACCGCCAACAACGCCTGAGGCATACTCGAAGCTACCAACGGTTCCGCGGATGACTGAAACTTCTTTATAAAGGTTTGGATCGGTGAAGAGTTGGTTACTGATCCGATAAATCTCTTCGGCGCCTGTTGTGGCACCATCCACCAGAATGACAATCTTCTGATCGGTTCCAAAGATACGGTTCGCCCCAAAACCACGAATGTTCAGACCAGACCCAGACGGGGTTGTGCCGTTCAAAAGCGTGACACCAGGAACAGAATCGATAATTTCACCAATCGTTGTGCCCTGACGATCGTCAATTTCTTCCTGTTTAATCACGGTAACAGGCGTAGCAGTGTCCGTCTGAACTTCACGCTTACTCTGACCCAGAGTGATCGTACCGAGAAACTCCCCGTCTTCATTATTTGCGTCTTCTTGAGCAATGGCATTGCCTTGTATCGCCATGGCTAGACCAATCGCGGTCATTCCCGTGCGAATTGCCAGTTTTCTTGATCGTATGGACATGCCTGTCTCCGCTCCATAGCTAGTTGAAAATGTTTCGCAGATGCATTATCAACTAGGAACTGAGACGCAAGTGCAATTAGTGTTGCGTTCGGAACAATTTATCAGCTGTGACAATATAGCAACTCAGCGGGCAGCTATGCCGTCGATCAAGCGCGCGCTAAGCCATCTTCGTCTGTGTTTAAACTCTTTTACCGAGACCGCTGGGGCAACGTAATGACATCATATTTCATCCTTGGAGGCGCCCGGTCTGGTAAAAGCTGCCGCGCGCTGGCGCTGGCTGAAACGATCGGTACTCGACGCGCCTTCATCGCGACAGCAGAAGCTTGGGATGAAGAGATGAAAATACGCATCGCGCACCATAAAGACGAGCGCGGCCCTGAATGGGCAACACTGGAAGCCCCTCTCGAATTAGTTGCAGCTCTGAATAATGTATCTCAGACGGCAGAGGTTTGCCTCGTCGATTGTCTTACGCTTTGGCTTTCGAATTTGATGCATCATGATCGGAATGTGCAAGCTGAGACAGCAAAGCTCTGTGAGGCGATCAGCGCGTTCTCTATTCCAATTATTTTAGTCTCTAACGAAGTCGGTTTGGGGATTGTCCCTGAAACGCCGCTTGGCCGCGCTTTTCGCGATGAGCAGGGCCGCCTCAATCAAGCCATCGCCGGCGTTTGCGACAGAGTTGAGTTTATCGCAGCCGGGCTTTCGATAACGCTTAAAGGCTAAGCGCCTCTTTTAGACGGGTCTCGGCATCGGCTGTCGGTGGCAGCCCGATGCGAAGATGCGTCGGGGACCAATCAAATCGGCGCACATAAATCCCCGCCTTAGCGAGGGTGTCGAAGACCTCATGCGCACTTTCGACCTCAACAAACCGATACAGATGCGTTCCCCCAACACGCTTCATTTTAGCAGCCTTTAGGATTTCATCGAGACGCGCTGCACCCTCTACGAGCCGAGCCCGCATCTGCTGCTGCCAGGCAACATCACGATAGGCGCGCGCACCAATCTCTAAAGCAGCCCCGGACACAGGCCATACACCGAGGCGGTCAGCCAGCGCGCGGCGGACCCGTTCTGGCGCAAGCACGCCACCGAGGCGAAGACCCGGCAGACCATAGAATTTCCCAAATGATCTCAGGATGATCAGATTATCTTCGCCGCCACGAGGCGCAAAGCTCAGTTCAGGCGCGAGATCGGCATAGGCTTCATCAATGATCAGCCAACTCCCGCGCGCCCTGAGTTTTGTCAGGGTCGCCGACAGAGCGTCATAGTCAAACAAGCGCCCATCCGGATTATTCGGGTGACTTAGAACAATAGCGTCGACTGAAGCGGCATAAGCTAAAGGATCATCCGTCTGAATAATGTCAGCGCCAGTCCGCGACCAAGCCTCGATATGATCGGCGTAGATGGGTTGCAGGATCGCAACTCGCGCAGGAGACAGAACGTCTGGAAGCAAGCGAATTAGCACCTCACTGCCCGACGACAGCAAGAGGGATTCCGGTTGGGCCCCAATCGCAGCTGCCATGGCATCTCGGCATTCGGTATAAAACGTCCGGGTTGGCAGTCTCGTAAGCGCCTGTTCTGAAATACTCGCTTCAGGATAAGGCCAAGGGTTGATCCCCGTTGAGAGGTCGATCCATGGCTTTTGCGTATCAGGGTACGCTGCGCTCATGGCGTCCAATGCGCCCCCATGGCGTAGATCGCGGTTCATAGCATCAGTCCCAGCAC
>JBCCDF010000002.1:0-33972 GCA_039030935.1 Pseudomonadota bacterium | reverse complement strand
CTGCACACGCATGTGATATATTCGACACACGTTTTTCTATACCACTGCGAAAAATGACAATCATGTTAGATATGAATTGACTTTAATTTATGGCCCCTCTCTTACTGAAATTTGCGAAATATAGTTCGCTATGTCGAGGAAGTGTATGCGCGTTAGCGCTGATGAATAGGAGGTCGATTGGCCATGGCCAAGCACCATTTTAAAAGCAGATTGTTTGCAAGTACGTTGATTGCGGGACTTGCTGGCGGCGTCTGGGCTGGAAGCGTTGTCGCGCAAGAGTCAGACGACGACACGATTACGGTGATTGAGGAAACATCCGACGAAGACGAGGCGCGTCAAGAGCGCGTTGTTGTTACGGGGTCGCGGATCCAGCGTGACGAATTTACATCCATCAAGCCAGTTCAGGTTATCTCTGGCGAGATCAGTCGTGATATCGGTCTGGTTGATGCAGCGAGCCTTCTTCAAGAGAGTACAGCGGCGACCGGTCTGCAAATTGATACGACCTTTAATGGCTTCGTTCTAGATAACGGCCCTGGTGCTTCTACAATTGACCTGCGCGGTCTTGGTGCTTCAAGAACACTTGTCTTGATCAATGGCCGCCGTCTTGGTGCCTCTGGTGTGGAAGGTGCACCTGGTGTGCCCGACCTTAACCTTATTCCAAGTTCTTTGATCGACCGTATTGATGTGCTTCTTGATGGCGCGTCATCAATTTATGGTTCTGACGCTGTTGCTGGTGTGACAAACGTCATTCTGCGTAAAGACTTTGACGGTTTCGAAATTGAAGGGTCATTCAATGCGCCTCTCAATGAAGGTGGCGGTGGTGGAAACCAGTTTGTCTCCGGTAATTGGGGTACAAGCAATGACCGCGGTTTCATGGGTTTCGGGATCGAGTACGCAAATCAAGACAATTTGCGTCGTCGTGATCGCCCAGACGTCTTCGGCACATGTACGACACCAGTAGAGATTACAACAGCAGGTGAAATTCGTACGCAGAACCTCTCGGCATCGAACATTGGTGTTGGTCTAGACCCAATCGATTGTAATTTGGCCTTCGGAATCAACCGTATTTGGTTGGATGCGTTCGGTGATGAGTTTGGTCAGTTCGGTTCGCTCTACTTCACTCCAGGGTCGACAAATGTTGGGGTTCCGAACTTCTCGGAAAGTTCGCTTTTCGGATTTGAATATGTTGATCCAGTAACGGGTATTTCGTCTCCAAACATTTTGGACCCGTTCTATCAGAACTCCGAAACGGATCAGCAGCTTGCTGAAGACGTGCAAGCGGCTGTTCAAACGTTCTCTGCATTTACATACGGCGAGTATAATCTGGGCGGTGCGCTGAACACCTCAGCCTTCTTCGAGGCTTTGTATTCAAACCGTCAGTTTACCCAGTTCCAAGAGTCCTCTCTGTCGTTCAACATTGCGACGCCAGCGTCTAACCCATTCAACCCGTGTGGTATTAATGGTGTAGACTGCGGCGCGGCGTTTAACACGCAGCTTTCGAACATCTTCTTTGGCGGTGCTCCAACGCCAGCGAACTTCGCCGCTGACCTCGGTCCACGTGCGATCAGAAACCAAGCGCGTTTGAACCTTCGCCCTGGTGACGACATCGCAACAGCAGAAGTGGCTCAGTTTCGTGCTGTTGGTGGTCTGAAAGGCGATCTACCCCTTGACGATCTTGGCCTTGAAAACTGGACATGGGAAGCATCGGTTAGCTACGACCGTTCGACGGGTCAGTCGCGTACGCGTCGTATCAATGATGAGCGTCTAGCACTATCGCTCGCAACAACAATCGAAGACCCAAATAATCCGGGTAACTTCATCTGTGGTCTCGACAGTGATGGAGATGGGTTGCCAGATCAGGATGGCGCGCCATTCCAGGGTAACGGTTTCAACAACACTCCACGGTGTGTGCCGATTAACGTCTTCTCGCCAACATTGTATGCGCGTGGCGGCGGCAACCTCGCGACGGATGAAGAGTATGATTACCTGATTTCTGATCGCACATTCAATACGATCATTGAGCAGACGATCTTCCAAGGTATCGCAACAGGTGATCTCTTCTCGCTACCTGCTGGTAAAGCAGCCGGTGTTGTTGGTGTTGAGTACCGAGAAGACAAGATCGAGTCACAACCTGACGACGTTGCTCGTCTGGGCCAAATTGTTGGGTTCTTCTCAGACCGTGGTGCGACCGGCTCCCGCGATCTTCTGGAAGTCTTCGCAGAGATCGAGGCTCCAATTCTAGCGGGGCAGCCATTTGCAGAAGAGTTGACGCTGAACGCATCAGCGCGCTGGACGGAAGAATCAGCCTTTGGTGCTGGCTGGACATATTCGATCAGTGGTTTGTACCGTCCGCTTGATTACTTAACGTTCCGTGGTTCGTTCGGTACCTCATTCAGAGCGCCAAACCTGCAGGAGCAATTCACACTCGGTCAGTCGGGCTTCTTGAATCTTGCCGATCCGTGTATCGTTCCTGAGGCTGCGATTTCTGGACTGGGTGAATATGATCCAACCCAAGACCTACGTGATCCAGTCGTTCTACAAAACTGTATTGCGGCAGGTGTCGATCCGACATCTCTCGGCGCGACAACCAGCCCGCAAAGCACAGAGGTCTTTAGCTTTAGAGGTCTAACGCTTCAGGAGGAAACATCAGAGTCTTTGACAGCTGGTGTCGTCTTCGAGCAGCCATTCTTCGATAATTTCGACCTTACAACATCCGTCACATACTATGACATTGAGATCGAAGACACGATCATTCAACAAGGTGCTCAAGCGGTCATCAACGACTGTTTCACGCAGCCGGTCGGCCAGTCAGCCCTTTGCGGTCTGATCAGACGAAGCAGTACAACGGGCTTCATCGCTGAGCTCGACACGCCGTTCATCAACCAAGACTCAGAGGTTGCACGCGGGATCGACTTTGGACTCTTATATGAGCAAGAGTTCACGGTTGGTGCACAAGAGCTGAACATAGGTCTTGATCTTGATATCAATCACAACATCGAACGGACTTCAGTTCAACGGGCACCAGGAGCTGAGCCTGTAACTATTGAGATTGAAGGTAACGCTTACAGCCCAGAGTGGCAGGGTATTGCTCGCTTCTTCGCTGACTATGGTGACTTCCGCTTCACTTGGAATACACGCTGGCTCGGTGAGCAGCAGCAACGGTTTACTGACGACTTCGGCATCGGTGAAACGTGCTTTGGTGTTGACGCTGGTGACGTAGACTGTCGTGATGTCGACTTTATCGACGATTATTTCCTGCACAGTGCGTCTATCCGCTACAATCAGGATACGTGGACAGCGATCGTCGGTATGACGAACGTCTTCGATACAGAGCCTGACCAAGTTGATGCTGGTGAAATATTCGTGGTCCCTGGTACAAACACACCGTTTAACCAAGATTTCATTGGCCGTAGTATCTTTGTGAACGTTCGTAAGAGCTTCTAGACGCTCACAAGCCTAGCCTTTTAGGGCGGCAGTATGCGGTTGTGTATTGACACCGCAGCCTGCCGCCCTTTTCATATCTACTGTCGAAGACTCTATGAAAAGGACCAAGTTCCAATGCGAAACCGCTTGAAAACCGCTTTGAAATCCGCTGCTGTACTTAGTCTTGTCGCGAGCATGCCATTGTCGAGTACTGTGGCGAGTGCGACGACGGATGCCGCTGAGCCAGTACCGATTGATTACTTTGCTGTTCTGGAAACAATGAGCAATGTTCAGTTGTCGCCGGACGGTAAGTATCTCGCATACAGGCTTATTCCTTCCAAGAATGCTAATGCGGTCATCCAAGTCCTAAAAGTCGACGATATGTCTGCCAAACCCTTCACGGCAGGCTCTTCAAAGATGGATATTCAGAGCTTCCAATGGATTAGCAACGATACAATGTGGGTGAATTTCCGCCAGCAAGTCCGTGAAGATATCCGAGATACGAATCAGGGCGTTTATGAGTTTCGCTCTGCGACGCTGTCTGAGGATAAAGGCGGCTGGGATTTTAAACAGATGCGCTATACTGATAAATCTATCGAGGCACGTCTTCTTAAATCCGAACCAGATCGTATTATCGTCTCGACGGGTAAGGTCCGGGGTGGCGGTCTATCTGAAGGCCAAGCGATAACTGAAGCCATTACGCCTGATTATTACTACATGGATGTCAAAACTCATCGGCTTCGCTTGAAAGCTAAGGCTGGAAGCCGGATTTCAGGTTTCACGCTCGACCGTGATGGCGATATTCGGATTGGATCGGAGTTTGATCCGGGTTCTCGTGAAGTTATTCTCTATGTCCGTGATAAAGGCAGCGATGATTGGCGCGCAGTCACGCGTTGGCCAGCCCTTGATGATCGGTGGAGTATTACACCGATCGGTCTTGATCCTTTAGACCTGAACAAGGCGTTCGTTCTTTCTAATCAAGGGCAAAACACCACTGGTGTTTACCTCATGAGTCTGAAAACGGGTGAGCTTGAGGAAGAAATTTACCGACGCGAAGATGCTGATATTGCAGCTGGTTGGTTTTCAAGCGATCCAAACAAGCCAGGGCATATTGCTGGATTTGTCTATTTTGATGAAGGCGAACGTCAGATCGCCTGGATTGATCCTGAAGAGCAAGCTATTTTCGAAGGTATTCAGGCTGCACTTCCCGGTCGAGAGATCTCGATTTCTAATCGTTCCATGGATGGAAGTCGGATGGTCATTTTCTCTATCGCGGGAAAAGACCCCGGGTCTTATTATCTACTTAAAGATGGTCAGATGACTTTGATTGGATCACGCAATCCGCTTCTCAAGCCAGATGACTTGGGGAATGTGAGTTTTATTCGTTATCCTTCACGTGACGGTAAGTCTATTCCTGGCTACCTGACCACGCCACCTCGTGGTGAGCCACCATTCCCACTTATCGTTTTGCCTCATGGTGGACCTGAAGTTCCAGAGCACCGGACTTATGATGAGTGGCCGCAAATGCTTGCAAACAATGGCTACATGGTGCTCCAACCAGGCTTCCGCGGAACAACACGGTATGGTCTAGAGCACGCCGAGGGCATCTTCAACGATTGGGGCGGTAAGCCTCAAGATGACAAAGACGATGGTGCTTTGCACCTTGTGCGCCAAGGACTCGTTGATCCTGACCGTATCGCGATGTTCGGATGGTCCTATGGCGGTTACGCGGCCATGGTTGCGTCGATGCGCGAGCCGAACATTTATCAGTGCACGATTGCGGGTGCTGGCGTGTCAAACCCAAACGCGGCAAATGCTGAGTTCAGCACCAACCGTATCACCCGGCAGGAGTTGGCGCGCACACGAAAAGGTGGGTTCAGCCCGCTGCAAAATGTGCCGCAAGTGAATGTGCCGATCCTTGTCATTCACGGCGAACATGACCAACGCGTGCAGATCAATCAAAGCGACTGGTTTGTTAGCCAGCTTGAGAAGTACAACAAGCCACATCGTTATATTGTTCTTGAAGATGCTGATCACTTCTCAAACACGATCAATTATGACAATGCTAAAATTCTCTATACAGAGATGCTTGATTTCCTTGAGAATGATTGTGGACCTGGCGGTCTGTAGAGAGCGTCTCATTTGTTTTAGAAGGGCGGCCTTTGGGTCGCCCTTTTTGATTCCGGTGCACTCAAGCCTTGCCCGCAGGGGTGACGGCGGATACGAACCATTCATATATCAAACGGTATGCTTATTATGCCGGATAATATGGAGACAGGATGTCAAAAGAAGAAATTATCGAGTTTAATGGAACGATTGTTGAGCTGTTACCGAATGCGACGTTTCGGGTTAAGCTTGAGAATGACCATGAAATTATTGGCTATACCGCCGGTAAGATGCGTAAGAATCGTATTCGAATTTTGACCGGAGATAAGGTCCTCGTTGAAATGACACCCTATGATCTGACCAAAGGTCGGATAACCTATCGCTTCAAGTAAGACATGTCTCTTGCGGCTCAAACTATACCGGATGGTTTTGAGAGACATTTTCGTCGGTCTGGTCTGACAGATCCTTGGGAGCCGCTTTATTCGCGTAAAACGCCTGATAGCGTGCAGATAGGCCTTGTGCTCGCTGAACCACATTGCAATCCGCGGGGGTTGGTTCACGGAGGTCTTATCGCAGCACTCTCTGATAATGCTATGGGTCTGACGTGCGCAGCCGCGCTCATGGCAGAAGGACGAGATGCTTCCACTGGTTTGGTCACGGTTTCTCTGTTCGCTGATTATTGTGGGTCAGCTCGTCTGGGCCAATGGCTGCAGATTGACCCTGAGGTAACGAAGATTGGAGGGTCCATCGTTTTCGTTCGCGCTATAGTGACTTCGGCAAATCAAACTGTCGCGAGTGCACACGCGACGTTTAAAATTCTGACGTGAAACTGGTCTTAGCGTCTGCGAGCCCGCGTCGCCGCGCTCTATTGGCTCAGGCCGGGATTATACCCGACGTGGTCAAACCAGCTGACATTGATGAGACACCTTTAAATCAAGAGCTGCCAAGACTTTATGCACAGCGGATGGGTATTGAGAAAGCCCGCGCCATACACTTGCCTGATCAGTTTACGCTGGCTGGTGATACAGTGGTGGCGCTTGGCCGCCGTATTCTACCCAAAGCAGAAACTAATTCTGAAGTTGAGGACTGTCTTGTCAAGCTGTCTGGACGTGCGCATCGGGTGCTGACGTCACTAGTCGTAATAGCGCCCGACGGACGACAAGCGCAGCACCTGAATGTGAGCCGCGTGACCCTGAAGCGCCTCACGGACAAAGATATTGCAGACTATCTTGATACTGGTGAAGGCCTTGGGAAGGCAGGTGGCTACGCCATTCAGGGCAAGGCAGGGGCGTTTGTGAAGCGCTTATCCGGAAGCTATACAGGGATCATGGGTTTGCCGCTGTATGAGACGGTGAACGCGTTGATCGGCCTTGGCTATCGATTGTAAAAGCTGAACTCTATTTCATATTGAAGATGACCCTCGCCTAGAGAGAGGTCATACTCTTCGAAGCCATAGACATAATCGAAGCGAACAGATTGACTTGGGAGGTCAACCGCATCGCGAACACGAATACTATTTCGAAACTCCATGACCCGCGTTGGGACCTGATAGAGGTCCAAGAGATCATTTGAGTTTCCAAGGGTTCGAATATAGTTACCACCACGGGCATTCTGTCCAAACCGCATTCCATCATCGTTGCCGTTGCGCGTCACATCATAAAGAAAGCTGATATTCGCAAGTTTGGATGGGTCGTTCAAAGCGTCAGGCGACCCTAGAAGGCGACTTTCCGCAACAACGTAAAAATCTGTGCGTGAGGACAGGTAAAAACTGCGCTGTGCCGAACTGGTTGCCGATACGAGGCGTGTTGACGATGTCAGCGCGAATGGGTCAAGCGTGTCGCTCGCGTCGAGAAAGCCATTGCTGTTGGCATCGATGGGGAGCCTGTCGGGGGTGCCGTCACCATTCGTATCGATGCCCAACCTAACTCCTTGATCTTGTAACGGTACGGCATACAAACCCTCGTCGCGGGTTCCTGTTATGACCGGGTTTACTTCCCCCGCACCCTCGAAAGGGTTACCGGTCCACGCGATCATTGGTTGTCCCGGAGCAACCGTTCCGCCAGTTGAAAAATCGAAATTATCGTAGACGTCGAATGTGAAACCATCATGCACGATGACGCAGCCATAGACACGGCAATAAAAGTCTGAGTCCAACCATGACGCCGAAGCAGTGCCTGGAGCCGTGAAACTCAGAGCATACGATAGCGTCGCAAGCTGAAGAGCTTTATTCAGCGGTCGTCTCAATATCGTTATCCGATGCTTGCGGGATCGCAGCTTCATCAAAGCTCAAATCGCTTTCGAAAACGGGGAGTTGCAGGCTTCCGCTGTTCGTTTGAGGCGCAAAGATATTTTCGAGGGTCAGCTGAAGACGTGGATTAAAGGGCAATTCAGCATCAAGTGGGATTTTATAACTGCGAGTCGCTTCATCTAGAACGACGAGGTTGGCGATCGGGATCGTGACTGGATCTGCTCCATCTCCCGTAATTGTGGCTTCGCCTCTTAACCGTGCATGGGCACTGCCTTCATTCGCGATATCAATTTCAATCTGTTGGACGCCATCTTCGCGGGTCTCAAGGTCGGCCCCCTTGATTTCAGGTGAACTCGTTGCATCCCCTATTGTCAGGTAAAACAAACTTGCAATCTGGTATTTCTTCCAGACTCCAGATTGGCCGTCCCGGCTTTCGGGAAGGATTGTTGACGCGATCAACGCGAACCGGAAGTCGCCTTCGCGGTCAACCCGCATCGGCGCTGCCATATCGACGATGACCTGTTCTGTTTCACCTGGCTCAAGTTCTACAAATGCCGGGCTGAACCGGACCCAGTCTGCGGCGGACGTATCGCTATCGCCTGGAGGTGCCAGCTTAATCTGGCCGTTCTGATCGAGGCTCCAATCGGCAAGCCCAAGGGTTAAAGCGATCCGGTCTTCTGTGTGGACATTCCCGATATTGATGACCTGACGCTGTCTGTCACCGGGTTCAACATCGATTTCAACCGTCGTGGGTTGAAGACCAATGCCGAAGGCTGAGGCCGCAAGTGGAACCGCAGCAATACTGGCTGCAAGAAGTGCCGGAAGAAAAGCCGCTTTTAGAAGGCGCATTTGTTTTCACATCCCTTTTAAATTTCTCCCTGAGATCATACCAAAGTGTGGTTACTGATCCGTTTCTGCACTGGTCTGTCCCGCTGTGCTTGTGAGACTGAGAGCGTTGCGGTATCGCCACCCCATGAAGCTTCGGCCAAAAAGCAAACGAAAACCGCATATTGCGCCTGATTTATCGACTTCGGCGGGGCGTAAGCGTGCCAATAGTGAGCTTATGTGGGGCGACCACCATTTCTTACGTCTGCGGTTTCAAAACCTGCATCAGATTTCAGATGAGATGTGGCGGTCTAATCAACCGAGCGCCAAGCAGATCGCAGAGCATGCGTCGGAGCGTGGTATCAAGACAATTCTCAATCTTCGAGGTGTAACCACAAAAGGGTACTATCTCTTAGAGAAAGAGGCCTGCGAGAAAAACGGGATTAGACTGGTGGATTATCAAGTTTATTCACGTGATACTCCGAAAGTTGAAACCGTTCTGGGCGCTAAGGCCCTATTTGATGACATTGAGTATCCCGCCCTAATGCACTGTAAATCGGGGGCAGACCGAGCAGGGCTCATGAGCGTGCTCTATATGCATTTTCGGCAAGGCCAACCGATTGAGGAAGCCCTCCAACAACTCTCGAAGAAGTACCTTCACCTACGTGAAGGTAAGACGGGTCTATTGGATCACTTTTTCGAAGAGTATCTGGCCTATGGGGAGAAAAGTGAACTTACATTCGAAGCGTGGGTTCAAAACGAATACGATCCGGCCGCGATGAAGGCTGAGTTCCTCGCAAGCGGAAAAGATAAACTTCGCTTGAGCGAGCTTCTTCGTCGAGAATAATTGTATTTGAGTCTAGCCAGCCCTCGTAATTCATGGAACCTTCAACAGGCGAAAAGATGTGGAAGGGAATCGCGATGAAAAACTTACTGATTGGTGGCGCCGTTGCTGCAGGATTAATTGGACTTTCAGCCTGCGGTGGTGCCGGCAACGCTCGCGCTGAGCTCGTCAAAGCGTGTCTTGCGGAAGAGGGCAGCACGCAGACTGAATGCGATTGCATGGCCGATGCGGCCGTCGAACAACTCGATGATGATCTGTTAAAAGTGCTCGTAAAGGCTGCGAAGTCTGGGGACCAGTCCGACGAAGCTATGGCCGAACTTATGGGAGATCTGTCACCTGATCAGATGACCCAGTTTATGGGCATTGCCATGTCAGCTGGAATGACCTGCGGTCTCGGCTAGGCTTAAATCGAATAACTCGATATGGACCCGGATTTGGCGAGTGCCAGATCTGGGTTTTGTCGTTTTGAGTATAGCAATAAGTCATGGCTCGTAAGCCAAACGTTCAAAGCGGTTTGCTAATGACAGACTTTGCATGACCTCGCCGCTTGCTTCTCCGTCATAGTTGCATAAGTCAGCGTTCATGACGATCGCTCTTAAGACCATGCCTTTAATTCGTGAAAGCCTATCAGACGCTCAGCGAATGATCTTACCCAGTTTACCTTGGGCAGGCTTGTTTGTCGCGGCTTGGGTGCTCACGTATTGGCTCTTCATAGAACTACCTGATGGCGGCGCGTGGACCCTGATATTTCTAGTTGCCACCTTCGCGACGCTTTACGCCCACGCCCTGTTCTCACATGCAATGTATTCAAGCGTTTTGGAGCACGCGTCTGGGCGACTACAATCAGCGTGGAAGCTCTCTTTAGCGTGGTTATTGATCTTTCTTGTTATGGGGTTCGTGCTCTCAGGCTTTGCTATGTTCTATACGGTTGTGGCGACCAGTTTGAGCATCGTTTTAGACCTTGAGCTCAACACGCCTGATGATGTTCGGGCACAGGTCATGCAGGATCCGGTGATCACGCTCTTTTTCCTTACAATATTTCCCGGTTTAGTTTGGATTTTTTGGTTCATCACACGATTGATGACGTTTGCAGCAGCGACCTGCTCGAGAGCGAAGATACACGTTTTCCGGACATGGGCTTGGACAAAGGGATACTTCAAAGTGCTTGGGCCCACATTGTTTGTGCTTGTCCTCGTTCCGATTGGAATTGGTGCCGCCTTGGGAACGTTCCTTGCACCCCTTCTGATTCCAGATACACTTCCAGATGCTTGGACACGTGCTCTAGGATCAGGATTGATCATGACTTTAAGCGTACCGCCCGCATGGCTTGGCCATGCTTTAGCTGCGAATGTTTATAAATCTCTCGCGCAGGATGATATCGAAGATAACTAGGTCTTTCCGCTACACTTTTGTTTTTAGAGCCAAGATGAAGAAAAACCCGCCTCTTAGTTCTAAAGAAGCGGGTCATTTCGATTTGACTAGGACTGTGGTGTGCAGGCTTACCCGCCGAAATCGTCCAACATGATATCTTCGCGATCAACGCCGAGCTCCAGCAGCATATTAATCACTGACGAGTTCATGATTGGCGGGCCGCAGAGATAATATTCGCAGTCCTCGGGTGCCGTATGATCTTTCAGATACTCTTCCAAAAGAACGTTATGGATGAAGCCCGTATAACCGTCCCATTTGTCGTCTGGCAGGGCGTCTGAGAGGGCGCAATGCCAATTGAAGTTGTTAAATTGCTCATCTAGCTGATCAAAATCTTCGACGAAGAACATTTCGCGCTTTGAGCGTGCGCCGTACCAAAACGTGATCTTGCGATCTCGGTTTTTTAGACGCTTCAACTGATCGAAGATGTGGCTACGCATTGGGGCCATGCCCGCACCACCACCAATGAAGACCATCTCCTTTTGCGTGTCGCGTGCATAAAACTCACCGAAGGGACCTGAAATCTCGACTTTGTCGCCGGGCTCGAGGCTGAAGATGTAGGACGACATTTGCCCTGGCGGTATGCCTTCACTGCCTGGCGGCGGTGATGCGATCCGCACATTCAGCATGATCATACCCTTTTCTTCAGGGTAGTTCGCCATGGAGTAAGCGCGCTCAATCGGAACATCGACTTTAGAGACGTATTGCCAAAGATTAAACTTGTCCCAGTCCTCACGATACTCATCTTCAATTTTGAAATCTTTATAGGCGACTTCATGTGCTGGTGCTGCAATTTGAATATAGCCGCCAGCACGGAAGTTCACATCTTCGCCTTCTGGTAGTTTCAAGACGAGCGCTTTGATGAAGGTTGCGACATTCTCGTTGGAAACGACTTCGCACATCCATTTTTTGACACCGAAGACCTCTTCAGGGACTTCAACGTCCATATCTTGTTTGACGGCGACCTGACACGACAGCCGGTCGCCCTCGGCTGCTTCGCGTTTCGTGATGTGGCCTTCCTCTGTCGGAAGAATGGAACCGCCGCCTGAGTGAATTTTGACTTTGCATTGGGCGCACGTACCGCCGCCACCGCAGGCAGAAGGAACAAAGAGTTTCTGCTCAGCAAGTGTTTGCAGGAGCTTGCCGCCTGCTGGTACTGCGATTGTCTTTTCACCGTTGATAGTGATATTGACAGCGCCGGTCGAAACCAGCTGCGAGCGCGCTGCAAGGATAACTGTCACCAGTGCGATGACAATCAAAGTGAAGAGAAAGATGCCAAGTCCGAAGGTTGCCACAGTCTGATCCTTTAGAGTTTAATGCCGCCAAACGACATGAAGGCGAGGGACATAAGCCCAGCAGTTATAAATGTAATACCAAGGCCTTGTAGGCCATCAGGTATGTCAGAGTATTTAAGCTTTTCTCGCACGCCTGCCATTGCGACAATTGCGAGCGCCCAACCAAAGCCTGATGAGACCCCATATGTCGCTGATTCAGCTAAGTTATAATCGCGCTCCACCATGAAGAGGGAGCCCCCGAGGATGGCGCAATTCACGGTGATAAGAGGCAGGAAGACACCAAGTGCGTTGTAAAGCGGTGGGAAGTACTTATCGAGCACCATCTCTAGAATTTGGACCATGGCCGCAATCACGCCGATATAGGAAATCAGCCCAAGGAAGGTAAGGTCCACATCTTCAAGCCCTGCCCAGGCCAAAGCGCCCGGTTGCAAAAGGTTTGTCAAAATTAAATTGTTCGCTGGGACAGTGATTGCCTGAACGATGATAACGGAGATGCCTAGCCCTATCGCAGTCGCGACTTTCTTTGATACGGCGATGAATGTGCACATACCAAGGAAGAAGGACAGCGCGAGATTCTCGACGAAAATCGCTTTGACGGCAATGGAGAGTAGATTTTCCATCAGTGCTGCTCGACCGTTTGAATTTTGAACTCGCGCTTCTCAACCTGCTCAGGCTTCCATGTACGGAAGCCCCAGATGATCAGACCGATAATGAAGAAAGCTGAGGGTGGCAGAAGAAGCATACCGTTCGGCACATACCAACCACCATTATTCACGGTTTGCAGGATTGTGATGCCGAACAGGCTGCCAGCGCCGAAAAGTTCACGCACAGCACCGACCATCATCAGGATAAGCCCGTAACCCATTCCGTTGCCAACGCCGTCAATGAAAGACGCTATCGGTGGGTTTTTCATGGCAAACGCTTCCGCCCGCCCCATCACGATACAGTTTGTGATGATTAGTCCAACAAAGACTGCAAGTGTCTTAGAGATTTCAAAGGCGAACGCTTTCAAGAGCTGGTCAACGATGATCACCATCGAAGCGATGACAACCATCTGAACGATGATCCGGATAGAACCCGGGATCTGGCTGCGGATCATTGAGATGAACATGGATGAAAAGCCGCAAACGAAAATCACTGATAGTGACATAACGAATGAGACTGAGAGCGACGATGTTACCGCCAATGCGGAACAGATGCCCAGAACCTGCAAGGTAATCGGGTTATTGTCGACCAACGGGTCGATCAGCATTTGCTTGCGCGTTTGCATTAGGAAAGCTCTCCCGATTTTAGGTTCTCCAGAAACGGAGCGTAGCCATTCTCTCCGACCCAGAAGCGGACCAGATTATCCACGCCGTTTGCCGTCAGCGTTGCCCCAGCCAAAGAGTCGACATGGTACTTTTTGCCCGCGGGGGACACAGCTTTCGCGACGGTGATCTGCAAAGTGCCGTTTTCGTCGCGCAACTCTTTGCCATTCCACAGCGCTTTCCAGCGCGGATTATCGACCTCTGCGCCGAGGCCAGGTGTCTCACCGTGCTCATAGAATTGCAGGCCGAAAATCTCGTTCCCGTCCTCTTCCAACGCGATAAAGCCGTACAGTGTAGACCATAGGCCGTAGCCATGGACTGGCATAATCACTTTATCAATCGCACCCGCTTCATCACGCATCAGGTAGACTGTTACATAGTTCGAGCGTCGCCCAATACCGGCTGGGTCATCTTCCAGCGCAATGGAAAGAGTTGGGTCATCGGCAGCCGCACGATCATCAAAATTGAGCGGATCAAACTCGTCGGTAAATGCGCCGGCCTCAATATCGAGCACACGCGGCTCAAAAGAAGCCTGAAACGCTTCCAGCACAGGAACGTTCTCGTCGTAGAGACCTGCAACTTGAAGGATGTTCTTTTGCTTATCGGCAAGCTTATTCACTTCCTGCACGGGGCGAAGAGATACAGCCATAGCTGACACGGCCATAGAGGCGACTAGGCATAGGGTTACCGCGACGAAAATTGTTTTCGGCACAGAGTCTGCTGGCAATGCCAGAAAACGACCTATCGGCCCTTTCGGCTTAGCTTGCTCTTCTGGAGCATTGTCAGGTTGTGACATACTGCTTCATCCTGCGTTTTACATTGGCTTGGACAACGAAATAGTCGATGAGGGGTGCAAACACGTTTCCGAATAAAATGGCGAGCATGATGCCTTCGGGGAATGCTGGATTGATGACCCGGATTAAGATGACCATCACGCCGATCAGGATACCGTAAATCCAGCGTCCCATATTTGTTTGTGCACCGGAGACCGGTTCTGTCACCATGAAGACGAGGCCAAAGGCAAATCCGCCAACGACGAGGTGCCAATACCACGGCATCGCAAACATTGGATTGGTCTCAGATCCAATGGCGTTCAGCATAAGCGTGAATGCGATCATACCAATGAGACAGCCCGCGATCATGCGGTAATTCGCAATCCTAGTGGCCAATAGGAAGACCATGCCGACCGCAATTGCGAGGGTTGACGTCTCACCGATGCAGCCGTGGATTGTCCCGACAAACGCATCGAGCCACGTAATGCCGTAATCTGGACCTGGCAGCGCTTGATAGCCATCAGAGGCCGCGACGGACAGGGCTGTCGCACCAGAATAGCCGTCGACGGCTGTCCATACTGAGTCGCCGGACATGTAAGCCGGGTAGGCAAAATATAGGAATGCGCGCCCGGTCAGCGCGGGGTTCAAGAAGTTCTTCCCAGTTCCACCAAAGACTTCTTTGCCGATGACAACACCGAAAATAATGCCAAGCGCAACCTGCCATAGCGGTACGTCAGGCGGCATGATCAGCGTATACAGCATAGAGGTTACGAGAAAGCCCTCATTCACTTCATGCTTACGAACGACGGCAAACACCACTTCACAGATACCGCCCGCTACAAGCGTCGTAATATAGATCGGTAAGAAGTAGAGCAGCCCGTGGGCGAAATTGGCAAAGATGTTCTCGGGGTTAAAGCCAATTCCGAGGAAGCTAATGATCCCAGCGCGCCAGCCCGTAGGGCTAAAGGCATCTGTCGCCAAGATTGAGTTGGCTTGAAGGCCAACATTGTACAATCCGAACAGGATCGCAGGGACCGTTGCCAGCACGACATAGGTCATAATGCGCTTCATATCGGTGTAGGATCGCGCATGTGGCGCAGCAGTGGTTACGCTTTTCGGCGTGTATAGAATACTCTCGACCATCTCGTAGACAGGAAAGTACCGTTCCCATTTTCCACCGCGCTCAAAATTAGGTTCAATACGGTCGAAATACGCTCTCAAACCCATATCTAACCCTCCTTCTCAATCTTGCTTAGGCAGTCTCTAAGCGCCATCCCGTATTCATATTTGGCCGGGCAGGCAAAGCCGACCAAGCCAAGATCTTCTTCGTCCAGTTCCAACGCGCCGAGTGCTTGCGCGCTATCCGTATCCATAACCAACAGGGCTTTCAGAAGCTGAGTCGGTAAATAATCTTGAGGCATCAATTCCTCGAAAAGACCCATGGGCACCATGGCGCGACGTCCACCGTTTTGATTCGAGGTAAGTGGGAACACTCTGCGCAGAATCGAGGATGCCAAAACCGGTTGGGCTGAAAACTTATTTGCCATTGGCCGGATCCAACCAAAAGGAATTTGGTCTTTGTCTTCCTTAATCACTGTGACCTGCCGCGCGTACCTGCCCAGATAATGTCCGGTGTCATACTCCGATGAGTGCCCGCTGAGAATAGATCCAGAAATCAGTCGAGTAGGTATGGTGTCATCATACTCGCCGCGCGTTAGGTCTTTGAGTGAGGCACCGAGAATTGTGCGGACCAATCTCGGCTTCTCAATCAGAGGCCCACATAATGCAATGACGCGCTCAGCATTTAAACGACCTGTCATCATCAAATGCCCGATCGCGATGACATCTTGATACCCGATTGTCCAAACACTTCGCTCAGCGTTAGGCGGCTTTAGAAAATGAATATGTGTGCCAGGCAATCCTGCAGGGTGAGGCCCCGAAAAGCCCGCAACTTCTATACCCTCAATACTGCTTCCCGGAATAACAGCGTCACGTTCCTTGCACAGGAAAACTTGACCTTCGCTTAGGGGGACAATCGCCTTAAGCCCTTCGGTGAAAGCTTCTTCCTGCTCGCTGATAATGACTTCCGGATCGGCTGCGAGAGGCTCTGTGTCCATTGCGTTTACAAAAATAGCGCTCGGGCGCTCATCGGACATCGGTGTCTTGGAATAAGGACGTGTTTTGAAGGACGTCCAAAGACCTGACGCACAAAGCTTTTGGACAATGCCTTCCAAGCTTGAAGCGTCTCCAACGTCGCTGAAGTCAACTGGAGACGCGGCATTGTCATCGCGTTCGATCTCAATGCTCACCAAGATCCTGCGAACGCCGCGATTAATCGCTTTTACGCGACCGGACACGGGTGATGTCATGAAAACATCGGGTGAGTCTTTGTGGAAGAAGAGGGGTGCGCCTGCACCAATGACATCACCTTCTTCAATCATGAGGCGCGGTTTTAATTGAACGTAATCTGCAAGACCCAAGACGCCAACGACTGGGCTCTCAGCGCTTTGATATATAACCTGCTCGGGCGCGCCTTCTACGGGCACGTCCAGTCCTTTTTTCAAGCTGAACTGTTTAGCCATAACCTGTCGACGCTATTCCCAGAAACCGCAAATAATTGACGCGGCATCTACAACCATATTTGCAATGCGACTAGCGCCTTTTTCCAGCGCTCGACGCATTGATTCCATTCCGTATTTCTATGTCGAGTTCTCGTATTTCTGTGACATCCTGTCTAGGTCCAAGAGGTCGCACTTAAGTCTACAAAACGTTATGATTTTGCGTGTTTTCGTCGCCTTCATCCTTCTGGGCATTGCCGCATGTGAGCGCCCTCCTGCAGAGTACCGTATTTCCGGTGAGACAATGGGCACAACATACAATGTTGTGGTGGTCGATTACGATGGCAATCTTGATCAAAGCCGCCTTGAGCAAATCATCACAGACACGCTTGATCAGGTGAACGCAGCCTATTCCAATTGGGACACCAATTCAGAGATTTCGCAATTCAATTCCAATGTCACAACCGAACCGATTGCTGTATCGGATGGGCTGATTGAAATGGTTGGCCTCGCTAATGCCTTACACGATCGGACGGGCGGGAAATTCGATCTGACACTCGCGCCTGTCATCGACCTTTGGGGGTTCGGCCCTTCAGGCACTGTGACAAAGCGGCCTGATTCGGACGAACTGTTGGAGGCAATGGAGTCGACGGGGCAACAACGCGTTATTTCAGTAAATCCGGCGGCCAGTTCCATCACTAAGACGACTCCAGACGCATCAATCGACCTATCATCGATCGCAAAAGGATACGGCATCGACGCTATTTCAACGGCACTTCGAGAGCAGGGCGCGGAGAGTTTCTTAGTCGAGATTGGGGGCGATTTGTTTGCCAGCGGCGCCACGAGCCGCGGTAGTGATTGGCGCATCGGCATAGAGAAGCCGGTCGTCGGTGTAAGAGCTTTGGAAACAGCGATTGAGTTTACCGATCTAGGAATGGCGACCTCCGGGGATTACAGAAACTACTTCGAAGAGGCGGGAGTTCGGTTTTCCCACATAATTGATCCTCAGACAGGGCGTCCGATAACCCATGAGACAGCGTCAGTCACAGTGCTTGCAGAAGACGCTATGACAGCGGATGCTTGGGCGACGGCGCTCCTTGCGCTCGGCGCTGATCGTGGCCTTGATGTCGCTAACACTGAGAAATTGGCTGTTCTTTTCATCGTCCGCTCAGGTGACAAAAACGAACTGACCTTTAATACGGTGTCAAACACCTTATTTGATCAATATCAGGCAAACTTAGGGAATTAGCTCTGTGGAAACTTTCCTTCTTGCTTTTGTGCTCTTGCTCATTCTCACGGTTGGAATGTCATTTGGTGTGATTTTTTCGGGTCGCACGATTAAGGGCAGCTGCGGCGGCTTAAATGCGATATCCGATGCGGACCAGTGCTTGGTCTGCAAGAAAGATGTCGACCCCAATAGTCCGCTGAAAGACAGGCTGGCCTGTCCACGTGCGAAGAAAATGATGGAAAAGATGGAGTCGCCAGCCGCTTAGAGCGTCTTTGCGGCTACATCCCGCTCAATGGGACAAACGCGACAGTAGCAAAACACACTGCGGCAACGACACCAAATAGCCACGCTTTCCACGCTGGACCCTCATTTTTCCAATTTCTACGATACTGATGACCCGCTAAAATTGCGATCGTAAACAGTGCAGTAGCAACAATGGGGGGGAGTGATCCGAACATAATTTTCCGATTCTAATTTTATGGTCTATACTGCAAACAGGACAGCGAAGACTGATATAGGAGGGAAAAATAGAATGCCAGTGCCAACAAACTATGCCGGACCACGCGAGAACGAAAACAAGAAGAAAACGACGTTCTCTCAAACGCCTGTCACAAGTCAGGCTCAGTCAGAAGCGACTGTCTCTGATATTCTCGACAAAAAGGGACGCACGATTTTCTCCGTTCGATCTGACGCAACTATGTCAGAGGCGGTCGACCTGCTTCGTGAAAAACGCATTGGTGCGCTGTTAGTGGTGTCGGACAATGGGGAGTTAGAAGGGATTTTATCGGAGCGCGATATTGTTAGAAAGCTCTCTGAGACTCCAGGCAAAGTTCTCGCACAGACGGTTGAGGCGCTTATGACTAAAACCGTTCAAACGGCAGCCCCAACTGAGCCTTTGACATCCATTCTTAAGCGCATGACAGAGGGCCGTTTTCGGCATATGCCAGTTCTTCTGAACGGTCGTCTCGATGGCATGATTACAATCGGAGATGTCGTAAATCATCGCTTGCGCGACTTAGAATATGAGACTGTGAAACTCAAACAGATCATTGTCGGATAAGGTGAAGCGCGGCCGCATTCTCGAGTTTCACTAGGACTTCACTGCCCCCCTTGCTCGGTTATGCTTGTTCCAGTATACGCCCGATTGGATTCAATAGCGCGACCGCGCGCAAAAACTTTATTGGAAAACAGACATGGCTGTCCCAAAGCGAAAAACAACGCCTTCTAAGCGTGGCATGCGCCGTGCTCATGACCGGCTTAAAGGTAACACGTTCATCGAAGATCAGGATTCAGGCGAACTGCGCCGTCCTCACCACATCGACCTTAAGACGGGCATGTATCGGGGGCGTCAGATCCTCGAACCGAAAGACGACATCTAGTCGCTTTATCCTGCACTGGAATTGACAGATACCGGCACGGCTCTACGCCTCTGCCGGTATTTTTGTTTGTGGAGCGCGCGTGAGAGTTCTGGTCGCTGGAGGGGGTATTGGTGGACTGACCGCTGCTTTATGCTTTGCCAATCGGGGCGCGCAGGTCGTCGTTTTTGAACAAGCAAAAGCGTTCACTGATGTGGGGGCCGGGCTTCAGTTAAGCCCAAATGCGATGAAAGTCCTTATCTGGTTGGGACTTGGAAGTGCGATTGAAGGCGCCGGTTTCGCTCCAGAATTCGCCGAGATGCGCATGGGTGAAAGCGGGCAGACGGTTTTCAAGTTTCCACTCGGCGATGGCAAAAGTTCTGAGAAGCGCTGGGGCGCTCCTTATCGCCACATTCATCGCGCCGACTTTGTGCAGGTGCTGCACACCGCGCTTCAGCAATTTGACTGTGTTGACTTAGTCAATGCCGAAGCCGCCGATAGCTACGAACAAGATGGGGAGCGTCTAACTCTGAAACTGAATTCCGGGCGCGTTGAGCATGGTGATTGTATAGTTGCCGCAGACGGAATTCACTCCGCAATTCGTGAGCACATGCTTGGACCAGATCAACCTCGCTTCACCGGCAATATAGCGTGGCGAGGGATCGCCCCTATGGAGGCTCTTGGCGAGATGCTTCCAGACCCAAATGCCACGATTTGGCTCGGTCGGGGCAAGCATGTCGTGACTTACAGGCTCCGAGGGGGAACCGTCGCAAACTTTGTGGGTGTTGTCGAAACGTCCAACTGGTACGGCGAAGGCTGGTATGAAGAAGGAACAAGAGATGATGCGTTTGCCGACTTTAAGGGGTGGCATCCGATTGTCCGTTCATTGATTGAGGCTGCACCGCAGCTCTTCAAATGGGGCCTATTCGATCGCCCGCGACTCGAGCGCTGGGTCGATGGTCGTGTCGCGCTTCTAGGGGACGCGGCTCACCCAATGCTTCCTTTCATGGCGCAAGGTGCGGGGCAAGCGATCGAAGATGCCTTCATTCTTGCCCGTGAGGTCATGGAAGGTGGGCCAACTGACGAGGCCCTGAAACGATACGAGGGGATCAGGAAACCGAGAGCGACCCGTGTGCAAGATGTATCGCGAGGAAACGCGACGCTGTTCCACCATCGTAGCGCTGCAAGGCGTTTCGCGACCTACGGGCCAATGTGGATGGCCGGCAAATTAGCACCGCGCGCCATCATGGCACAGCAGGATTGGCTCTACGGCTACGACCCTGTAGCTTAGCTACGAGACCACCATCCGCGCTTCTTTTTCTTTGGCGGCGTCGAGACTTCCAGCACGGGCTCTGTCGCAAGCGCTATAGGCTCCGGCGGACTGTCTGTGTCTTCTTGTTCTGTCTCACTTTCAACATCTGGCGGCGAAGGCGATTCCGCGTCAGTGTCTTCGGCCACATCTTCAGCATCTGATGCATCAGTCGGAACCTGTTGGTTTTCGACGACCTGCTTAGGCTCTGAAGCGCCATTATCCTCTTCGACCACCGTATCAGGTTTCTCATCTGATTTTGTTTCAGTCTCGGGCTCTGACTGAGCAGCGGCTTCTGCGGTTTCTTCACCAGTATCGACGCGCTCTGCTGTGTCAGTCGGTTGCTCAGCGCTCTTGCGGCGTCGCCTTCTGCGACGGCGTTTGCGTTCTGGCTCCTTGCCCGCGCTCTGATCATCGCCGTCTTGTGCTTTCGAGACAGGATCACCCTCATCTAACTTTGACGTTAGCGGCAAGGCAACCTCAGTGCTTTGAAGTCCGCCTTCACTGGCATCTGGCAAAATCGTCGCCTCATCGCCTAGAAGTATATCAAAGCTGACAGACAGACCATCGAGCAAGGCCCCACCATCTGAGGGTGGCGCTCCAATCTCGATTTGCTCACCGTCCCGACGACGACGTCGACCCCCTCTGCGGCCGCGTCTACGGCGTTTCTTTCGACCGCCTTCTTCGTCATCTTTTTTCCCAGAGGCCGTGTCAGCGTCCTTGGCATCGAGGTCTACAGTATCGTCCTCGTCATCTTCGTCGGTCGGGAGGAGGTGATCATCCTCATCACCCTGAAGAAACTGCGCGCGGTCTTTCTTTTTACGGCGGCGGCGCGCTTTCGGGTCTTTTTCAGCGTCGAGATGAAAATCACCCGGTATCATCTCAGCATTTGAGGTGATGGCGATTGTAAACCCTGCCTCCTCTTCGATCGCTGAGATCTCATCGCGCTTTGAGTTCAGAAGATACATCGCGACATCGGTCGGCGCCGCAACGGTTAAACCGCGTAGGGTTCCGCCTGCTGCGCGTGCCTCAATTGCTCGTAGAAGCTGCAAGGCCGCAGATGGGATTGAGCGACTACGACCTGTGCCGTCGCAGGTTTCACATTTTGTAGACGTCGATTGCAGGACACCTGCCCGTCGCCGCTGACGTGAAATCTCCATCAGACCGAACTGAGAGATTCGATTATTCTGGACCCGTGCGCGATCAAGCTTGAGGCATTCCTTCATCTTTTTTTCGACAGCACGATTATTCTTGTTTTCGTCCATATCGATGAAATCGATGACAACGAGCCCGGCGAGATCGCGCAGTCTCATTTGACGACAAGCTTCCTCGGCTGCTTCGAGATTTGTGCGGGTTGCCGTGTGTTCAATGGACCGTTCTTTTGTTGAGCGACCTGAGTTCACATCAATGGCAACCAGCGCTTCGGTTTGGTTGATCACCAAGTAGCCGCCAGACTTCATCTGGACCACCGGCGAGAAGACCGAGTCTAGCTGGTCCTCGACATTTTCCGACACAAACAGCGGGGCAGGGGATGTCCAACGCATCACCTTGCGAGCCTGAGTCGGCATCAGCATTTTCGCGAGGTCTTTTGCTTCGCGGTATGCTGCTTCCCCCTGAACAATGACTTCCCCAATCTCTCGGTCAAACATATCGCGCATAGCGCGATGAACGAGGCCGCCTTCTTGATGAATCAGTGCCGGAGCAACGGACTCCATCGTCGTTGTTCGAATTTTAGACCAAAGATTTTGCAGATACTCATAATCGCGGCGAATTTCAGATTTCGTTCTCTTAGCGCCGGCGGTTCGCACGATCAGGCCCATCCCTTTGGGAACCTCAAGGCCATCCATTATGGATTTCAAACGCTTGCGATCTGCGCCGTTCGCAATCTTCCGCGAAATACCCCCGCCTCTCGGCGTGTTCGGCATCAGAACAGAGTAGCGGCCAGCCAGCGAAAGATACGTTGTGAGCGCTGCGCCTTTATTGCCGCGCTCTTCTTTCACAACTTGAACCAATAGAATTTGACGGCGCCGGATGACTTCTTGGATTTTGTAGCGCTTGGTCAGAGAAGCGCCGCGCGTTTTCCGTTTCGGTCGTCTGTTGCTTGCGCTCTGAGCGGTTTTCGTCTCTGCCTTGTCGTCGCTCTCGTCTTCGTCATCATCAGCGTCGTTCGTGTTATCAATAACATCCAACTCGCTACTTACGGTGCGATCTTGGGCGTCATCCTCGTCTGCGACGTCATTGTCATCCGCTTCATTCGTCTCATCATTATGCTCGGCGGAGATGTCAGCGTCGTAATCGACTACGCTTGCATCCGTATCCCCATCATCTGATTCATCGTCATCGGGGTCGTCATCAGCGTCTTCAGCCGCTTCGCGAGCTGCCTCTTCAAGCAAGGCTTCACGGTCAGCTTGCGGGAGTTGGTAATAGTCAGGATGGATTTCACTGAACGCGAGGAACCCATGACGGTTCCCTCCATATTCAATGAAGCAGGCCTGTAGAGAGGGCTCTACACGTGTAACTTTTGCAAGATAAATGTTGCCGCGCAGTTGCTCACTGCCGGCTGTTTCAAAATCAAAATCTTCGATGCGGCCGTCGTTGACCAAGGCGACACGGGTCTCTTCCGGGTGGACCGCGTCGATCAGCATTTGCTTTTTCATGAATTAGAACCTTGTGAACTGGCGGCGCCAGCGCCCGGTTCATCACCGGGAATAGGCCATGCTCGCCAGAGTAAAATGTGTGGGTGCAACGCACATCGTCACGCCGTGCCACAGGCATAGGCCTGGTCATCAGAGTGTTGGACGTTAAGCGCATCGCAGTCTTCTTGTTCTTTCCGGTCTGACGCTGTGCAGGGGTCTAGCCTGATCTGAGCGTCATCGGGGAAACCTATCTATCCCATCGGGATTGTGTGCAAGATGCACCTGGTTGGATCAAAATAAAACCCCCTTTTAGGCGTTTTGTGCGTTATTTAAGTTTTAGTTTTTGCAAAGGGTCGTTCGCCAAGCAAAAATACGGCTTGACGTCCCTTACGCGCCGACCTACCTGCGCCCCTGACAAGCAAGCGAACCACGACGGGCATTTAGCCGTCAGTACGGGGGAGCCCACCTGTCTTCACACTCCAATGCCGGGCATACCCGGTCTTGCACTGCGAGGATACTGGGATGACCCACCCAACTGGCTATAAGGCCTTCGCCACCTACGGATTGCTCATCAAGAAAATTGATGTCGCGTTTGATACGTCCACCATCCTCTATGGGACCTTTGCCAAGGACGCCGATTATATGGCGGCCGTGGCTGAACTTTCCAGGCTGTAGCGGGCCGGATGCCCGCCAAATCCGACTGAGCCCGACACGGGATATGCCGTGTCTGACCCATTGTTTGATGCTTTAGTACAGTATCCCTTCGCGGACTTTCGCCAATGTTCTCTTCAATCTCCCGCGCGCACCTTGCGCAATCAACGACCTTACCAGACTTTGACCGTCCCTTCGGATTGCCAGCCTTTGGCAGCATCGAAGATGTCATTGCCGCTTATGAGGGTGATGACGCCATTCATGTGCTTTACCCAAAAGTTATCGCATCAGCAGCGCAAACTTTTATCACGGGGTTTCCGGGCAAAGTCTTGTTTGCTGTTAAAGCAAACCCGCATCCGGCTGTTATTCGTATCCTCTGGAATGCTGGCGTTCGTCACTACGACGTTGCATCTATTCGAGAGATTGATCTCGTTCGTGATCTTGCGCCGGACGCTGAACTTTACCTCATGCACCCAGTAAAATCGCGCAAGACAATTCGCCATGCCTATCAACAAGGCGTGCGGCATATGTCGCTCGATTGCCAAGCTGAACTTTGTAAAATCGTCGAAGAGACAGAAGCAGCCGATGATATCAGCCTTTTTGTCCGTCTATCTGTTCCAAGTGAAGGCTCGGCGATGCCTCTTAAAGGAAAGTTTGGGGCGGACTTCAAAGCCGCAATTGAGCTTCTTCAAGCAGCGCGAAAATGCACAAGGAAACTTGGAATTTGTTTCCATGTCGGCAGCCAGTGCATGGACGCCAGCGTATATGCGCGAACCCTCGCGCATGTTCGTGATCTTGTAGATGAGGCACAGGTGAAGATCGACATCATTGACTGTGGAGGCGGCTTCCCTGTTGCTTATCCTGATATGACCCCGCCGCCGCTATCAGACTATTTCGAAGCGATTGCCGAAGGAATCTCCGCGAATGGGTTTGGTGATCTAGACATTCTGGGAGAGCCGGGGCGCGCGCTCTGTGCCGAAGGTGGCTCTTCGTTGACACGTGTAGAACTTCGCAAAGGACGCGACCTTTATCTCAATGATGGCTCTTATGGCTCTCTTTTTGACGCGGCTCAGTGTGCCTGGAAGTTCCCGGTTCGACGCGTTGGGTCCAATGAATCAAGTGATGGAATGACTGGGTACCGTCTATTTGGTCCGACTTGCGATAGCCTGGACGTCATGGAAGGTCCGTTTTATCTGCCAGCGGACCTTAAAGAGGGCGACTGGATCGAGGTTGGGCATCTTGGTGCCTATGGTCAAACGCTTGCGACAGGATTTAATGGCTTCCAGTCAGACGCGACGGTCGCGGTTATGGGCGAATTCTAGGCCTTCAGACCGCCCAGCAGAATATTGAGATGGGTTTCGCAATAGCTCTCGAGGTCAATTGGTTCAAACGGGTCGAAGATTGTTTTCCAAAGCGCAGCAACAAGTCCACCCGCCATCGCGACTTGGATCAGTCCGTGACCTGATAGATCTGATACATCGCGGAATTCGCCCCGCTCAATGCCATAATTGATGATGGCTTTGAAGGCAGCGGTGCCTTTAGATAGAACCGTATCATAGTAGAATTTCGCGATATGAGGAAAGTTGGGACCTTCAGCGATAATTAAGCGCATGATATGACGGCGATCCGTATTGAGGACGTTTCGGTAAAAGAACCGCATATGAAAACGCAGCGTATCTTCGGCAGATAGCTCGCCCTCAGTCTCTAAAATTTCTGACTGTAACTTGTCCAAAAGGGGGAGCATCTTTTCCCGCACCATACCCTCAAAGAGCGCATCTTTACTATCGAAATACAGGTAAAGTGTCCCCTTAGAGATACCCGCTTCATCCGCAACGGAGTCCATTTTCGACAGCGCGAATCCATCGCGCGCAAACACTTTCAGTGCAGCATCGATAATGTCGACACGACGTTGCTCCTTGCGGGCTTCACGCCGGGATTCAGCTGGAGTTCTTGTCTCGATAAGCGCCATTATTCTGCTGGATAGCTACGCTGATCGCGGAGCCCGAGAACGGTTAGTATACGGGATGGTAATCCGCGCAAATCCTCAACGATAAGGGCGACTGAAGGCGTTACAAAAATCACCATTAGACCCGAGATGACAATCCCAAAGCCAAGGCTAACACCCATAGGGACTAGGAATTGGGCCTGCGGGCTGGTTTCTAGAAGAAGGGGCCCGAGGCCAAGAGCCGTCGTAAGGGTTGTCAGGAGGATAGGTCGAAAGCGACGCGCAGAAGCTTCCGCCATGGCTGTCACTGGATCCACGCCTTCTCGCCGCTTTACGTTGTACAAATCAATCAGGACCACGGACGCGTTCACAGCAACACCTGAGAGGGCGACGATGCCGAAAATGGATGGGAAAGACAAAGAGTAGCCGAGGACATAATGCCCAAGGATCGCACCCGCGACACCCAGAGGTATCGATACAAGGATGGCGATCGGCTGCAGGTATGAACGCAGCTGCGTAGCAACAAGCGCATAGATAACGACCAGTACGATTAAAAATGCCTGCGCAAGGCTGGCAAGATCCTGACTTTGCTCACGCCCAGCTCCAGCCTGAGTCCAGCGTAAGCCGGGATACTCTTCGATCAGAGCAGGCAGGATGTCAGCTTGAATCTCTTCATTTGCAGCAGTCGGGGCGACAATTTCGGCGTCAACGTCAGCGGTAACCGTCACGACCTGACGCCCATCAATGCGTTGGATAGATGAGAATGAACGGCTCTCTTCAATTGCTGCCACTGTAAACAGGGGAATTTCTCCACCGTCAGGAAGACGAATGCGGAACTCTTCCAAAGCATCCAGACTTTGACGAGCACTGTCGGGGTAGCGCACGAAAACGCGTACTTCCTCGCGCCCGCGTTGAATGCGTTGGACCTCCTCTCCAAAGAATGCCTGTCTGACTTGGCGGGCAATATCAGCAGGTTGAAGGCCAGCTGCTCGGCCAGCATTGGTCAGTCGAAACACAAGTTGACGTTTGCCCAGATCGAAGCTGTCTTCGATATCATCGACGCCTTCAATGGTTCCCAAACGGGTTTTCAAGCTATCAGCTGCTCGGATAAGTAGATCTTGGTCTTCGGCGGCAAGTTCGTATTCAACATCGTTGCCGAAATTGGCTGTGGCTGCGTTGAAGTTTAACCGCTCCACACCTTCTATTATCCCAAGCTCTGCCCTCCAAATGCGCTCAATGTCTGCTGCACTTGTTCGTCGTGCTCCGAAGGGAACAAGTTCAATTTGAACTTGGCCCACATTCTCATCCTGCGAGAAACCGCCTGAGCTGTTGGGGTTAGCAAGCTGAGTCTGACCGCCTGTTGTGGCAGACACGGAGAGGAAGAGCGGTTCACCGCGTTCCTCTCTTGATACTCGATCTATCTCCACGGCTGCCTGTTCAATTTGGCGGACTGCAGCTTGCGTGCGGGCGAAGGGTGTCCCTTCGGGCATTGTGACAGTTGCAGAGATTTCATTCCCCTCAATCGACGGGAAGAAGTCAAATTTGACTAAGCCGCTGCTGGCCAGGCCAATACAGACAACTGAAAATGCAAACGCTCCGCCGACTGTCGCATAGCGCCAGCGGGCCAGAAAACTGACGCCCGGTTGAATGATATAATCGGAAATTTGGCCCAGGCGTTTTGCGACACGCCACTGGATGAACTTTACCGGACCGCGCGACCATGTTCCTGCGTGGGACAAGTGACTCGGCAGAATAAAAAACGCCTCAACAAGTGAGATGATTAAAACGCAAATGACAACAGTTGGAATGGCGCGCGCAATTTCGCCGAAGTTTCCCCCAACGAAGAGAAGCGGGGAAAATGCTGCCAAAGTCGTCATGACGCCAACAAGAACCGGTGAAAAGACTTCTCGAACGCCTTTAACGGCCGCTTCACGGCCTTCAAACCCCAGCTCTCGCTGTGCATCAATATTCTCGCCGATAACGATGGCATCATCGACGACGAGTCCGAGCACGACAATCAGACCGAATGTGGAGACCATCGTGATGGTCACGCCAGCAGCATCAAACAGCATAAAACCGCCAAGAAACGCGGTCGTAATGCCGATACAGACCCAAATCGCCAGTTTCAGGTCGAGCATCAAAATCAGGAAAACGAAAACAAGGATAAATCCGAAAACGGCGTTTCGAAGAAGGAGATTCAAGCGCTCGGCCAAGATCGCTGTTTGATCTCTAAACTCCAGAATTTCGATGCCGTCAGGAGGGGTATATGTTTCAAGATACGCATCGACAGCTTCTTTAACGCTTAGAACATCTTCGGCTTGCGCTCGTGACACATCAACGAAAATAGCTGGTGACCCGTTATAGGTATTTGTCACCTGCTCTCTGGTGAACCCGTCAACGACCTCAGCGACGTCCGAGAGCAAAATTTGCGACCCATCTGTTTGGTTGCGGACCACAATTGTCTCAAATTCGTCTCCAGTTTCGCGCAATTCGCTGACACGAAGGGCAAATTCACCGGATTGCGTTACAAGTGATCCACCGGCGAGATCAAGTGAGCTAGACCGGACAGCTTGGGCGACTTCATCAAAGCTCAAACCGTAGTTGCGAAGCGTATCTTCGCTGACCTCGATCGAAATTTCATAGTCGCGGTCACCCGATAGAGAGACAAGCGAAATCCCATTTTGGGTTAGCAGGTCGCGTTCAAGCGTTTCTGCTGCTCTTCGCAGAATAAGAGGCGGCTGATTGCCTGTGACAACGAGTGTCACAACCTGTTCAGTAGGATCTGATGCTGTGATCGAAAATCGCTCGGCATTTTCAGGTGGAAACTGAGCCAGCTGCTCGACGGCGGTTTCCACATCATCCTTGACAGCTTTTTTGTCGACGAAATCAGCAACCTCAATCGTAACCTGGCCGAGATTCTCTGACGCGACTGAGGTCACCTTATCAACCCCGTCAATTCCGAGGACTGCTTCTTCGACCCGCCGGGTTATGCCTTCTTCAACTTCAGCTGGTGTTGCACCGGGGTAGGGCACCACCACGCTAATGATGCCGGGGTCAATCGTCGGAAAAACTTGCGACTTCATCGATGTCGCGGACAGATACCCACCGAGCAATAAGACGATCATCAGCAGGTTTGCTGCTACTGGATTACGGATAAACCATCCAATCAGGCCGCCGCGTTTCTCCTGGGCGTCATCCTGCATTATGACCCCCTGCAAGCTGGCGTTCTTCTATGAGAACCCGCTTCGAGACTTTCATTCCGTCATACCCTTCGACGGGAGGGAGTGTGACCACGCCTTCGCCAAAATCAAAGTCACGCACAATAACTTCGTCTCCGCGTTCACCGAGCCTTGTGAGGCTGCGTCTTTGTAGAGCGCCATCAACAACGACCCAAACCTCATCGCGGCCAAAAAAGGAGGTCGCGGGAACTTTCATAGCGCGCTGAACAGGGTCGGCTTTCAAGACGACTGTCGCAAAATCACCGATCGTTAGACCCTCTAAGGTGTTGGGTACGATAAAGACTGTCGCAAGACGCGTTCGAGGGTCTAATGTTGCGTTCTGCCTCTTAATCGTGCCGTCAATCACGATATCAGTTCTCTCATTTGATTGTATTGATGCTGAACGATCTATGACGGGTTGAAGGGTTTCGAGCTGACGTGTTGAGAGAGGGGCGCTAATTTCAACGCTGTCCAGCGCGTAGATCGCTCCAACTGAGATGTTGGGAGCAACGACCTGACCAACATCGAGCTGAGTGCTCAAGACCCGCGCATCAGATGGCGCAATAATTCGAGTGCGGCTTAGGGCCAATGCTGCTGTTTTCTTCGCGGCCTCCGCACTCGCTAAGCGGCTTTTAGCAGCTGCAATTTGGGGCCTTCGTGCCGCAAGATCGGTAATGGGTTGTCCGGGAAACAACTCCTGCCACTCTTGGCGAGCAAGTTCAGCCTCTGCTTCCAAGAGTGCCAAATCCGATGATGCACTATCAATATTGGCTTGAGCTTGCTCAACCGCCAATTCAAAGTCTGCGGTTTCAATCTGAAAGAGACGTTCGCCTTTCGTCACGGCTGCGCCTGGTCGGAAGTTTGGACTGACATACACCACTCTGCCGCCAATCTGAGGCGCGATATTGGTCTGTGTCTGACTTTGTATGACGCCATTGAGCCTGATCTCAGGTGTAAACTGCTGAACTGTCGGCTGAACCACATTGATATCAACGGCCATGTCAGCGCTTGCCTGCGGTATCGCAGATGAGCTGCCTTCGGCGGGTGAGAGAAGGTTCGTTATAAACAGTGCAACTGCGACAACGGCTACGACGAAAACCAGCTGTATTGTTCCAACAATCCAGCCTTTTTGAGTGTCTTCCATGTGCAAGCTCCGGGGGTATGCTGCGTCGCAACAGATAATATGACTGACGGGTCAGTTTTCAAGTGAACAAATTAATATATCGTGTGCGGTATAGGAAAAAGTGATTGCAACAGATCATAAAATCAGCGCCGAAATCCCCGTTGACACGAACCTGTTAGATAATCAGTTACAGCTGCAACTATTCATAGTCATTTGTTGACGGAGTTCACTCATGAAACTTGCCAGCCTGAAAAATGGAACACGTGATGGTCGTCTTGTTGTTGTCAGCCGAGATCTGACGCGTGCGACAGATGCCGCAGGAGTTGCACTGACCTTACAAGCCGCTCTTGATCGCTGGGATACCGTGGCACCTCAGCTTGAGATGCTGGCCGAAGGCGTTGAGCTAGGCTCAGTGCCAACCTTTCGCTTTCATGAGCATGAATGTGAAAGTCCCTTGCCCCGTGCGTTTCAATGGGCGGATGGGAGCGCTTATATCAACCATGTCGAACTCGTCCGCAAAGCCCGCGGCGCTGAAGTGCCCGCAAGTTTTTACGATGACCCATTAATGTACCAAGGGGGTAGCGATGTGTTCCTCGGTCCGCGCGACGATGTCCCCTTAGGTGACCCCAGTTGGGGTTGTGATATGGAAGGGGAAATTGCTGTCATAACCGATGATGTCCCGATGGGTATCAGTGAGATGGCGGCGACGGACCACATCAAATTGATCATGCTGTGCAATGACGTCTCATTAAGAGGGCTCATTCCCGGTGAACTGGCCAAGGGTTTTGGTTTTTTTCAATCGAAACCGCCGAGCGCGTTCTCTCCTGTTGCAGTTACACCAGACGAGCTTGGAAGCGCCTGGCGCGATAGCCTCGTGCATCTGCCCCTTCGCGTCGATTATCGTGGCGAGCCCTTCGGACGTGCTGAGGCGGGGAGTGATGCCACTTTTAGTTTGGCCAGACTTGTGTCGCATGCTGCGAAAACGCGACCCTTGAGTGCTGGGACGGTGATCGGCTCAGGCACGGTGTCGAATAAAGGCACTGACGGCGGGCCCGGCCGGTCAGTGGCTGAAGGCGGTTTGGGGTACTCTTGCATCGCTGAGATTCGGATGATCGAAAAGATTGCAATAGGGGATTTCAAAACACCCTTCATGTCGCATGGAGACGTCGTTCGCATTGAAATGCTCGATGACGCTGGCCGTTCTATATTTGGCGCGATTGAGCAGACTGTGAGGGCTCAATAGGCTACTATTATCCGACTTCAACAAAAGCTGAAATCGGCATTGGACAAGCTGTGCAGGTGCGGTTACACAACCGCTTCCCCATGGCCCGCCCGGGTAGCTCAGGGGTAGAGCAGCGGATTGAAAATCCGCGTGTCGGTGGTTCAAATCCGCCCCCGGGCACCACTTTAATTGTTCAAATGAGGGTCGTCAGTTGTCGGCTTTAAGAGCATTGACCCCGTCGTGCGATTCTTATCACTGTCTATGAATGCAACAGGCCTCGCTCAAGTCAGGACTCGATACCGCTTCCCAGCCTAACACCCCAGATCTGGCGTGTGCCCGCGATCTTCTCAAACATGTTTACGGCTACGATGCGTTTCGAGGGCTGCAGGAAGCCGTGATTGCTGATGCTTTAGCTGGCCGAGATGTTCTGGCAGTTCTGCCGACAGGGGGAGGGAAGTCGCTTTGCTACCAAATCCCGGCGCTTTTGAGGGATGGCGTCGGGCTCGTGATAAGCCCACTGATCGCGCTGATGGCAGATCAAGTCGACGCTTTAAAAGCCGTTGGAGTACGTGCGGAGCGTCTTGATAGCTCTCTTTCATATGATCAAAGACGAAGCGCACTGAAAGCTGCCGCGAATGGCGATATGGACCTGTTATACATGTCCCCTGAGGCTCTTGCCACGGGTCTTGGTCAAGCGATCTCAACGCTTCCACTTTCCCTCATTGCCGTGGATGAGGCGCACTGTGTCAGCCAATGGGGGCATGACTTCAGACCTGATTATCATGCGCTAGATCGCCTTAGAGTCATTTTTCCCGATGTTCCCCGCATGGCCGTGACGGCAACAGCCGATGATCGAACACGTCGCGATATCCTGGCTCAGCTGGACTTGATCGATCCGGCTGTTCACGTGGCGAGTTTTGATCGACCTAACCTCGCTTTGTCGGCAATCCCGAAATCTGGGAATAAGATTGAGCGTTTGGTCTCGCTGATGAAACCGCGCCAAGGTCAGTCGGGCATCGTCTATACCGCGACGCGAAAAAGCGTTGAGGCTCTCTGCGAGGCACTCCAGCGCAACGGTATTACAGCTTTACCTTACCATGCGGGTCTTCCAGCCGATGTTCGCGCGGAGAACCAGCGGCGTTTCCTGCTGGAAGATGGACTCGTAATGTGCGCGACTGTGGCGTTCGGTATGGGTGTGGATAAGCCTGATGTTCGCTTCGTCATTCACGCCGATAGCCCAAAGTCCATCGAATCGTACTGGCAGGAAGTTGGGCGTGCGGGCCGTGACGGCGAACCCGCTGACGGGATTGCGCTTTATGGCCCTGATGACCTTCGTCGCGCTTTGATGTGGGCTCATGAGAGCGATGCGGATGAGGCCGTTAAACGAGTCCAGATTACAAAGGCCCGCCAGTTTTTCGCAGTCCTCAATGGTGATCGCTGCAGACGGGCTGCTGTTCGCGACTATTTTGGGGAGGACAATGCCTCGGCGTGTGGGCAGTGTGACGTATGCCTCTCTGAAGATCAGGCGTCTTATGATGTGACCCGATATGCTCAGATGGCGGTGTCTGCCGTCTTGCGCTGCGGTCAAAAGATTGGACGGACCCGAATTCTTATTCACTTATTGGGTCAAGCCAAAGATGACTTTGATCATGATCTATCGCGTCACTCGACTTATGGCATCGGAAGAGACTTGCCAAAGGCCGGGTGGTCTGCCGTCTTTGATGAGCTCTTGCTTAAGGGGCTTCTCGCCGAAGGTGGAGAGATCATGCGGCCCTTTCTATACGTTCCGGATCATGATGCAGTGAAACGTCTATTTAAGGGTGATCACGCTGTCACTCTTCGCATTGACCCTACAACGCGTCGTAAGGCCAAGGCTCATAGCTCTTCAGCCAAAATCGCATATGCCGAGCTTTCAGATCGCGACAGAGCACTCTTCGAAGCGCTTCGGAAATGGCGCGCTGAGACAGCGGCCGATATCGGTAAGCCGCCTTATGTCATTTTTCATGACCGAACTCTGGCTTCAATTGCTGTGGAGCGTCCATCCGACATCGACGCTTTGCGACTGGTATCAGGGATCGGGGACAAGAAGATTACGCGCTATGGAGATGCCGTTTTAAGCGTCATCCAAAAAATGGGGTGATGCGGACGGGCTGGACGTCGTCGATCTCTTCCACTCCCTAACTGCATCACGCCGCAGATTCCTACTTGCTCCTCGATGTCTTTTCCGCTTAAGAGAGCGCTCGGTGAAGCACAGCGATCCGGCGTACCCATAGGATGCGGGCGTAGCTCAGGGGTAGAGCACAACCTTGCCAAGGTTGGGGTCGTGAGTTCGAATCTCATCGCCCGCTCCAGATTGATTTTGCAGATTGTGATAAACCGCTTTTGCGGCCGACGGGGCTTCGACTATTCCGCCGCCTGTTCGCGGATGGTGTCCAGCATCCACGCATCTTTGGGGGCGAGGATACCGCGCTTGGCCAT
>JBCCDF010000001.1:0-48183 GCA_039030935.1 Pseudomonadota bacterium | reverse complement strand
TCTGGATCGCCTGACCGCTGGAGCCTTTTATCAAATTATCGATGACCGCAATAATGACTGTGCGTCCCTTCACACGATCGGGATAGACAGCGATGCGACAGTCATTTGTACCGCGTGTATGACGCGTATCCGGGGGTGGGCTTCCAAGAGGCAAGACCTGCACAAAGGGTGCCTTGTCATAGACCTTTTCCAAAGCCGTTTGTATCTGATCTGCATCTCCGCGAACATGACACGTTACCAGTTCGCCGCGCGTCATGGGTAAAAGATGCGGTGTGAACGTCACGCCGATATCATCTCGTCCGGCCTGAAGGTTGAGTTCCTGCTCAATTTCAGGCGCATGACGGTGGGTTCCGACGCCATAAGCGTGCGTGCCCTCGGCAGCTTCAGAAAACAGATTGCCTTCTTTCAGGCCACGCCCTGCCCCGGACACGCCGGACTTTGCGTCGATGATAATGTGGTCTGTGTCGATCGTGCCCTTCATGAGGGGCAAGAGAGCGAGCAAGGTCGCGGTTGGATAACAGCCCGGACAGGCAACAAGTCTTTCGCCTTCAAGCTCAGAGCCGCACCACTCCGACAGTCCATACTTCGTGTCGGCAGTCCGAGACGGGTTGAGGTGATCACGGCCATAGGTTTGGGCGTACAGATCCGCGCTGCGAAGCCGATAATCTGCTGAGAGATCAATGACTTTCACATGCGAAGGCAACGTTTCGATGAGATCCTGACTCGTTCCATGCGGTAGACAAGAGAAAGCGATATCAACATCGTCCCACTCGACATCGTCGGCTTTGATGACTGGTAAATCTGTCGGGCCTGATAGATGAGGGAAAATCTCAGAGAGCTGCTTACCTGCAAGACTGTTTCCCGTTGCTGCGACAGCATCGACATGCGGGTGTGCGGCAAGCAGTCGAACCGTCTCAGCGCCTGTATACCCTGAAGCACCGAGGATTGCTGCTTTAAGTGTTGCCTGAACAGTCATCTCTATTTCCCTGTTTCACATACGAAAAAGGCGCCCGAATAGAGCGCCTTTGACACGAATTTGGATAAACCAGAAACGCTTAGCGCTTGGAGAATTGGAAGCTACGACGGGCTTTCGCTTTACCGTATTTCTTGCGCTCAACGACGCGCGGATCACGGGTCATGAAGCCGAATGGTTTCAGAACGCGGCGCAGTTCTGGCTCATAATTGACGAGTGCACGCGCAATGCCGTGACGAACGGCGCCAGCTTGGCCCGACAGGCCTGAGCCTTTGACGGTTGCGACAACGTCATACTGCGTCCGGCGGTCAGCCTCTACGAGAGGTTGCTCAAGTACCATCCGCAAAACAGGACGCGCGAAGTACTCGTCTTGGTCCTTGCCGTTAATGGTCACTTTGCCTGAACCAGGCTTCAGCCAAACGCGCGCTGTGGCTGATTTACGACGTCCTGTGCCGTAAGAACGGCCATGTTCATCAATCTTTGGCTCAGCCGTAATCGGAGCAAGGTCCGCACCCGCTTCGCCACCATCCGTTACAGACTTCAATTCCTCGAGGGATTGTACGGTGTCAGTCATATTAAGCGACTCTCTGATTCTTGGAGTTCATGGCCGCAAAATCGACCGCTTCTGGCTGCTGCGCTTCATGAGGATGCTCAGCGCCAGCATAGACGCGAAGCTTGCTAAACTGCTGGCGTGCGAGCGGACTTTCTTTCGGCATCATTCTTTTAACGGCGAGTTCGATCGCTCGCTCAGGGAAACGACCTGACAGAATTTTTCCCGCGGTCGTCTCTTTAATTCCACCGGGATAGCCCGTGTGACGATAGTAGACTTTGTTGGTCAGTTTGTTGCCAGTGAACTTCGCTTTGTCAGCGTTCACAACAACGACAAAATCACCGGTATCAATGTGCGGGGTGAAGTCAGCGCGGTGCTTGCCACGCAGGCGTTTGGCAACGTAGGAAGCAAGGCGTCCAACAACGACATCTGTCGCGTCGATAACGACCCATTTATGCTCAACGTCGGCTGGTGCGTTATAAGTTTTCATCGCTCTGCCCTAGAGCCTCTCAATTAAAAGGTTTGGATAATGTTCAAGCGCCCGCCAGTACGCAATGCCAACCACCTTGTCAACGCATCGCTAGCGCTCGGTCTGCTATTCATTGTAACGGCTTGTGACACCAGAGATGAGCAAGGTATAGACCCAATCCTCCCTGAGAATTCGAGTGGCATTGCTCCAGCCATTGAGAATCCAACAGAACGCTTTGACGGCATATCTCTTCCTGCTGTTTGGTCATCTGACAATCTGGGAAAGCCCATAAGGAGTGTTGCGGTCGCGGGTCGGCGGGGATCACTGATTGCTGTCGGTTTTGAAGATGGCGACGTTCAGTTGCTGAATTTCGAGGGGGATCGCGTGACTGAACCAGCGGATTTAGGTATCACCGCGCTGGCGAATGGCGAGTTCGGCATGGTTGGTGGCGCTTTGCTGACGATTTTTCCCGGTGTTGATCGTGATGGCGGACTGAATGCGTATCTTTATGGTGGTGAAATCGCTGCCCCTATTCCCTTTCCACTCGACATCGGAAGTCGGGGCCGCGTTAAAGGTCTGTGCTCGGGACGTGCCCTCGATGATCGTGATGGCGTTATGCGGCTGGCCTTCTGGACGGAGGGTGCCGTGTCACAATTGCAGTCAGGCAGACTTGTGGAGGTCGCCGACACGCTCGTTTTTCTTGCCGATGAACCGGTTGAAGCAGACAACCCAATCACAGCCTGTGTCTTAGAGCCGACAGGCGCGAAAGTTTTTACAGCACCTGTCACACACGCTGTCAGCCTGGAACGTAATGGCAGACGCAATCTCATCGCGCTGGATGATGCCGGGGGTCTAACCCTGATCGGAGAGGATGATCCAGACACCGATATGGTCGTTGTCGACGGACTATCCGTTCGCGCACCAAACCAGATCACAAGCTTCGCGGGTACAGGTGATGCGCGCAGTGGCGGCTATCCGGGCGGTCTGATTGTTCTTGTTGGCGCTATATCAACGAGCGAGCATCGCGCGGTTTTGGTTGATCCAAGTGATCTGACACTGTCCGCTTTTGAGCGCCCTGCCGTGCTCGCGCCGGAGTGACCTGCCAAGCGACGCGAACGCTGACGAGCATAACGATGACGCCTAAGCCTTGATGGACAAGCGCAAGTTCAAGCGGCGCAGCGTTGATCAAGGTGAGAATTCCCCACACAGCTTGAGCGGTCACGAGAGCCGCTATTGCGACAAAGCCTTTTGAAAGCTCGGTTTTACGCTGAGACCAAGCCGTCCATAAAGAGAGCCCCCAAATAATGTAGGCTAAAAAGCGATGATTGAATTGTGTCGCCGCGCGTCCCTCAAAGAGGCTCAATATACCAAGGCCTTGCTCGACATAGTTAGACGGAAAAAACTCACCGAGCATCAGGGGCCAATCAGTATAGGTTCGCCCGGCGTCCAGTCCGGCGACGAGCGCACCTGTGAGCATCTGTGCGAAGATCATGACCATCAGAACGGTCGCAAGCACCCGCGCCGTTGAGGATGAATTGGCGACGCGCTTGTCTTTAAGGTCAAACCAGTACCACGCTGTCACGGCGATAATAAACAGAGCGAGGCCGAAATGAGTCATGAGACGGTAAGGGGCCACATCAACGCGCGTTGTTTCCCCGATCCCGCTAGCGACCATCCACCAACCAATAAAGCCTTGCAGGCCACCAAGCGCGATCAGAAACAAAAGACGCCCTGTCCATTTGCGGTCGAGCCATCGCTTTGCTGCGAACCAGATAAATCCGCCGACAGCGATAAGTCCAATAAGACGCCCAAACAGGCGATGGCCCCACTCCCACCAGTAGATGAACTGGAATTCGCTCATCGTCATATTGTAGTTTTGCTGCTGATACTCAGTGGTGGCCCGATACTTTTCTAACTCGATCAACCATGCCTCTTGGCTCAACGGCGGAAGCGTTCCGCTAATGGGCTGCCACTCCGTGATCGACAGTCCACTATCGGTCAGGCGTGTCGCTCCCCCAATCAGGATCATGGCATAAACCATCAGAGCCACAACGATGAGCCAGCGGCCAATCCAGCGAGATGCTGTAGGGGAGATTGCGTCTTGAACCATACGCCCTATCTGCCTCTTGACTTGAGTTTAGCAAGTCGCCACGGCGTCGCAGGAGGAGAGAAATACAGATGTTTGCCAGTATGCGCCGCAGTCACCGACGTTTGGTGGCGAGTTTTGTCCTGATGGTATTTTTGGCGCTCTGGGTTTGGGGCGCGGCAACGCTTGGGACATATCTGGCGACGGCACCGAAATGGCTGACGCTTATATTCTTTGTTGTTGCCGGGATCGGATGGGCTGTTCCGCTAAAACCTGTCTTTGGCTGGATGAATTCCGGGCCTGAGGATTAAGCGCGGATTTAATCGTCCTGAGCCTTTCGGGCTTCTGAGCGTAATCTCTCAAACATTTCATTGACATCGTCCGCTTCATCAATCTCTGAGGGGCTGGTGTCAGTGTCACTCTCCAGAATATCGTCGATGTCGTCAGTCTCAGAACTCTCACTTTCCAATACTGGGCGGTCGTCTTGGACAGAATGTGTTACATCAAAGTGCGCAATGATGGTTTCACCACCGATGACGGTTTGACCGGGCGCGATATCAACCACTGCCCCGCTCGGAACATAGAGGTCGCACCAACCGCCGAGCCGCATTGTCCCGATATTCCGTCCGGTTCGAACAGCATCGCCTGCTTCGGAAGCAATCTCTAAACGAGGGCCGAGCCCGCCCGTTGCAACGCGGTATCCGCTTGAGCGGTCGTCTGAGACAAAGCTGATATAGGCAACGACCAGTCCGGGCTTGTCTGGCTTGCCCGCGTAAAACGCACCGGGATCGCCTGTTTCGCGGATAATATGGTCAACCTCTCCTGCAATAGGCGCGTACAATCCGTTCGTCGCCATCGGACCTGCCGATAGGCGCACACGGGTCCAACCCGTTCCGCCAAGGCGCAACTCATCGGGCGCTGCTGCACCACCGACCGAGACAACGATGCCATCACACGGCGCAACCAGAGCGTCATCGCGTTCTGGCACAGTGCGTTCGGCGGTTCGGGTTGCAAACAGGATAATGATCGCAGCAATGAACCCGATCCAGAACAGTGGAGACCAGAGAATGCTGAGAAGGATCCCAACCAGCCATGCTGCCAAGGCGCCAACGTAACCTTCTAGATCAAAGCCGCTGCGCGCCCATGGGAAGCGCTTTCCACTCAGGTCACCCGTGTCGTTCATCGGTTAAACTCCAAAGTCTATCATACAGTGATGCAATTATTCTGCCGCTACGGCAAGCGCGTCACGCTGTGCCTGGCGTGCCCACATGTCAGCGTAAATGCCGTCTAAATCGATCAGTTCCTCATGGGTCCCGCGCTCAACGATCCGGCCTGTATCCATTACAAGAATCTCATCTGCATTCTGAACCGTAGATAGGCGATGCGCGACCATTAGAGTGGTTCGGTCTTTTGAGGCCTCGTCCAGTGCGCTCTGCACAGCGGCCTCTGTTGCGCTATCCAAAGCCGATGTTGCTTCGTCGAGGACAAGTATGCCCGGATTAGCGAGAATCACGCGCGCAATGCCAACGCGTTGTTTTTCCCCACCGGAGAGCTTTAATCCGCGTTCCCCGACCCGCGTATTCCACCCGTCCGGAAGACTGTTGATGAAGTCGAGCAATTGCGCGCGGCGTGCGGCATCTTCCAACTGCTCAAGCGATGCATCAGGATTCGCGTAAGCGATGTTCGATTTGATCGTTTCATTAAACAAAACAACGTCCTGAGGCACGAGACCAAGCGCTTTGCGCAAGCTCTCCTGCGTGACGTGGCGGACGTCGTATCCATCGACGAGGACACGGCCGCTTTCGACGTCATAGAAACGGAAGAGGAGCTTCAAGAGTGTCGACTTTCCTGCACCCGACGTTCCCACAAAAGCGATCTTTTTGCCCGGCTTCAAATCAAAGCTGACATCCTGAACGCCGGCTGATCGTCCATCATGGGTGAAGCCAACGCCTTCAAATTCGACATGCCCATCCAATCGACCAATCGTTTTGGCGTCGGGTTTGTCGGCCACATCCGGTGTCATACCAAGCAGGCCGTACAGTTTCTCAAGATCAACGGCACCCTGCTTAATTTCGCGCCAAGCCCAGCCGAGAATATTCAGCGGTGCGTAGAGGGCTGTAAACATGGTCAGAACGCCGATGATATCGCCCTGTTGCATTGTCCCTTGCGTGATATTCCAAGCCGACAGCACGAGAGCAGCGACAAGACCTGCATTCATGATGAAAGCCTGTGCGCCATTCATGATGTACATGGAGCGAACCGTTTCAACGAAGCGGACATTGTACTGTTTCATCGCACCATCAAAGCGGTCGGTTTCACGATTTTCCGCGGCGAAAGACTTCACCGTTTCAAAGTTCGTCATGATGTCGACGGCAATCCCACGAAAACGCGTGTCAGCTTCGTTCATACGTCGGCGCTGGCGTACACGCCATTCTGTGATCCAAACTGTAATCGCGAAATAGGTTATCACCGTCACAATCGCGATGACCGACAGCCACGGATCATAGGCAAGCGCGAGTGCAACAGACGCCAAGACAAGCCGCACCAGTGTCGGGCCAATGTTAAAAGCCAGAAACCGGATTAAATAGTCGATAGCCCCAGCACCGCGCTCAATCACTCGGTTCAAGGCACCCGTGCGCCGCGTCTGATGGAAGTTCAGGGATAGATTTTGAGCATGGCCGAATGCATCGACGCAGGCCACGCGCTGCGCGTCCTGACTGACCGGCGAAAACAGCCAATCACGAAGTTGAGGAAGACCTGCCGCCGCGAACTTCACAATAAAAGCAATCACCAACCAGATCGCCGCCGCGCCAAATCCGGTTACGATACCGCCTTCACTGGTCAGCAATTGATTCGCTGCGTACCCCAGCAGAAGCGGAAAAGCGACTTCGAGCACCGCTGCGCCGAGTGTGAAGACCACAGCCAAGAGTGTGATCGGTCGCCATTTGGTCATTTCTGGACGCCAAAGCAACTTCAGAATACGAACGATGGAAACCCATAGCCCCCCATCGGCGCTTTCAATGCGATCGGTGTCTGTTGATGTCGGCGTATCTGTCATGCGCGCCATATGGGGTAGATCGATCTGACTTGCTATGAAAAAACGCGGACCTTGCGGAACATGAACGTTCAGACTGCGCTGAAACACGGACTAGCGCACGCTGAAACAGGCGCGTAAAGGCGAAGAAAAAAGAGAAAAGATTATGTCAAAACTGACTTCAATTTGTGTGTATTGCGGTTCCTCCAACGAGGTGAAGAAGACTTATATTCAACTGGCTGAGGAACTTGGCCGAACGCTTGCTCAATCTGGCATTCGATTGGTTTATGGCGGAGGTGGCGTCGGCCTGATGGGGGCTTGTGCACGCGCGACTTACAGCGAGGGTGGTGATGTCTTGGGCATCATGCCTCGCTTTCTTCTGCAAAAAGAGCGCATCTTTGACGAGGTCCCTCACGAGATTGTCGAAGACATGCACACGCGTAAACAGCGCATGTTTGATGAGAGTGATGCTTTCATAGTGCTGCCCGGCGGGATCGGGACACTGGAAGAGGCCGTCGAAATGTTATCCTGGGCGCGCCTCGGCCTTCATGCCAAACCCATGGCATTCCTGGATGAGGATGGCTTTTGGAGCCCGTTCTTCGATCTGATGGATAAGATCATGGAAGCGAAATTCACGCCTGAGGACTTTCGCGCCTCACTGGTACATGAAGGAACGCCCGAAGCAGCGATTAAAGCGCTGCAAGATCGAATTGTACGATTAGACGCTTAGGCGCGAGAGCGCTGTGTCACGGCCCATTAACACAAGCATATCGCCAACGCTGGGGCCGCGCTCCATGCCAGTTAGAGCCTTTCGAAGCGGCATGAAGAGCCCCTTCCCTTTACGCCCGGTTTCAGCTTTTAAAGCGGCTGTCCAAAGTCCCCAAGTCTCGCCATTGGGCTCACCCTTCGGCAAAAGCCGAGCCGCTGTAGCAATGAAATCACGATCCTCATCGTCAATGATGGGCTCGATCTCACCAAAGGCAACAGGCATGAAGCGCTCAGCATCTTCGATGCGCTGACAGTTCTCACGAACCAGAAGCCAGAAGGCTTCATTTGCCGCTTTCGGATCTATCGCCTCAAGACGGGGTCGCGCCTCCTCAAAGCTCATCTCATGGGTAATCGCCGCATTAATGCTGTTGAGATCGCTTTCATCAAAGCGTGCAGGTGAGCGACCGATCTTCCCGAAGTCAAACTCATCAGAGAGGATATCAAGGGACGGTCGTAATTCGATATTGTCACTTGTTCCAAGCTTCGCCAACAGCGAACAGATCGCTAGTGGTTCGATACCGCCGTCTCTAAGCGTCTCCATGCCGAGAGACCCAAGCCGTTTGGAAAGTCCTGACCCGTCAGCACCAACCAATAGCGGCGTGTGCGCCATGGCAGGGGCCGCTCCACCGAGCGCTTTGAAAATCTCAATCTGGGCACCTGAATTGGTGACATGGTCTTCACCACGCACAACATGGGTAATCGCGGCTTCGATATCATCCACGCAGCTTGGCAATGTATAGAGGTACGACCCGTCAGCGCGGATCAGGACAGGGTCAGACAAGCTTGATGTATCAATGGTTTGCTCGCCGCGGACCAGATCAGTCCAGACAATACGCTCTCCAGAGAGTTTGAAACGCCAGTGCGGTTTGCGCCCTTCGGCTTCCAACTTTGCTTTATCGTCATCGCCGAGATCGAGGGAAGCCCGATTATAGATTGGTGGTTTGCCTCGTGCACGCTGCAGTTTACGCTGGCGATCAAGCTCGTCTGCCGTCTCATAACAGGCGTAGAGCAGGCCCATATCGCGCAATTTATCAGCGGCAACGTCGTACTTATCGAACCGCTCTGACTGGTTAAATGTATCGCCCCAGGTCAGGCCTAACCATGTCAGGTCTTCTTTGATCGCAGACTCATAAGCTGATGTGGATCGCTCAGTGTCAGTGTCATCAATCCTGAGGATGAATGTTCCACCTTGTCCTTTAGCAAACAGCCAGTTGATGAGGGCCGTGCGAACATTACCAACGTGAAGCTTACCTGTGGGTGATGGAGCGAAACGAACGATAGGAGCAGTCATACCAGGGCCTTGAATACGTGAAGCGCCCCTCTGCCATGAAAGCAACCCGATTGTGAAGGCTTTGTCGCCACAACAGGCGCAAGGCTTGAAGTCCGCCTGAGACGACAATGATCAGTCTTAACTCATCTGGTTCAAGATATTCCTAGCCCAACGTGGAACGATATCGCCCGCAAGGCCGTAATCTGCATCATCAAAGGCATGTGCGTTGTCTGACGGCTCAAGGTTCAGTTCCATCGTTTTGACACCGAGCATCTTTGCTTCCTGAACGAAACCTGCCGCGGGATAGACTGACCCGCTCGTGCCAATCGATACAAATAGGTTCGCGCGGCTTAACCGTTCATAGATTTGATCCATATGGTAAGGCATCTCACCAAACCAGACGACATCAGGACGTAAGCCCCCTGCCCGATTGCATACGTCGCAGACATCTCGTGTTTGAAGCTTTGTCTTCACGGTAAAGCGTGAGCGATCACAATCAGTGCAGAACGCTTTCAGGATTTCGCCGTGCATGTGCATCACATCCGCGCCAGCGCGCTCGTGTAAGTCGTCAACATTCTGCGTCACAAGTGTGAGCTCGCCGTCATTTCGTCGCAAAGCATGCTGCAACTCAGCGAGGGCGATATGGGCAGCGTTTGGTTCTACGTCGCGCACCTGCTGCCGGCGTACATTGTAAAAGTGATGCACACCGTCAGGGTCCTCAGAAAAGCCTTCGGGTGAAGCATACTTTTGAAAATCCACTGCGCTCCAGAGGCCTTCATCGCCATCTGCCCCACCGCGATAGGTTGAGATACCGCTTTCTGCCGAAATGCCTGAACCCGTAAGAACAAAAATATGCAAGGGGGCCTCTCGAAAACAAAAAGCGGGCGGTCGCTCAAAAAACGCTATGTCATACAAACAATATAAGATGGAGGTTACAATGCAAATTCAGGATAGGCCGGAGTTCAAGTCGAAACCAAAGCCGATGACGGCACTTGCCAGTGATACCATCCGGACCGCGGCGGAGCGAATGGCGCAGAAAAATTATGGGGCCATTATCATTATCGATGAGGATGAAAAAGTCATCGGCATGTTGACTGAAAGAGATCTCATGCGGCGGGTCCTAGCCGAAAGTCGTGACCCGGACACAACGAAAGTTTCAGATGTCATGACCCGCGAAGTCCGCGTTGCGCGCAAGGATGACAATTTGATCGATTGGTTACGCATCATGTCAAATGAGCGCTTCCGGCGTCTGCCTATCGTGGATGAGAAAGGCAAGCTTACCTCGATCATGACACAAGGCGACTTCGTCTCCTACACATGGCCCGACCTGATCAACCAAGCGGTCACCTTGGCGAAGGGGTCTCTGGGTAAGAACTACCAGATCTTTTACATATTGGCGGGCGTTTTATTCTACACGCTCGCCATCGGATTGGCCTTTGCTTACATCGCACGGGGCTAGCGCAAGACGCTAGATTTCCTGATTGTAAGCCCCAACTTCTGGGTGTTTTGCAAGACGTGGTTTCACGTCTTTGTGGAAGAGGTCAGACATGTCCTCAGCACTGCGCATAGACTCCACGACTGTCACAAGTTCAGGCTTGTTTGAGCTCGCTCTGACGAGCAACCAAGAGCCATCTTCAAGCGTTACGCGCGCCCCATTCACAGTGTTCACATCGACGACTTTGCGCCCCAGGATTTCCTGATCGAGAAGCCCCTCATACTCTGTTACCATCCGATCAATGACATCATATTTGATCTCATCAGCGCACTTTGGAGACATGGTTAGCGACGTGTAGGCGGTTCCTAACTCCGATTTGAGATCAGCCATCGTCTTGTCAGGGTTGCGATCCAGCATTTCAAGGATCGCTTTCGCAGCCGTCAGCCCGCAATCATAGCCAAGGCCGATCGGCGGACGGAAGAAGAAATGTCCGGACTTTTCAAAACCAGCCAGCGCATCAAGCTCAGTCGTCCTGCGCTTGATGTAGGAATGACCCGTTTTGAAGTAGTCAACGGACGAACCATTCTCTTTCAAGACAGGATCGGTTTTATAAAGGCCCGTTGATTTCACATCGACGACAAATTTCGCGCCGGGATATTCGCGGCTAAGGTCGCGGGCGAGCATTAGTCCAATCTTATCGGCGTAAATTTCCTTGCCCGTATTATCAATCACACCGCAGCGATCCCCATCGCCATCGAAACCCAGCGCAATATCGGCACCCAGCTCGCTCACAGCCGACGACATGGCGTCAAGCATTTTTTTATCTTCTGGATTGGGATTGTATTTTGGGAAGGTCATGTCGAGATTGCAGTCCATCTCAATAACCTCAACACCCATCATCCGTAGAGCGTCAGGGGCGAATGCGCCTGCAGTACCGTTCCCACAAGCTGCGATGACTTTGAGAGGGCGCTTGATCGAAACACTCTCCGCAATCGAAGCGATATAGCGCTCACGGATACCATCAACATGCGAATGATGGCCCCCAGAGCGGGTCTGAAAAGCGCCGGACAGCACGATCTCTTTCAATCGTCCCATTTCTTTGGGACCAAAAGTAAGAGGGCGATCTGCGCCCATTTTGACACCGGTCCAACCGTTCTCGTTGTGGCTTGCAGTGACCATCGCACAACACGCGGCATCCAGCTCGAACTGGCTCCAATAGACCATAGGGCTGAGGGCGAGACCCACATCCAAAACCTCGCAGCCCCCTTGCACCAATCCGAGAATTAATGTGTTTTTGATCGGCTGACTGATCGAGCGGAAGTCATGGCCTGTAACGACTTTTGGTTCGACACCGAGCTCGTGGAACAGCGTGGCCATTCCGAGGCCAAGGGCCTGTACACCTGTCAGATTGAGTTCGGGCGGCGTTTTATGCCCGATCCCATTGAACCACCAACGCGCATCATACTCCCTGAATCCGGTCGGTTTGACCAAAGGAAGAATTTCAAAATCAAGTGTGTTGGGCGCTATATCTGCGCGCGGTTTCGGCATCATGGGCAAATCCCTATTAGAACAATTTTATCAAGCGCCGACAGACCAGAAGCGGCTCGTAAAAGCAAGATGCGATAATTTATTATTGCCTTTACGATATACAATACTAATTCATTTTATACGGCGAGCCATTGGGGTTAGTGCCGACGCAAAGTGAGTATAGGAGGACATTCATGTCTTTAATCAAAATGACAGCTTTTGTGGCTGCGGGGTCCATTTTTGGTTTAACCGCTTCAGCTGATGGCTGGTATGCAAGCGGATCAATTGGGATCAACGTTCAATCAGACTCAGACAATTCCGGTAGCACAGGAACTTTCACGACAGGTAACCTTGGTGATGGTTCAACGCTCGATGTTGCTGCAGGTACAGACTATGGCTGGAAAACGGAGTTCGACAGCGGTTTGGCGCTCAGCGCTGAGGTCGGCAAACAAGTTCTAGGCAACTGGCGTTTTGCCGGTGAGTTGGCTTACACTGGATCAGACGTTGATACCCATACCGGTGTAACGCTTGGTGGCGGCAGTATCGATGACGTTGATGCGGCTGCACTCGCAGGTTCACCCGATCCTCTCGATGTCACCGTTGGCGCTTTGGTATCCGCGGGCGAAGGCGAGATTGAAAACCTGTCTCTCTTCGCAAACGTCTACTACGATTTTGACACCGGCACAGCCTTCACGCCCTACGTCGGCGGTGGTCTCGGCTTCTCAGACGTTGACGTTGTTTATGCACCTTCAGGGGTTGGCATCATTGACGATGGTGAGACCAAGTTTGCCTATCAATTGAAGGCTGGGGCATCTTTTGCAGTCAGCGAGACACTCGATGTGTTTGGTGAGTACGCATATCGCGCGACTGACGACATTGAAGTCGACAACGACCTATTCCCCGGCACACTCGACATTGAAAACCAACAAAACATTTTCTCCGTCGGTGCGCGTTTCAAGTTTGCCTCCTAAAGGCAAGTTCACTACTCGACATAGTGACAAAAGAGCGGTCCATGTGACCGCTCTTTTTTATTGGGATGAAGCTGAAAGGTTTATTTACGTCATAGACTTCTGGCGTTGCCTTTAGCGTTAGCCATCAAGGCCTTCTGGTTGTCCGACTGCGATGAAGGTGAAATTCTCGGGCTTCAAATACTCGCTTGCAACGCGATTGACGTCGTCCAGCGTTACAGCCTCGACCATTGCATTTCGTTTATCCCAGAAATCAACCGGAAGGTCGTCTAAGCGCAGGCCCATCATATTGCCTGCAATCTTAGCATTTGAGTCAAAAGATAGCGGATATGAGCCTGTCAAATAAGACTTGGCATCGGCAAGCTCTTCTTCAGTCATGCCCTCGGCGACCATGCGTGTCATATTCTCTTTGATGCCATCGATGAACTCGGCAACGCTTTCATTGTTTGTGCTTCCAGCACCAGACCATGTTTGAACGTACTCACCGGCGCTAAGGCTGGAGTAGATGCCATAGGTCAAACCGCGACCGACCCTTAGATCTTCCATCAAGCGGCTCTCAAACCCACCGCCGCCAAACGTATAGTTCACGACCACTCCGGTGTAGAAGTCGGGGTCATCGCGGCGCATAGCAGGACCCGTAAAGGTCACAAGGCTCTGCGGTTGAGGCAAATCGACCAGAATTGGAGCTGTTGCGGGTTCACCTAAGGTGACTTGCGGAATGATGACTTCAGTGCCCTCTTCGGGCAGGCCCATAGCCGCCGCATCAATTAATGGAGCCAACTCTTCAGGCGAGATTGCACCAACGGCCGTCACGATCATACCGGGTCGGCTCATGATGCTGTCCTTATGGGCTTTTGCAGCTTCAGAAGACAGCGCCGCAAGGCTCTCAGCAGTGAAATCACGCGCGAAGGGGTGATCCGGCCAAAGCACGTCTTCAAGCGCCTCACCCGCTAGATAGCGCGGATTTGTCTCGCGTGTTTTCAAGCTGACTTCACGCTCACGCACGAAACGCTCCCAAGGGCCTTCATCGAAGCGTGGCTCTGCATAGGCAAGCGCGATCAAGTCAAATGCTTCGCCAGCGTTCTCGGTGAGCATCGAGGCATTGCAGAATGTCGCTTCGCGCCCGGAACTGCAGCCAAAACTCATATTGAGTTCTTCCATGCGCTTAGAAAACGCTTGGCTGTCGAGCTCGCCGGCGCCTTCATTCATTTGATAGACCATAGCGCTGGTCAGACCTTCTTGGCCTTCAGGGTCAGACGTTGTTCCAACTTCCCATGCCATGCGCAAGGACAAGATCGGAATGGACGGTTCTTCAACGAGCCAGACGGAAATCCCCGCGGGCGTTGTGAACTGTTGGATTGTTGCAAACTCACCTTCGTAAGTTTCAACTTGAAGGCCAGCTTCCGACGCGGTTTCACCATCGGACGGCGTGGTCGATTGAGATCCGCACGCGACCAATGAGAGAACTGCAAGACTGCTGAAAACTGTACGACGCATGATTTATTGCTCCCCATCTTCAGGCAGCAAATGCGCCTCTATATAATTTAGCTCTTGCGCGAAAACTTCACGAACCGCGGCCAAGGCGTCTTCGCTTGTCACGCTGCGAATATCATCCGGATAAGATATGAGTTGGTCTACAGTTCCACCAATGACCAGCCATCGTCCGAATTGGTTCGCCATCCCTTCCTGACTGTCGCGCGCATAAATCGCGCTGGCTGCTTTAGAGTTGCGGACACGTTTCACATCAGCCTCGTCAAAACCCTCTTCGATAAGCCGATAGAGTTCGCTCATCACGACCTCTTCCAACTCATCCAAGCTGACCCCCGGCGATGGGGTGGCGTAGACGGCGGCTGGGCCTTCATCATGCAGGCTCAGCCAAGCAAACGTTCCAGCGTCGATTGCAAGCTTTTTGTCCTCAACCAGAGACTGGTAGAGCAAACTAGTATTACCACCACCGAGAACGTCGAGACCGACATCTAGGGCCATTGCAAACTCACGGTCACGCTTCAAACTTGTGCCATTGTAATAGCGATACCAGACAGGCTGGCGGACTTTCGGATCACTGTGTGTGATGAGCTGGGTTTCGCTAATCGGCTCAACGGAGCGCCACTTGCGCTCGTCATCGACTAGGCCAGAGGGTTGGATTTTGCCGTAATGCTCTTCTGCAAGGACACGGACTTCCTCAGTCGTCACGTCACCGGCAACGATCAGGATTGCATTTTCTGGAGAATAGTGGCGCTGATAAAACTCGACAGCATCCGGCGGTGAAAGCTGCTCAATCTCTTCCATATGCCCAAGGATCGTTATTTCGTAAGGGTGATCCTTCCAAAATGAGCCGAGGACCATCTCACTCAAAACGCGGCTCGGTGAGCTTTCGAGAACTTGGCGACGCTCCTCAATGACAACATCGCGCTCTGTAAAGAAGCTTCCGCCAGGCGTCTCGTCAACGATAAGATCCGTCATACGCTCGGCTTCTAGCTCCATCATTTTGCTGAGGTGCTGTTTAGCGACGCGCTCATAATAGGCGGTGTAGTCCCAGCTCGTGAACGCATTTAGGCGTCCGCCACGGCGCTGAATAATCGCGTCGAGTTCGCCATCTGCGATATCATCAGTCGCTTTAAACATGAGATGTTCGAAGAAGTGCGCGATGCCCGATTTACCGGGCTCTTCATCGGCGGCCCCAACGCGGTACCAGACCATATGCGTGACGACCGGCGCCCGATAATCCGGGATGACAACGACATCCATACCATTGTCCAGTTGGAACTGGCTCGGCGCCCAGTCCGTCTCAGGGGCATTATCAGCCAGCGAAGAGCCACTTAGTATCAGCGTCCCCACTGCGAGGCTCGTTACCAAAGTTCTGATCATTATCATCACTCCTCAATTAAACTCGATACGGTATAAAGGCTGCGTAGTTTATGTCCCAGGCAGTTTTAGGCGATCACCCGATCCGCGCTCTATCGTGACACCCTCACCCCCCGTCGCGGAGTCGCCCGTTTCCTGGCTACCATCATCATTGCGCCAGAACATGATCCGGTCCGAGATGCCCCCGGACTTCCGGATGACGCGGGCTTCTTCGAAGTCCACTTGTGTCCGAACGATTGGGTTTACCGCATTTGCGTTTGCCGCTGCGACGAGAGCCCGCTCACCGGCACTTGCATTTTGGCCAAGCTGGCTTCCAAACGCGACGCTGGAGGTTGCCGTTCCACCAGAAACTTCTGCTGGCAGAGCCTGCCCTGACGTCGGCGGGCGCAGATTGAAATCTGGCGGGATAACCAGTGGCGCTTTGGTCACAACGCGGAATTCGTCCGGTGCACTCAGATTTGAATTTCGGTTGCTGGCACAGCCTGTTGTGACAATCAAAGCCGCTCCTGCGACCACCATGAAAGCTGTTTTTCTCATGAGTATCCTCACCTATTCGTCCTTGCCACCAGACCCCGTCTTGGTTTGATCCTGCGACAATAGGAACTGGTCAATAAAGAGCAAGACGGCACCCACACTAATTGCCGCGTCAGCGATATTAAAGACGTAGGGAAATCCCACCCCTAAGAGACCATCGCGAAGATGCGGCGCCGCGAACGGGTACTCTAGAAATCTCAGAGTGTCGGGTAGTGGGATTTGCCAGCCGAACCATGGGCCGGAGAAGTCGAAAAAGTCCACGACAGCACCGAATCTCGCGCGGTCGATCACGTTCCCGATGGCTCCACCGACGATCAAAGAGAGGGCAAAGCCGGTCCAATTGCGGGTCACTTTTAGTAACCAAACGGCGAAACCAAGGGCAATTGCGGCGGTAAATACGACCAAGACCCAGCGCATTAGACCTTCTGACTGCCCAATCCCAAAGCTGACCCCTCGATTCCAGACCATTGTGAGATCGAACACAGAAGAGAGTTCGAAACCACCGCATCGCTGAGTTCGATCAAGACATCCGAGTGCGTTGAATCTCGGCTCGCTCAAAACAAGATACTTCGTCCATTGATCAAGAATGATGATCACCGGGATCAAAGTGAGGAAGATATAGCGCAGACGCTGGCTCATCCGGCGTGTCTCACTTCTCGGATCGCAGCCGCGTCACGCGCTGTGACGTCCGGAAATTCAGGATCGGCCGTGGCGGGGTCAAAATATTTCCAGCTTCGTGCGCACTTGATCCCGCTCGCCTCACCCGGAAGAACAGCCACATCGGGCTCTTCTGGCAAACGGAACGCGTTATCTGGACCGTCTCCGACGCTTAGCGTGGCCTGTGAGGTGATAAAGATGTCTTCAGCGCTCTCTCCCTCGAACACCTTGAGCAGAGCCTGATCGCGGATGAAGACTTGGGGGGCGGCCTCAAGCGAAGAGCGGATCCGCTTTTCGCGCCGCTCAACTTCAATTGCCCCTGTCACAACACGGCGGACGCGGAAAATGGTCTCCCAACGCTCAGCCAAAGCCTGATCGCTCCATTCGCGCGGTGTGTCAGGGAATTGGAGGAGATGCACGCTATCGGCGCGGTCAGCCAAGATGCTGATCAGGAACGCCTCCTCGGTCGTGAATGGCATGACAGGTGCGAGCCAACAGAGCAAACGCTCCAAGATCGCTGCCATCACGGTCCGATTCGCGCGGCGGCGCGGTGAACTTGGCGCGTCGCAGTACAAACTGTCTTTGCGGATATCGAAATAGACCGCGGACAGGTCAACCGAGCAGAAATTGACGAGTTGAGCCATCACCTTCTTGAAGTCGAACGCTTTGTAAGCGGCGCGGACTTCCACATCGATCTCGGCCAAACGGTGCAGGACCCATCGCTCAAGGCTCGGCATATCGCTCAGTTCAACCGCTTCGGTCTCTTGATAGCCTTCCAAACCGCCCAGCAGATAACGCAGCGTGTTGCGCAGACGACGATAGGTCTCCGCCACCCCTTTGATGATCTCGTCAGAAATTCGGAGGTCTTCTGTGTAGTCTGAACTCGCCGTCCAGATGCGCAGAATCTCGATTCCATTTTGATTGCCGAAGTCTTTCGGATCAATTGTATTCCCGATTGACTTGGACATTTTCTTGCCTTCGCCGTCCACGATCATGCCGTGGGTTACGACTTGCTTGTAAGGCGCGAAGCCCCGCGTTGCGCAGTTTTCGAGAAGCGAGGATTGGAACCAGCCACGATGCTGGTCTGAGCCTTCGAGATAAACGTCTGCCTGGCCTGTTGCCTCATCGATGATGCCGCGGTCACGCAAAGCAAAAGCGTGCGTTGTGCCGCTATCGAACCAAACGTCGAGGACGTCATTCACTTTGGTCCACTCATCAGCGTTATCGACGATGCCTTTGAGGAAAGTCGTCTCATCTGCACTGAACCAGGCCTCAACACCTTCGGCTTCAATCGCTGCGAGGATGCGGGCGTTGACCTCGCTCGCATCAGCTTCAGATAAGGCCTCGGTGTGCGGTCGCCCATCAGGCGAAACAAGCAATGTGATCGGCACGCCCCAATTGCGTTGGCGAGAGATCAGCCAATCAGGGCGGTCTGCTACCATCGCATTGATGCGGTTACGGCCCTGTGGGGGCACGAAGTTGGTTTCTTCAATGCCCTTCACTGCCATCTCTCGCAACGTCTTTCCGTCGTTGCCGAGACTGTCCATGGCAATGAACCATTGCGGCGTCGCGCGACGGATCACAGGTGCTTTTGAGCGCCAGCTATGCGCATCGCGGATCATGGCAACACCGCGCGCGAGCAGATTTCCGCTCTCAGCGAGCAGTTTGATGACCGCATCATTGGCTTTGCCCGGCTGGCCACGTTTCTTGCCACTGGTGCGGATGATATCGAGACCTGCCAGAGGTTCAGGAACCTCATCCGTGTAGCAGCCATCGGCATCGACGATCTGGCGAACCTCAGACGACTGACGACCAGATGCGATGAAGACATTGTAGTCATCCTCACCATGGGCGGGCGCGGTGTGGACGAAGCCTGTCCCGGCATCATCGGTGACGTGATCGCCCGCCAGCATAGGGATGTCGTGCTGCCAAAATGTATCGGTCCCTGCCAAAGGATGATCAAGCGTCCAACCTGATGGATCGGCGTCGTCGATCCGCTTCATCTCAGTGATCTTGGCCGCATTCTGGATGGTGTCCGCTAGAGCGTCAGCGAAGACGAGTTTGTCACCCACAGCGGCATATGGTGCAAAGCCAAGCTCTTCTTCGCTCATCACTTGTACAACTTCATACAAGCCATAACTGATCGTCGGGCTATAGCTGACGGCCTGATTGACCGGGATGGTCCAAGGCGTCGTTGTCCAAATTAGAACGCGATATTCTTCACCGCGCACAGGAAACTTCACCCAGATCGTCGGCACTTTGCGGTCGTGATATTCCACTTCCGCTTCCGCCAATGCTGTGCGCTCGACCGGAGACCACATCACAGGCTTTGCGCCGCGCACGAGCCGCCCGCCCATGGCGACGTTCAGGAATTCGCGAACAGTCGCCGCCTCTGAGGCATAGTTCATTGTGAGGTACGGGTCATCCCACTCGCCCTCCACCCCGCAGCGTCGGAAGCCTTCTTTCTGCACCTCAATCCATTCAGCCGCATACTCACGGCAAGCGCGGCGGAACTCGTCGCCCGGCACGTCGTCTTTGGTGCGCCCTTTGGAGCGGAACTGTTCTTCAACCTTCCACTCAATCGGCAGGCCGTGACAGTCCCATCCGGGCAGATAGCTTGCATCAAACCCGGTCATCTGGTGGCTGCGCACGACCATGTCTTTCAGGATCTTGTTCATCGCCGTGCCAAGATGGATCGGCCCGTTCGCGTAAGGCGGGCCATCATGCAGGATAAACGGCTCAGCGCCGCGCGCCTTAGCATCTTCGCGCAGGCGCTCATAAAGCTTCATGCCATCCCACTTTTCGATCCATTTCGGTTCAGCCTTGGGTAGGCCTCCGCGCATCGGAAAGTCGGTCTTGGGCAGGAAGAGTGTGTCTTTGTAGGGGTTCTCAGACTTTTTTGGTTTGGGTTCAGTATCGGCCATCGTCGCGGTCTTTATATCAGCATTGAATGTCAGGGCATAAAGTTAAATCGCCCGGCCGCAAGCTGCCCCCGCATACGAAGATCAGCGAACGACCGGGCCGCTAATTCGTATTGCGAATATGGCGGCTAAACATGTCATAACCGCCGCTTAGCAAGGCTCGCTGGACTTGTCACCCGGCCAAGGTTTTCAAAGCCTTGTCTGCATCAATTTTCATTTGTGTGAGCATCTCATCAACGCTCTCAAATTTGAGCTCAGGTCTAAGGAAAGAGATCAGCGCGACCTCGATGTTTTTGCCATAAACATCGCGATCAAAATCGAAAATGAAGGTTTCTAAAAGAGGATCGCGCAGGCCTGTCGTCGGCGTGCGACCGAAGTTTGCAACGCCGCCGTGCCATTGATCCTCGCCTTCGATCCGCACCTTTACGGCATACACGCCATGCTTTGGGTGAATAAGATCGCCAAGGTGCAGATTCACCGTTGGAAAGCCGATTGTGCGGCCGCGCTTCTCGCCATGTTCGACAATACCATCGGCGACCCAGGGATGACCCAGGATGTCAGCCGCCTTTTCCGGTTCACCCGCGATGAGCGCTTCACGGATCGCCGTCGAGGACGCTTTCGCGCCTAAAGCTTCAATTTTCTCAACAATCGTGACACCGAAACCGAGCGCGCGCCCGAGCGAGGCGAGCCTTGGTGCATCGCCCATGCGCCCGCGACCGAAGCGGAAGTCGAAGCCAACGGTAATATGCTTGGCCCCAATTCCGTCTTTCAGAACGTCGCGCGCGAAAATCTCATCCGTCATTTTCGCCATGTCAGCATTGAAGGGGAGTTCGAAAACCGCTTTTGCACCGAGGTCGGCGAGGCGCTGATTGCGACGCGATGGACGGTACAGCCTGAAAGGCGGATCATCCGGGCGAAAGAAAGCCCGCGGGGGCGGCTCAAAGGTTGCCACGCCTAGAGGCGCGTCGATTTTGGCTGCGGCTTCAATCACAGCTCTATGACCCGCATGCACACCGTCAAAGTTTCCCAGCGCGACAGAGAAGCCACGCGCCTCGGCCGGAACGTGTTTGTAGTGAGCGATGACGGTCATCTAATCCTAGCTCTCGCGACGCGGAACCATGACGAGCGCATCGCCTGAAATCGCGGCTTTTCCATCGACGATGCAGGACACTTTCAAGGTCACCTTATTGCCGCGCTCTTGCAGTTCGGTCACCTCGACACGAACGGTCACCTCCGAGCCGATAAAGACAGGGCGGCGAAAGCGCATGTTCAGGCCGACAAAGACCGCACCGGGACCCGGGAGGTTATTGCCTAGAATTCCGGAGATATAGCTTGCCGTTAGCGCGCCGTGGGCAATGCGTTGTCCAAAGGGGGTTTGGCGCGCATAGTCTTCATCCATATGAAGAGGATTGCGGTCCCCTGAGACCTCAGCAAACAGTTCAATATCTTTTTCAGTAATTGTGTGGAACGTCTCGTGGCTCATACCCACGGACAAATCCTCAAACTTAAAACCGTCTTTTATCGCCATTGCTGACAGACTCCCTCTAGAACTTCACGGCCTGTTACAATGTGTTTCAGCTAACGTCACCATTCAAGCTGCGGCATTGCCCACTGTGCCATCGTATCGTTATCCGCAAGCAAAGCACGGACTTCTGTCTCAAAGTCTGCGCCATGCTGTTTCAGACCCGTTCCGACATATAGACTATCAAAGCCTTGGTGAACTGCGCCGCGAATATCTGTTGTCGGACTATCACCGATGCAAAGGACGGTTTTAGGGTCGACGGCGGACCGATTGACCCCAAGCGTCTTTAAAGCCAGATTATAGATCGGAGCGTGAGGTTTTCCGGGATAGAGAACCTCACCGCCTTCCTGTTCGAAGATTTCAGCCAAAGCACCGGCGCACCAATATAGGTGATCTCCAACACGGACCTGCTTATCCGGGTTGGCACAGATCATCGTCATACCACGATGAGCTGCGGCGCTTAAGCGCTCTCGATACTGCTCAGGCTCATCATTTTGTTGATCCTCAAGGCCGATGCCGAGGATCATGTCAGCATCCTCTTCCGAGGCAAACACCAGGTCGAGACCTTCATAGAGATAGCGATCATGCTCCCATCCCTCATCGCCGCCTAATCGCCAGAATGTCTTTTCATTTTGCTCACGCAAAACCTCACGTGTCGCATCGCCGGAAGAGACGCAGTCATCGAAAGCTTCAGAAGGCACACCCAGAGGTTCAAAATAGCGGATCACTTGCGCTTTCGGAACGGGCGCGTTTGTAATCAGGCAAACTTTGCCGCCCTCTGTACGAAATCTAACTAGGGCGTCGCAGGCCGCATCAAAAGCGCGGCGACCATTGTGAATGACGCCCCAAACATCGCATAGAACGACCTCGTAGCGTTCTGAAAGTGCAGAAAGTCCATCTGGAAATTGTATCATAAAGGCCAGCTAAGGCGCTACAGGCCTAACGTCCAGCGGTGAGCCTGCGCACAAGCGCTGGTGGTGGGGCCGTTTCTTCCATGAGAGATGTCTTGATTGGCCGGGCTGCACCGAAGATATGGCCTTGCCCATAGCGAATTTCGTATTCCAAAACCTCGATGACGCTGACCTCGTTCTCGAGTTTCTCTGCGATCAGCGTCACGCCATAGCGAGAAAAAACGGTCGAAATCTCTTTGCCATTCAGAGGACGGTTGATTTGCGATTTCGGGCGAGGTCCATCCGAGTCTGAGAGCTGACTGATAAGGTCGTCTCCTTTGATTTTTACAAAACGAATGCCGGCCTCTTGTAATTTTGGCAGGTCGAGATCAATGCTCTCTGCATGATCGAGGGAGAACCTAAAGCCGAGCATTGATAGCTCCCGCATGGCAGCCCGCATCTCATTTGATGCTTGTAGAAACCGCTTCTGTTGCAGCTCAAAGATGAGAGCCCCTGCGAGATCGCGATTTTCACGCATATGTTCCAGAAAGACCGGGAAAAACTGCTTATCGCTCAATGAACTGGCGGAAACATTGCAGAAGAAGCCAACACGGCGATCGCGCTTGGTGAGGCGACGAACAATCTCGACAGACCGATACAGCATTAAGTTATCAATGACGCCCATGAGGTCTGCACGGCGGGCAGCGTCGAGAAACTCAGCTGGCATGATCAGCGAGCCATCTTCACGGCGAAGACGCGTTAGCCCTTCATAGAATGATACTCTACGTTGGGGTAAGGATACAATTGGCTGTAAATGCAGGTCGACGCGGTTTTCATAAAGCGCAGTTTTCACCTCGCGCAGAACCGCATCTTCCTTAGGGTCAACGGTATTCTCGCTACCAGCGCGACTAAGTCTTGTATCAAAGTTGCGCGTCAGCTTGCCGATCAAGCCTTCCAGCTGGCGCATCTCATTTACCAAAGCATCCCGACGTTCTGTCAGTTCGTGATTGAGTGTGCTTTCGATGGCATCGGCGCGCGCTTCGAGAATGTCGGTCCGCGCTACAGTGTCCTTTTGAGCGGTTTCAACCGCTTCGACACGGTCTTCGAGCGCTTTGTGCTCCCCACCACTTCTTGTTAGCAACGTGTGAACCTGCAGCAGAAAAATGGTCGTGATTGTGCCAACGCAAGCTGAAAGAAGAGGGTCAATAGCCAGCTGAGACCAAAGCGTAAAACCAGCGCCGAGGCCAATCGTGGCATAGAGTAGGAGGAATACTGCGAACATTGTCTCTCAGCCCTGAAATATCTTAACCTTAACGGATAAGCCTCAAATCTTAACGAAGACGTAGCAGGAAGGCGATTTGCTGATCTTGCCAAGCATCAACCCATGTTTGCTGCTGATATGCGCCTCCAGGGCGTAGACAATGTGTCAGCAAAGTCACACGGTAACGGCGCATTACGAAAATCGCGGATCAGAATTTGACAGTACACGCTTGTAATCATACGAATGTTCTTGAGCTGGACGTCTGACCAGTCCGCGGCAATCTATTTTGCCGGACGGGGGCGTCTCGGGGGAGACAGGGGTCCTACCGTTATGGTGGGACCCCGTCGTTCTTTTAGGGGCTTGCTCGAACGATAAATTCTGGTTTTTTCAGTGGCCATTGAAGGGTTTCCGCAAGACGACAATCGTCTTCTAGACAGGGCTGAATGTCGATGGGCGTAGCGCCTTGATAGATGACCGTATACTTAATCGCTTGATCTGCACGAGGCATCGCGCTGATGACCACATCACCGGTATTGAACACGATACGGTCTTCACCATCACTTGTTGGCATCATGGTTAAAATAGCTGCGTCAAACCCCCCTTTTGGTATTCCGTGATCGACCACTCTAAGCGCGTCCGCGGTTTCAAATGCCAGATTAAGCCCCGCAATGAGGTTTTGCGTGCCGTCGGGCCCGGTGACGTTGAGTGAGCGTTCCCGACCCGCATGCCAACTTGCATTGCGAACCTCATCAAGGCCCTCAATATCAGCTGCGCGCAGTGAAAAAAGGAAAACGCCGTCGAGCTGCCGTAAATCTTCGGGCGCAACCGCTGCACCGAGTCCAGCCGGCGCACCAAAGAGAAGGCGCTTACCCCCTACTATGGCAAGCGTGCACGGCGCCGTTTCGTTCAGCACATTGCAGGGCAGCAGGACGAAGTCGGCTGGATTTATATCGGGTTTTTCAGCGCGTTGTGAAGCCTCAGAACATGCTGATACAAGCAGGATAAGGCAGGCTACAGCTCGCTTCATATGATGCTCGCCGTATGATCAGGTTCGTTAATAATCGTGTTTTCAAGGGCGCCAAGCACTGAAATTTCAACGCGAACTCGGTCTCCCGCCTTTAACCATTTAGGCGGCGTCTGCCCTGCCCCGACACCAGCGGGAGTCCCGGTAAAAATGACGTCGCCGGGCTCCAGCGTGAAAGCCGCACTGAGATGCGCAATCTGTTGAGCAATCGAAAACGTCATCTCACCTGCTCTAGCCGACTGCCGCAGCTCATCATTGACGAAGGTGCGAATGTCCAGAATCCGCCACTCTGGAATTGCTTCAGGCGGGACAAGATACGGCCCAAAGGGCGCGTGTGTATCAAATCCTTTGCCCATAATCATGGTTGGGCTGGCTTTCTGCCAATCGCGAACTGAATAGTCACAGGCGCACGTAAAACCGGCGACAACCTCCATCGCTTGATCCTCAGAGACATGTCGACAAGACCGCCCAATGATGAAGGCCAATTCGCCCTCATAATCGAGTTGCGTTGAGACTTTCGGGAGGTGCACCGGATCGTAGGGACCATTTGCAGCGGTCGCCTGTTTGTTAAACCACTTTTGCACCCCGGGCGACTTATTGGATACGAAAGAGACCGATTCAGCCGCGTGAGCAGCATAGTTCAGGCCAATACCAAGTATTTTTCCAGGCCGGAGTATCGGCTGTCGAAGTCGAATACCGGCGAGACTGACACGCTTGAAGTCATTTTTTTGGTCTTTGTATCGGGTCAGCTCTCCAAGCCTTGCGGTTAGATCGCCCTGCCCGATGATCCATCCCTCATCCCCTTCGATCATTGCTGAGCATATAGCGCCATCTATCTCGATGGTGGCAAAAGCCATAACTGCACCTTTCAGAACACACTGATTAACGAATCGATCGGGTGACAGAGCGCGCTGAATTGCGGTTGTGGTCAAGCCCGCCTAGGAGATCACATTATATTTTCGTGAGGGTGGGTCAGCATGACTGATTATCTGACAGCAAAGGAAGTTTATCTTGATGAACTCCTCAAACCGAGCTGTTTTCTAAGCCTTCCCCCCTATCAAAGAAGTTATTCATGGGAAGCTGAAGAAGCCGGATTGCTTCTTGATGACCTCCTCCTAGCGATGGATAAAGGGCGTCCGCACTTTGTTGGCGCGGTTGTGCTTGTTGAGTTGGGTGAAGGACGTTGCCTGATCGTAGACGGGCAACAGCGGTTGACCACGCTCTCCATCATGATCGCCGCGCTGCGGGATCTTGAGGTAGACCAACAGGTAAAATCGAATCTGAGCGTAATGATCAGCGATGATCCGGACGACGCGAACGCAGACGACAAAACCTTTTGGCGCCTGACATTGAATGATCTGAACCGATCCTTCTTCTGTGACCGTATTCAACGACCGGGCGCGACCGACCTCGCAGATATCTTGCCGCCAGAAAATGAGAGCCAGATCCGTATGGAAGAGAACCTCGCTGTCTATCGTGAGCGCTTCTCAGAGATGACGGACGCCGCACGCACAGCCTTTGCGAATGCACTTGGCAAACTTGTCATACTGGTTCGGGTGACAGTGAGCGACTGGAGCGATGGCTACAATGTGTTTCGGGTCCTGAACACACGCGGTAAAGGCCCTTCAGACCATGAGATCATCAAGTCAAATCTTCTCGAATTGGCGGATTTACCGCAACCTGAAATCAATGCGCTTTCAGCCCGCTGGTCGGAATTCGAAGCAGAAATCGGCGACGCCAACATGAACGACCTTCTGTTGCTGATCACAAATATCTACGCCAAGAGCGGCAAAGGTCCTGAAGGATTTCGCTCAGGTGTGTTGTCTAAAATGACGGCCGAGAACTTTTTGAAGGAGGAGTTACCGGCCTACTTCCGCGCCTACACAATGATTAGCTCTGGCAAGTCGACCTTTGATGATCCAGGCGGGCATATCACCGCGCACATCAACTATTTGCGCTTGATTGATCACAAAGTATGGCGCCCAGTGGCCTTGAAATACCTTCGCCATAATAGCACAAAAGTCGACCGGGTGCGCGATTTCTTCGCGAAGCTGGAGCGCTTTGCTTTCGTGATGATGCTCGTCGTGACGGATACGCGGGCGCGGCAAAAACGTTACCAGCGCTTGCTTGACTCTATTGGTGCTCAAAGGGGCATATTTGATCGCAGTGAGCGGCTTAAAATTGATCGATTTGAAGTGTCGCAATTGCGAGAACGCCTTCAGAACCGAATTGGAGCACCGCGTCAGCGCAAAGCGATTGCATTGCGCCTCAACGCAGCAGTGGAAGGAGGTTATCCTCTGACACCTGACCATGGCGCGACGCTTGAACATGTCCTCCCAAGGAATCCCGAGAAAGGCTCATACTGGGATATGACATGGTTGAACATCAATGTGAGGCGCGACTTGTGTGAGACGGTTGGCAATTTTGTTCTACTGTCGGAGCGTCTGAACCAGTCTGTCGATACGTTGTCGTTCCGAGAAAAATGCGAGCAATACTTCGCAGACGGCCAAACGGTTTTCCCGCTGACCGAAGACCTACGCGGACGAACCAGCTGGACCCCTGATGATGTCCGCCAACGCTCGAAAGATCTCGCGGACATTCTTATGCGTGACTGGGGCTTTAAGGTTTAGGCGTCTTTCGGGTTTGACCGCGTATGTTGCCAGCGAGCGAACATGTCGGCTCGAAAGGCTTCAAACCGCTGCTCTTTGATCGCTGACCGTATCTCTGCCATGAGGGCTTGGAAGAACGCTGTGTTGTGCCAGCTCAGTACCATGGAGCCGAGATACTCACCCGATCGGATCAAATGGTGCAAATAGGCGCGTGAGAAATCGCGACTGGCTTCACAAGCAATCCGCTCATCTACAGGTGACAAGTCTTCTGCGAATTTTGCGTTTCGAAGGTTGATCGGGCCATCCCATGTCCAGGCTTGGCCGTGACGTCCGCTGCGCGTGGGCAAAACGCAATCAAACATATCAATCCCGCGCGCAACCGCTTCTACCAGATCAATGGGTTTGCCCACCCCCATGACATAACGTGGGTACTCGTTGGGAAGATGCGGCACCGTCATATCAATCGTGCGGCACATTTGATCGTGCCCCTCTCCGACAGCGAGCCCGCCTAAAGCAATGCCGCCAAACCCTTGTTCCACAACAGCTTTCGCTGAAGCTTCCCGCAAATCTGGATAGTTCGACCCTTGGACGATGCCAAAGAGGCTCTGGTCAGGTCGAGCCCCGAAAGCTTCAAGAGAGCGCTCTCCCCAACGCAGAGAGAGGTTCATGGATCGCTCGGCCTCTTCATGACTGCACGGGTAGTCAGTGCACTCATCGAGTTGCATCGAAATATCCGCGCCGAGGAGATCAGCCTGAATCTCTATGCTGCGGGCTGGATCAAGGCGATGTTCGGAGCCATCAAGGTGGCTTCGGAACGTGACGCCATCCTCATCCATTCTGCGTAACTGGCTCAAGCTCCAGACCTGAAATCCGCCGCTATCAGTTAGGATAGGTCCATCCCATTTTGCAAAGGAATGAAGGCCGCCAAGTATCCTCACCCGCTCCGCACCCGGGCGCAACATCAAGTGATATGTGTTGCCGAGAATGATATCGGCCCCGGCCTCTTTCACCTGATCCATGTAGAGGGCTTTGACCGTTGCAGCTGTACCGACGGGCATAAAAGCCGGAGTTCGAATGACGCCGCGCGGCGTCGTTAGTGTTCCCGCACGCGCAGAACCGTCACTGGCATGAACCTCAAAAGGAAACCGTGCCATTAGATTAATTTTTCTAAATCAAGCACTTTCAGGAGCTCACCTCGAGCATGAAAGCACTCATCGGCAAAGGCCGGATCAGCTAAATCTGAGACAGCTAACTGATCGCGATAAGTGGCCCTGACGACTGTCTGCAACGCATCAATTTTAGCCTCATCGAGTAGCACACCCTGATGCATTTCTGTGCGCTCTTGCTCGGTCATAACAACTCGGAAGCGAAGGCAGGCCGGACCGCCTCCATTCTTCATGCTTTGACGCACATCGACATATTGGACGCGCCCAATCGGGCCATTGCCCTGAACAAGGCGTTCGCAATATTCACGGGTTGATTTGGTCTCTTGGGTTTCCGTCGGCGCAAGCAGGACCAAGCGATCTTCGCCAGGCCACTGTAAAAGCTGTGAGTTGAAGAGGTAGGATTTGATCGCATCAGCAAGCGGTACCTCTGCATCTGGGACCATGACAGGCTTAAGATCGAACAACCCTTCCCCCGCTTTGCGCAGTGCTGCGAGCGTGCCGTTGGTGTCCTCAAACGCGTACTCATGGAAGAAAAGCGTATCGAGCGTGCCGACGCAGACGACATCATTATGGAACGCACCGGCATTGATCGCTTTGGCCGATTGCCGAGCGAAAACGGTTCGCTCGGGTTTCAAGCCATGTCTGCGCGCAATGCTCTCACTCGCGAGCTTGGTCTGACGCGCCGGGAACCCACCGACACTCTCACCGGCCTCGCGGCCATAGACAAATAGCTCGACGCCCTGCGCGCCATGCTCACGGCACAGCCGGACATGGTTTGCGGCGCCTTCATCGGAGAAGTCGGCGTGCATTGGGAGCGCTGCATAGACACCAAATTTGGTGTCATCTTCAAATAAGCTCGCAATCGTGGCTGTCGTGTCAGGGTGCTCTAAAGAGCGGTGCACCATCGAGGATAGATTAGCGACGCTGAAGCGCAATCGCCTATCCTCTGTGTCAGCTGAAGGCGAAACAGTTGCAGCATTTGCGGTCCACATCGAACTCGCAGAATACGCGGCCTTTAAAAGGCGCGGTTCCACCTTTGCGGTAAGAGGAATTATCTCTGCTTCAGATCCATCGAAGCCAGATTGGGATAGGAATCCTATTGCCGGACGTCGCAGCGGTGGCAGCACTCCTTGCACAAAACCTGCTTTGACCAAGAGCCGCATCTTTTCCAGCCCCTGTATGGCGGCTTCGCGCGGGTTTGAAACATCTCCAAAATTCGCCTGACTGGCTAGATTACCATCCGACATGCCGCCATAATTGTGACTGGGGCCAATCAGGCCGTCGAAATTGACCTCTACTGCGTCACTCATGCTTTTGCCGTCACAATCCACGCCGCAGCGCCCAGCTCAACTTTTCCGTTTGATCCCATCTGCTCCTCCAGGAGCCCAACAACTGCTTTTTTCAACTTATCCCTATCAATGTCCTGCTCTGCAATCAGTCGCGCGAGGGGCCCAATCGTCAGAGAAAACTCAGCTGTGTCGGATAGTGTTTCCCCCGGCATTGTCAGCGTACCGTCCCAAGGTTCGACCCAGACACTATTCCATCCGGCTGAGTCGAGAATGTGGGTAACATAATCCGCCTCAGCAAAGGCGAATGGTCCCGGTGCACGCGCGGGTGGCATGGACAACTCGTCTTGTAGGAAGCTATGTGCCGCCTTCAAAGGCGTCATGATCCAGTCATTCTCGCTCGCCGCACGCCAACAAGCGAAACTCATCGGCGCGCCGGGTACCATCTGCGCTCGCAAATTTGAAAACGCCGCGACGGGATCGGTGAAGAACATGACGCCAAAGCGTGATATCAAGGCATCAAACGTCGTCTCGCTAGAGAAGGACGATGCATCGGCCTCGATGAAGTCCAGAGCGCTAGACCCGTCCGCGCGTTCACCCGCCAAGCTCAGGAGTGGTTTTGACACGTCGACGCCTGTCACTTTGATATCAGAGTGTCGGGCGTGCGCAGCGAAGCTGAGCGATCCACCTCCGCATCCGACGTCCAGAATATGGCCGCTCAATTCACTTGTAAGTGCCGCGAGCACAGCCTTCAAATAGGGTTCCAGCAGCGCATCCAGCGCCTCAGCATCATCACGCCAGCGCTCACCGGCTTTCCCATTCCAATATTCAATTTGGTCTGAATTGCTCATTACTCGTCGGCTCCGGGGAAGCCTACAGCGCTCATTCTGTTCGCCGTCTCAGCGACCTGACTGGCTTGCGGCCATGCGCAATAATCAGCGGCGTAATATGCCCCAGGACGGAAATTCCCGGACAGGCCTGGACCCCCAAACGGCATCGCGCCACTGGCCCCAGCCGTGGGACGGTTTCTGTTCAAAATGCCGGCTCGCATTTCGCTATGCGCGCGTGCCCATAGCGCATCATCATCACTGATGAGTCCCCCCGACAGGCCATAGCACGTATCGTTTGCGCGTGTGATTGCGGTCTCGAAATCAGGGACGCGAATAATTTGCATCAGGGGCCCGAAGAGTTCCTCATCGGGAATGTTTTTAGCGTCGGTGACGTCAATCACGCCGGCTGTGACAAAGCCGCCGCCTCGATCCATTCGCTTAAGTCGGCGCAAGGGCTTTCCGCCTGCTTTCGATAACATAATCTGGAAGTCGACGGCGTTTTGTGCTGCCTGCTCGCTCACCAAGGGCCCCATAAAAGCGCCATCATCTTGCCAGCTGCCGATCGTCAGCCCTCTGGCACGTTCGACAATCGCCTCAACGACCTGATCGCCCCACTTTCCAGTCGGCAAAATTACGCGTCGTGCGCAGGAACAGCGCTGCCCTGTTGTTAAAAACGCAGATTGTGCCGCAATATCTGCGGCGGCATCGATATTCGCTGGATCCCAGATGATGAGCGGATTATTGCCGCCCATTTCGAGCGCGAGGATAACCTCAGGACGCCCAGCAAACTGCTTGTGGAAATAGGTTCCTGCCGCGGCCGATCCGGTAAAGAGCAGGCCATTGATATCGCCTTCGATCAGAGCCGCGCCCGTGTCACGTCCCCCCTGCACCATATTTAGAACGCCGGACGGCAGACCTGCAGCGTCTAAAGCTTCAACCATGATGGAAGCGACGCTCGGCGCGAGTTCTGAGGGTTTGAACACGACCGTGTTCCCAGCCAAAAGCGCTGGAACAATATGTCCATTCGGGAGGTGACCCGGGAAATTAAACGGACCGAGGACGGCCATCACGCCATGCGGGCGATGCGTGAGATGCGTTGATCCAAATGCCGCTTCGCTCTCTTGGGTCCCCGCGCGCTCGGTCTGGGCTTTGATCGAAATCGCAACCTTGCCTTTCATCGCACCCGCTTCCGCACGGCTTTCCCAAAGGGTTTTTCCCATATCGCGGCTTATGGCATGTGCGATATCATCGCTACGGGTACCGATTTCATTGGCATAATTCTGCAAAATCTCTGTGCGCGCATTTTGGGGCGTCAAAGCCCAACTGGGGAGAGCCTGCCGGGAAGCGCTCAGCGCGCTCTCGACCTGATCGCGCGTCGCGGCATTGCCATCCCATGACAACTCTCCGGTCGCAGGGTCACGTTTCTCAAACCAGTCACCTTGACCAGCTTCCCATGCGCCATCGATATAAACACTCTTGGTCATGACTCTACGTCCTCAGCCAGATTCGCGCCTGCTGCCCTGATTTTAGCTTCAGGCGATCAAGTATTTCAGAAGACGTCACAAAGCGATCCTCGCTCTGCAAGGCACCCGTTAGCTGTGTCGTTCGAAAGTCGGCAAGGTCGCAACGGGCTGCAAGACCGTCCTGTCCCTCCGCTTCACCTGCTTTCAAGGTCACAATACGCGCCTCACGAATTGTTCGAATGAGTTGGCGTTGGGCGACGACCATTGGCCCGCCGTCAAAGATATCGACGACGCGCTCAAACCGGAACCCTTCCCATTCAAGCAGTTTCATCGCGCCGACGCCATCGGCGTGACAGCGCCCTATGACTTCGCGGGCTTCGGGCGGCAGAAGATCCACATAGATCGGATATTTCGGCATCAGATCGAGGATGAACTGATTGTTTGTCGTTGCGGAGAGATAATCAGCTTCGACAAATTCCATCCGGAAGAAGTACCGCCCTAAATGGTCCCAGAAGGGCGTATTACCGTCCTTATCAACCACCCCCCTCAGCTCAGCGAGGATCATCTCACCAAAGCGTTCAGGTTGGGTCGCCATCAACAAATATCGCGATTGCGCGGTCAATCGCCCTATTCCGTTCCCGCGGTGCCGCTCTCGGACAAACAGTGTCCCCACTTCGGTAAAGCCAACAAATTCATTGGTCAGGATTAACGCATCCATGTCGAAACGACGATCTGCGGCCAGACTGGCCTGTGCCAGTGTGATGATGCGGTAATTGAAGAAGGGCGCATCAATTCCCGTTCCAGCTTTAACGGCGCTGCAGCCCCCTATTTCGCCAGTTTCGGTATTTTCAAGCATCATAAGATACTTGCCATATTCAATCGGGTCGATGTCACCTGCAAAGGACGCGACCGACTTCTTCAATCGCCCGCTAATAATGCCTTCATCGACCGGTAAGGATGTAAAGCCTGGCCCAGACTCTTCTGCCATTTGCATCAATGCGTCGAAATCATCCAGCCCGGCAGGACGCATGACATAGGGTGCGATCATCCCATCATCGCCTTGATTTTTGCAGCGTCGATTCTGCCATCCGCAAGGCGATTGAGGAGGAGAGCAGACAGTTGCGCACGCTCCACAAAGCTGGACATAACGACATATTCTTCAGCCGAATGGATACGCCCGCCCATGACGCCAAGCGTATCAACATTCGGAACACCCGCCGCGAACACGTTATTGCCTTCGCAGACCCCGCCTGTGTCCACGAACTCAAGATCAAGATCTATGGCTCTTCCCGTTTCGCTGACGGCATCGAAAAGAGCATCCTGGGCCGCATTGCGGGGCTTTGGTGGACGATAGAACCCGCCGTGAAGCTGTCCGCTAATCCCGTCGCGCGCTAGAGCGTCGGCAAGTAGCTCATTAATCCGCTCAGTGGCCCAGCTCGCCGCCTCATCGTCAGGGGCACGTGCTCCAAAACGAATGATCGAGAGATCGGGCACAATGTTGACAGCACCGCCGCCATCAATCGCGCCGACATTGACTGACACACCTTCATATTGCCCGTTAAGCCCTTCGAGGCCGACAACGAGATGAGACGCGGCTTCCAGAGCGCTACGCCCCTCCTGCTTGGCGCGCCCGGCATGGGCAGAGCGTCCCTGCAGAACGATATCAAACACAGCAGAGCCCTTACGCCCGCCAGACATTGCACCGCTCTCCAAGCATGGCTCGTAAGTCATCCCGATCATTGCGCCACTGCTCGAGGCTTTCTGTAAAGCCGAGGCACTCGCAAAATTTCCGGTCTCTTCATCTGGTGAGATTACGATTCTATAACCGAGCTGATTTTTAAGAGGGCCAGCTTCAAACGCCTGCAACGCTCCGAGCATAACGGAAAGCCCACCCTTCATATCTGCCAAGCCCGGACCATTGACGCGGCCATCGCCAAGATCAGTAATGTCTGTAAATGTGCCGGGTGGAAAGACGGTGTCATAGTGCCCCGTCATAACGACCTGAACGGGGGCGTCGGGTCGGGCCTCGATATTTATAATCGGTGAGGTCTCGAACGCATCGGGACGACCTTTCCCGTTAATTCGCTCAATCGCATCAGGCGTATTGAGCGTCACCGTCGCTTGAAGTTGTGAAAATGCCTCTACCATTTTTGGGGCGAGCTTATCGAGACCTTCGCGATTCCAGCTGCCACTATTGATGCGCGCCCAATCAAAAGTCCGCGACTGCATAGCTTCTTCCAGAGCTTCAACGCGCGTACAGATATTGTTATCTTCTAGGGTTCGGATAGTTAAATCAGTCATGTGTGAGGCGTGTCACGGTCGGCTTCGAAAAGCAAGTATCACATAGGAGAACGGCCTCTGTAGACACACTACAGAGGCCGTTCCTTTTATTCGATGAAACGATTAGGTGCTTCTGCCGTCAAATGCGGCCAGCGCCTCTTGCGCCTCTACGAGACGTGCCGGTGCAGTCTGGCACGCTTCTGTAGGGCCGAGCGCCTCTGTTTGTTTACAGACATTGATCTCGCCCTCAATGTCATCAACTCGACTGGTGAGTTCATAACGCGCGATCTGGCGCTCTGTCTCATCTTCGTTTCTCATAAAGTCGAGCCAGTTGCGGCCCGCACGACTATTCGCACTCCGGAAGGCTTCACGCGCGCCCGCGCGGTCTTCGCGCTCATAGCGGGTCTGGCCAATCATGACCCAAGCCGAGGCTGCATCTTTCAACCCGCCTCTATTGATGGCTTGTGTGAACGCGGTATCGGCTTCGGCCCAGTTTCGCAGCTCAAGATGAGAGCGGCCGAGTCTGAAATACATCTCGCCATTGGAAGACATTCGCGCCGCCTCCTCAATCACTGGAATAGCGCGCTGATACTCGCGTGAGGCCTGGTAAAGCGATGCAAGACGTTCAAGGCGGTCATAGTTTTTGGCAATTCGACCCGCATTCATTTCTTTCTCAAGAACACGCGCGGCCTGATAAGGTGCGTTGAACTGATTGTAGAAGCTCGCAATGCGCTCAAGCTCACTCTCAGTCTGCAAAATACCGGCGAGATACATCGCTTTCTGAACTTCAAAGGCTTTGCGCTGATCGTTGGCTTTAAAGTAATCACCAGCAATCGCATCCCACAATAGGCGCTCATTTGGGTTCTTCACCAAAAGCTGCTCTAGCAGTTGAGCTTTTTTGCTGAGCTGACCTGTGCGATCATACAGAAGGATCAGAAAGTCATAGACTTGGCGTTCAGCATTTGGTCCATCGTCACGGAAGACTTCTTCCGCCCAACGAACAGCTTGCTGGTTTTTGTCCTCTTGATAATTCAAAACAGCCATTTGCCATTTCGTTGTCCGGTCCGGACGTCCACCAGCGCTAATCCACTGATCAAGATAGCTCAACGCCTTTGGTTGATCGTCAGCATTGAGGTACATCTGGGAGATATCGAACAGCGTTTTTGTACGGTCCTGAGCCGGTATAACGCCAGACCGCAGCAGACCTTCAAAATCTTGCGCTGCACCTCGGAAATCACCAAGCTTGATTTTAACACCAGCGCCAAGGCGAATTGCTGCGTTCCGTTCGTAGCAATTCAATTCCATTGTCATCAATTGATTGAAAAATTGCTGCGCGGCTTGCGCATTATCATTTACCAGAAGCTCAGTCTCAGCTTTGGCATAGACGTCATAATTTGACGCCGTGAACTGGGTTTCAAGGCACTCTTGGCCAAAGCTGTTACCAGCCCCTAGCGCGATCAAAACGCTACCAGCGATGGCTCCTTTAAGGATGTTCGTGATTTTCATCTTGTTTCACTCCTCTCCGCAGACGCGGTGTACTCTCACAGTACACCGGAAAAACGCTCCCGCTTCAAGCGGGTATTGATAAATTGTGATGTATTTTCGCAGACTGGCATGATCAAATTCATTACTGAATTTTATACTCTATGGAATAAAGCATATCTCGCTGCCCGACAGACCGACCATTGTCGATTTTAGGCATGAAACGCGTCTTCGAAATCGCGTTATAGGCTGAGCGATTGAAGACCGAATCACTGCAATCGACGTCGAGGTCGTATGGTTCACCCGTCTCGGTCAAATGAAAACGGATATCGCAGACACCGCTCACTCCGCGTGTTTCAGCCCGTTGTGGATAAACTGGAAGCGGAGGGCTGACCGGCTTTGCAATCCGGTCGATTGCTCCAAGCACAAGCGGCTTGAATATATCGAGGCGATTCTCTCGCAGCGGTTCTGGCTCAGAACCTGTGAAACTCATCGGTATAAAGTCCATTGGAACCGCCGCCGTTGAAAGTTTCGGTGGCGGCGGAGGCAACTCCGCCAGTTTGACCGGCTCTCTTTTCGTCTTGCGGGGCTCTATCTCTTTCTCTTTTGGGCGTTCAATTTTCAGCACGCGAGGGGGATCACTCTCAGCTGCTACGGCAATTTGATCATCCAACATCAGCGTCATTCCAAAAAAGACTGTAAACGTTAGCGCCGCAGCCGGAGTAGCCGCCAGAGTTAAATGCTTTGATCGTGAGTGAGCTTTGAACAAGGCCATGGATAGCTGCTCCCATATTGTCATAATATGACATTATGATTGCGTCGGCGACTTGTCAAGTAAAATGTAATAATATGACAATTCAGAGACTGACCGAAAAAAAGGGGCCGATTGTGGCCCCTCTTTGAAACCGATATTTTGCAAAGCTAACGACGTCGACCACCATCCTCGAGTTGGAATTCAAGAGGATAGACCACGTTGCGGCGCTCGGCCGCTTTCCCGCGAACGATCTTCGGTGCGAATTCAACACGGCTGACCGCACGTTCAGCTTCACGTCGGAAGATATTATCGGAACAATCCGCAGAGATATTGTACGGCTTGCCTCGAACATCGACATCGAAACGCACTTCACAGCTTCCCTCAATGCCACGTTCGGCGGCCCGATTGGGATATGTCGGCAATGGCGGCCTAATCGGCTGTGCATCACGATCTGAAATGGCCACCGGATCAATCGCAAGCGAAGACATTCGATCAATTCTCAACTCCGTCGGAGCAGCGCCTTGAATTGAAGGCGTTGGCAGATTGATATCACGCTTACTGGTAGACAGTTTTGGCGGTGGCGGTGGCTTATCAGCGTTTCTCTGTTGTCTCGGCTTGGCACGAGCACGGCGACGGACCTCTGTGTTTTCTTCCAGAGGCGTAATGCGCTCAATTGTGCGTTGCTCCTTATCGTCAGGCTTAACCCAGGGCGTTGAGATCAATGCGTTCATTCCAATGAAAAGAACGTATGTGATCGCTGCTGCGGCAGGTGCACCAAGCAGAATCCGAATGATTGGATTAGCAAACATAATATGCTCCTTTTAACCTCGTCTGTCCGTTGAAATTCTGGATACTGTCAGACCGTCAGCTTGGGCCACAATCTCCAGAAGATCGATCATTTTGCCAGCTTCGGCCGCTTCATCGACCTGCAAGACCAGCTCACCGAGAGAATTCTCTTCTCGCATTTCTTTGATTTTAAAACCGACCTGCTCCAGCGCGATATTTTCATTCGCGATCCAGATATCGCTATTCTCATCAACAGCGATCAGAATAGCGAGTGGTTTGGTCGACTCAAGATTATCGACCGACTGGCGGGTAATCTCAGCGCCCGGCATTTTGATAAAGACGGCTGTTACAATGAAGAAGATCAAGAGGATGAAAACCACATCCAACATGGGTGTGAGATTTACATCATCTTCCGCATTTGTTTCAGCAGCGACAGCACGTTTACGTCTAGCCATTCGCTCCTCCTATTCCGCGTCACGGATGACATTCACCCGTTCCATATTCGCATTGTAAGCCTGATCTCGAACTCGGATTACCGTGCCCGAAGGCGCCCTTGGATGTGCTTGAATAATCAAGGCGCTGGACGGATTCTCCGCTCGTAGTCGCTCCATATTGGCGCGCACACCTCCGATATCAGTCACACGATTATTCACGCGTATCAGATTATCCTCAGAAATGCGGACAATTATGGCAGGAACTTGCTCATTTTGTTGCTGAGGGCTTGGTGGAGGTGGCCCCTCCATTCCCAGCGTCTCTTCCTGAATGAAGTTCGATGTCACAATAAAGAAAATCAGCAAAATGAATACGACGTCCAGCATCGGTGTCAGATCGACTTTCGCCTCTTCAGGCGCTCTAGCACTACGTCCTCGCATCAGTGGTTCTCCAACTTGTCTTCAAACTGTTGAACCAGACGATTTGCGCGTCGATCCATGCCTGATGTGAAAATGATACCCACGATGGAGGTCACCATTCCGGCCATGGTTGGGATCGTCGCTTGGGACACACCCCTTGCCATAGCCTGAACGTCAGAACCCTGTGTAATCGCCATGTAGTCAAACACAGCGATCATACCGGTCACTGTTCCCAACAGCCCTAGCAGCGGAGCAAGAGCGACGAGAAACTTCGCGAAAATAATATTTGCACGAACTTTCTCGCGAACCTCAGAGATGATTTTCTCGCGGATCCAGCTTGCCTGCAGAGACGACTTATCAGAACGCGACTGCCATTCTGATAAGGCCTCATCGGCGACAGCGTTGTGCGCGATGCGGAAGTAGAACAGTCGCTCTAGGATCAAGGCAAGCATTAGAAATGCTGCGACCATGATCACAAGAAGGACAGGTCCACCTCGCTCGAGAAACGCTTCTAATTGTTCAAATCCGAACATTTAGCTTCTCCTGAAGGAGGGACTTTACGCCCCTCCACTCCCCTCAGCACGTTCTGCCACCAGACCAGCAGACTGCTCGTCCAAGATCTGCTGGTTGCCGCGAGCAAGAGCGCTTGCAACAGCATGTGTCAGAAGTAGAGGAATAGCGGCGCAAAGACCAAGGACCGTCGTGACAAGCGCTTCGGAGATACCATCCGCCATAAGGCGCGGATCACCGGTACCGAAGTTGGTGATCGCGGTGAAGGTGTTGATCATACCGATCACCGTACCGAGCAGACCGAGAAGTGGCGCAACCGCGGCGAGAACTTTGATCACGTCGTTGAAGCGCTCAATTTTCGGAGACTCGCGCAAAATTTGCTCGTCGAGCTTCAGCTCAAGCGTTTCAAGGTCTTCACCTTTATTCGTCTCGTAAACTTCGAAGACACGTGCCAGTGGGTTGCCATCGCCAGCCGCTTTCGTTTTAGCCGTTCCACGCATGGAGTTGCCCATCAAGAAGAGCGTGACGATTTTGAACAGCGCAAACAAGAGGCCGATCGTCAAGAGAACAAGGATGATATAACCAACGGTCTTACCTTGAGCGATCCGCTCTGTGAGAGACAGTTTCTCACCTTCAATTGCGAAAAGATTACCTTTTGAAGGATCAAATGGAACGATGACTGTTTCACCTGGGCCTGCATTGATCAGGCTTTTCATTGAGCTGCGGAACTTGCCTGAAGGCTGAGCCGCAAACTGCTGGAGAATTGGAGGATTTACACCATCATTCACTTCAACGAATGCCGCATCATCAGTCGTAGCGGCACCAAACACGCCGATACGAAGAAGTTCTTTATCCGCGACACCACCGTCGGGTCCTGCGCCAGCAACTGTGCCAGAGAATGTTTTGACCTCAGATTGAGCCACCATCTCTTGCAAAATCGCATTCGGAAGAGCGTCGAGATCTTCACGTGTTGGAAGCGCACGGGCCTGAGAGATTTCAGACAGACGTTCTACGCGTCCCGGATACTCAAAGTTCGCAAGCGAGTCCTCGATAATTGGCATCGTTTCGCCGGCGGCTGTCCTGAACTGACCGAGAAGCTCGCCAAAGTCACCAGATTGGATTTCCAATTCTGTCGCTAGCGTATCGAGCTCAACTTCGTTCGAGTCGTACTCACTATTGAGGGCTGATGCACGAGCCTGTGCAGCACGGAGCTCCGCGCGGGCACCATCCATTGCAGATTCTTGCTCATTAAATTCACGCTGGAAGCGAGCGACGCGCTCATTGTCTTCAGCCGACATCTGGCTGGAGTCACGGTTAATTGCGTTGATGACATCACTGAGAGATGTCTGAGCCTGCGCCGAAGTCGCAAGTCCTGAGCCAGCCAGCAAGGCCACGGCACAGAGTGCTTTAAGAGATTTTGTAACAGTTTTCATCGTCTTAATCCTACCCATCCTGTCTCTAATTAACGCTTAGCTTAGATGCCGGAGCATACATAAGGCCGGGCGTTGTTCGACCTTGAGCAATTCGAATTGCGTTTTCGATATCGTCTTTAAACCGGTTCTCGACATCGACCCATTGACCATCAGCCCCGTCACCAGCGCGTTCCCAGCGTTGCGCATAGCGCTTATCCGGCGACATCCGCACGAGAGCGATGCGACCATAGAGGAAGTAATCGACAAGAACCTCGTTACCATCGATATCAACGGTTTCCGTCCAAGTATCGACTGTTCGCCCATACTCCATTTCGGCCTGATAAGCTTCGATGATCAAGCGGTAACGCTCCGCGATAGAGACGTCAGGGCTCTCCATCGCATCATTCAGCGTTTGGATCCGAGATTGACGCTCTTCCGTTTTGAATTGGAGGTCTGATGCAACAAACAGTTCGAGCTTCTCAATCATGTCGAGCAGCATTGGCACCGTCTGTGCTTTGATTTCATCAACGCGGCCGAGCTGGCCTCTCAATGACTCAAGTTCACGTCTTTGTGACTCAACTTCTTTTTCAAGCTGACGAGCGTTGATGTCCGCGGCCTTTTTATTCTGAAGGACACGGCGGAACTCGCGGACGAGATCGGACCTTTCATCGTCTAACTGGTTGATCCGCTCTTGGGTCCGCTCAGCCTGGCGGGTCGCCTGCTCGCCTGTATTCAGTCCATTCCGCAATTGACTTTGTGCCATTGCGGGAAGGCTCAGGCCAACAACCAATGCGGCTGCTATTACGCCTCGGGCCGGTGTCAGAACTCTTGTCATGAAGTCTGCCTCTCACTCTCCGTTTAGGGTCATACGACTGTTATAGCCGAATGCTGAAACTCATTTGGGCAGACGTAGCCGATAAGAGCTTTCTGCCATGGGTATGCAGACCCAACACACAAAAGGGCTGCTTCAGTTACAAAGAAGGGCAGTCTACGCTGCCACCTCCCCAAATATTGGCGGGGGTGTTTGCCACCCTCCTGAATTATCCTGCCGCTTTGCGACATCTTCCGAGTAAACGCTAGCAGCCTGTTTTCAATGTATCAATGGCTAGAAAGCTTCTGTTCATAATTATGACAGCTCTGAGACGAATTGCAATACTATTACATGCCATAGTCGAAACGAGTTTTTTGCTAGGTGGGGGCGATAAAACAATTGAAGTGGCTGGGGTGCCAGGATTCGAACCTGGGAATGCCGATACCAAAAACCGGTGCCTTACCACTTGGCGACACCCCAACTGAGAGGCGCAGATAGCCAATCTCTATATCACTGGCAACCACTTATCTGACGCAGGCACTCCGAAACAACAGCTGATCATCGCTAGAGCTACCAACGCCATGCCCCAAAGACCAAACTGATACACTGCCTTTGACAAAAGGCTGCAAGCGCCACATATCGTATACCGATAAATATTTCTTGGAGACCAATAATTATGAGAAGCTTTCTCTCAGCCTTAGGCGGGGCCATTGTCGGAACCATTACCGGTGTCTTTCTTCTCCTCCTGATTGGCTTTGGCGCGATCGGTGGTCTTCTTGCCTCCTTTAATCAGGCGCCGGCCCAGGCATCGACAATGATTTTGGAAATTGATTTGCGGAATTCCCTCAATGATCAGAAAGCGAAAAGCGGACCCGAAGTTTTTTTGGGTCAGTCTGATGGGTTCATAGATCTTCTTATTAAATTGGATGCTGCAGTAGAGGATGATCGCGTCAAAAGCATTTTTATTCGCGCGCCCGAATTTGGGATCGGGTCGTCTCGGTCGGAAGAACTCCGTCAAAGGCTAGTTGCTCTAGAAAATGCAGGAAAACCTGTAATCGTCCACAGTCAGGGCGCCTATGGAGGTGGTCCATCTGCCTATCGCGCAATTTCAGCGGCAAATGACATTTGGATACAGCCAGGCGCTGACCTCATTTCCCCCGGAATCGCCTTTGAGACCCTTTTTCTAAAAGGCTTGTTCGACAATCTGTCCGTCAATCCGCAATTCACCGCGCTCTACGAATACAAGAATGCACCGAATACCTATCAAGAGACAACGTTCACACCGGCTCACCGCGAAGCAATGACAGCTCTAGCTGAGAGTCTCTGGATGATCTCTCTTCGCGATATCGCAGAAGACAGAGACATGAGTGTCCAAGACGCTGAAGCGGTTCTGTCCAGTAGCCCTATTGGTTCGGCCGATCTTGTTGATCGGGGTTTCGCAACCGGCGAAGGCTGGCCAGAAGATGCAAGGCTTTACGCGATTTGGACTGCAGCCAGCGTTGATGGTCAGACGGAGGCTGAATGGGAGGACTTCCGAGCCGAACCGGCATTGCGTGACAATATCAACGTTATGACACAGCCGATCGGCGCCTATAGCCCGAATGCACCTGATGGATCATTTGGTAACGTCATCGCAATTGTGGGTGGCCAAGGCCCTATCGTTACAGGTGGCAGCCAGGGCAGTTTATTTTCCGCTGGCTCTGGTTTCGCATCAGACACAATCGCGTCATCGCTTTTAGACGCAGCCGCTGACGAGAACGTCAAAGCTATTGTTTTCAGGGTCGATAGCCCGGGAGGCTCACCAACGGCCTCAGACCAAATTTGGCGAGCCGTGGAACGTATACAGTCAGAGTATAACAAGCCCGTTGTTATTTCGATGGGGTCAGTGGCCGCTTCCGGCGGCTATTATGTCTCTACGGGCGCTGATTGGATCGTCGCCAATCGCTCAACAATCACAGGATCCATCGGTATTTTTGGCGGGAAGTTTGCGATCTCGGAAGGTTTGGCGCGGATTGGTGTCAACGCTGAGACCGTTCAAGTCGGTGGCGCGTTCACGGGGGCCTTTACGACGACTGAAGCATTTAATCAGGAACAACAGGCCATGGTTCAAGCTTGGCTACAGCGTGGATATGATCGCTTTATCGCTCTTGTTGCGGAGGGACGCGGTATGACCACGCAAGAAACGGATGCTGTTGCCCGCGGTCGTGTCTGGAGTGGTGAGGACGCTCTCGATGCAGGTTTGGTCGATCAACTCGGCACATTAAATGACGCAATCGCTAAAGCCGCCGAGCTTGCAGGCCTCGATGCCGATACGACCTTCCGCGTCAATGAGTATCCAAGTATTCAGCCAAACTTCCCGTTCGGCAACCCAATGGTAGAAGCCTCAGCGCGCGCCTCAGTGAATGAGCTTGAGGCTCTCAGCGATATCTCTGAGATTATTAATGCGCCGCACGTTCAGGCCATACTAAACGAAGTTCGGGCCGCAGAAACAAGCCGTCTACAGGCTCGCATGGTTACGGTGCAGGAGCGTTAAGCGATCGCCAGCGACTTTGCACCACACTTATTGAGCAATGCCCGCTTCCCATATAGGAGGCGGGCATTATCTTCTCGGAGGCCGCTTCATGGCTGATACAGGCTTTACAACTGGACGCTGCCACACTGCAGAGTCAGCGCAAACGATGAGCGATGTTCGTTATGAGATTGATCGTCTTGATCGTCTGCTCGTGGAACTCATTGCAGAGCGGCAATCCTTTATGGATGCAGCAGCCCGGATCAAAGGGGATCGTAGCGCTGTGCATGATCGCGAGCGCATAGAAGATGTGATCTCGAAGGTCCGCAAAGAAGCCGCGAAACAAGGCCTATCTGACGCCATTGCGGAGCCCGTTTGGCGAACCATGATTGATCGTTGTATCGCTTACGAGTTTGGCTCGTTTGATGCCCTTAAACCGGGTTTGGATAAAGCGTGAGAAGCGCGGGCAGCGGCCTCTAGCGCGAAACTGAGTTCTGACTTCACATCCCCTAACGCCACAGCCGCTTGTATAGAACTCACATCATCTGATCTACCGAGCGTCTCGGCGTGTAGACAGACCTGCGCTAAATCATCGGCTCCGATCGATAATGCTGAGCCCTTTATTGTATGAGCAGCATCAGCCCACTCACGAGCAGGCAGCTTAGGGTCAAGCATCCGCGCCCACATACTACTCTGTTCGCGGAAAATTTCTAATATCTCTTCCGCGAGCTCAGGGTCTCCACCCGTCATTGAGAGTAAATGGTCGACATCAATCTTCCGATCAGTCACCTCGAGCCTCCAGTCAGCGAATCTCTCCGAAACTTCATAATGGTAGCGACGTTTAAGGCTGGTAAATATGCGATTTCGAGGTATAGAAATAGTAAGAAGGGAGTCGGCTAATGACAGACTACATCGTTATGTTTCGTAACTTTCTAATTGCAGTTATCTTAGGATGGCTTGGCTTCTCCTCGCAATCAGATGATGGGGGAGAGAAGAATGTCCAACCTCAAAATAGTGCATTTGAGCTGCTAGGCATTCGCTAGCACGTCTCTCGGCATACCTGACTGCCCCAACATATATCTATTTTATTCGATGATCGTATAACACGGCCCAATGCGTCTTGGCCTCTTCTTGTATCGTGCAGCAACTTGGCTGCTCGCCCCGCTCTTGCCGTTTTTGCTGCGGCTTCGAGTGTCAAAAGGGAAAGAGTCCGCAGCTTACTTACAAACACGTTATGCCCGAGATCTTGTAAAGCGCCCAAAAGGACCTCTGATTTGGATGCACGGTGCAAGCATCGGTGAATCAAAGCTGCTTCTCTTATTGGCCGATGCCTTGGAAAAAACACGCCCCGACTTGAATATACTGCATACTAGTCAGACCCTCACCAGTGCTGAGCAGATAAGGCTCACCATCAAAGCGAAATCAAATCGCCTCTATTATCCAGCGCCGATAGACACACCCGCAATCGCGCATCGTTTTGCAGAAGCCTGGAAACCGGATCTCGCTATTTTTGCAGAAGGTGAGATTTGGCCAAATCTCTTACGTGAAGTTCGCAAAGACGGAACGAAAACAGCTTTAATCAATGCCCGTATGACAGAGAAAAGTCTGCGCGGTTGGGCGCGCTGGCCAAACTCTGCAAAGACAGTTTTCGGGAGATTTGATCTGATTGCTGCGAGTGACCCCAAAACGGCAAACGCTCTGCAAAACTATGCACCACATGCATTCGCTCTGCCCGCCAATTTAAAATCAGACCTCCCTCCCCCACCCGCGGACCCTGAAGAGCTTTCCGAGCTGTCATCAAAAATAGGAAACCGCCTCGTTCTTCTTGCCGCTTCCACTCACCCTTATGAAGAAGCGCTGGTGTTGGAGGCCTTGGTTCAAATTAACCCAAAGCCGTTTTTAATCCTCGTCCCACGACACCCAGAACGCAGCGACGAGATTGAGCAGCTCTGTCTCTCTCTCGGACACACCGTGTCGCGCCGGAGCACACGCGCGGCAGTGACAGAGGAAACGGATATTCTTCTCGGAGATACAATCGGGGACATGGGACTGTGGCTTCGCCTGTGCGATACGGTCTATCTTGGCGGAGGCCACAAAGAAGGCGTCGGTGGACACAATCCATTAGAGGCCATTCAGCTCGGCAAACCTGTTGTCACTGGTCCAAACGTCTTTAACTTCACAGCAATGATGAAGACCCTTCAGCAACATGGCGCTTTGACTTTCGTCGATACTGCAACCGACCTTGCCAAGGCGTTTCCGGCGTCATTGCCTGAAAATATTACGCTCTATGACAGGTCACCCCTGCTCGCAGTTTTAGATCATCTAAGCCCTTTGCTTCCTCCGCAGAGATCATCTGATGCGTGAACCCCGTTTCTGGTCCGTCGACGTTGACCCTCACTCACGTGAGGCAGCGCCTTTGACGCGCGCGTTGTTAACGCCACTCAGTCTAGCTTATGCAGCCATCACAAAACGCCGAATCGCTAAGACCAAGCCTTTCGACGCGGGTATCCCTGTTATCTGTATTGGCAATTTGACCGCAGGTGGCGTGGGGAAATCCCCGGTCGTCGCTGCGCTTCGAAAACATCTGACAACGAAAACAGGCCAGCGGATTTCAAGCCTGTCTCGAGGCTATCGCGGGTCTAAAAAAGGTCCACTTCAAGTCGATCCATCCATCCACACGGCCGCAGAAATTGGCGATGAGCCTTTGATGCTCGCAAGCTTTGGTGAGAGCTGGATCGGATCGGATAGAGCAAAGGCCGGTGCGGCGATGGCAGAGGCCGGAGTTCAGGGCATTATTATGGATGATGGGCACCAAAACCCTACGCTTCATAAGGATCTCTCAATTGTCGTCGTCGATGCAAAAGCGCGTTTTGGAAATGGCTTTGTAATCCCTAAAGGTCCACTGCGCGAACCCATCGCAAAAGGGCTTTCCAGAGCTGACGCTGTCATCGTCATGGGAAACGGGTCAGTCCCGAGCGAACTCGAAGGGTTTCCACGCCCAATTCTCCGCGCCCGCATTCAACCCAAAGGGCCTCCCCCACTTGGACCATTGATCGCTTTTGCCGGAATTGGACGACCCGAGAAGCTCTTTGACAGTCTTAAAGACAATGGCGGCGATGTGAGAGATGCTGTTCCCTTTCCGGACCATCATACTTATCGTGCAGACGATCTAAAATGGCTCCGTCAGCTTGCCGCCGATCATCAAGCGCAATTGATCACCACTGAGAAAGACTATGCGCGCCTGCCGGAAAAAGACCGCAATGAAATAGCCACTTATCCAATTGAAGCCCTGTTCGAAGACACTCATAAGCTTGATGAATTGGCGCTACCCCTTTTTGCGAAGACATGACTGAGCAACAATATATCCGTCCTAAGGACATCGACAATCGCTCCACGTTCGGGCAACGCGTTCTGTGGCGACTGGAAGCCATTGCATGGGATGTTTTATACTGGTGGCCGATGAAGACTCTGGGGCCTGACAGGGCATCGAATTTGGGCGGATGGTTGTTTAAACGCCTCAGCCCTGTTCTCTCTCAAAGAAAGACGGTGCTGCGAAACCTACGCCTCGCTTTCCCGGAACTAACAGAAGATGAGCGTGAAGACATTGCGCGACAAGCTTGGGAGAATGTCGGAAGAACCGCGGGTGAGCTGCCTCATCTTCCAAAAATTAATCCATATGAAGGTGACCGTGTCGTTGTCACTGGAGCAGAACACCTCGATCAAGTTGAAGCGAGTGAGCAAGGTGCTGTGTTCATCTCAGGTCACCTCGCCAATTGGGAAATCATGGCCGCCGTTATTTGCAGACGCCCAGTCGATTGCCTGGTGACATATAGAATGCTCAACAATCCGCACATTGATCGACGCATCAATAAAGTGCGCCACGATTATGGGATCGGCGTGCTAACCCCCAAGGGACTAGGCACGCGCGAGTTAATGCGAGCTTTGTCAGCGGGGCGTTCCGTGGCCCTCATGAACGATCAGAAATTCAATCAAGGTTTGGCCGTGAGTTTCTTTGGCCATCCAGCAATGACCGCGCCCGGCCCCTCAAGATTGGCACACAAATATCATGTCCCAATCGTTCCGGTTTCAACCCGCAGAACCGGACCAGCACGCTTTCATGTAACGATCCATGAGCCTTATATGCCCGAAAAGACTGGGGACACCGACACAGATGTTCGACGATGCCTTGAGTACATTACGGCATTTATTGAGCAGGAAGTTCGTGAGACTCCGGGGCAATGGTTCTGGCAGCATCGCCGCTGGGGAAAGGATATTTGGACCATGAAGGGCGTCATGACTGCCCCCGAAAGTGATCAGACCCCGTAAATCGTTTGCGTCTAGAGCGAAACTGGGGCAGCATTTCTACAGTCGAATAAGGGAGAGCGACAAATGAGCAAACGTGATGAGCTGATCGAAAAGTATGCCGCAGACTTGAAAGAAAAGGCCGGCGTCACGCCGGACATGGATTTCCTGACCAAGGTGACCATCGGATGCGGTCCATCGATCTACAACCGCGACAGTTCAACGGTGTCTGCGACTGACCCGAAAGAAGTTGAGACGGTGAAGAAGAACTTCTTGATTAAGAAGCTCGGCCTCAAAGATGGTCCTGATCTGGATAAGGCCATTGATGCTGTCATGGAGCAATATGGGAAGTCTGTTCGTGCCAAGTATCGCGCAGTC